>UREN01000044.1 GCA_900546885.1 uncultured Oscillospiraceae bacterium
TAATGCGCCCGGCATAAAAATAACAGGATTCTGGAATTGATTGTTCCCGCCGCTGGATATACCATATCAAGAGAAGGGGCAATTCGCAGAAAAATATGGGCTTTTTGCCAGATGAACAAAGGGGATGAGGCTTTTATGGAACTTGGAGCATGGACACTTCTGCCGCCTTTGGTGATTATTGTCATGGCCATCAAAACCAAAAGCACAACCTCCTCGCTGGTGGCGGGTGCGCTTTTGTGCTGCATTCTGCAGTATAAAACCGGCTTCCTCACCGGGTTTATCGATTTGATGTACTCGGTGGGCTGCAACGAGGACACCGTGTGGTATGCCCTGTTTGTGGCGCTGTTCGGCTGCATTCTGGGCATCTGGTCTTCCACCGGGGCCACCGGCGCGGTGGCGGATAAACTGATGAAGTTTGCCACCACACAGCGCCGCACGCTGGTGCTTTCCTGGCTGGTGGGCATTCTGCTGTTTATTGACGATTTCACCAGCATCGCCGTGCGCGGCACCATGACAAAGCTGTATGATAAAAACAAAATTCCGCGCGCCATGTTGGCGTATATTGCCGATTCCACCGCCTCACCCATGTGCATCCTGATTCCGTTCGGCACCTGGGCCATTTTTTATCAATCTGTGTTCGCGGGCTACCCCGAGGTAACCGCCTTGGGCAGCCCCATGGAAGTATACATCCGCACCATTCCCTACCTGTTTTACGGCTGGGCCGCACTGCTCATTCCCCTTCTGCTTTCGCTGGGCGTGTTGCCTCAGGTTGGCGCCATGAAAAAAGCCTACCAGCGCGCACAGGCTACCGGTGAGCTGTATGGCCCCGAAAGCCGCGCGCTGAACAGCGGCAGCGAAGACGCCCCCGCCGCAGAAAGCGGCACCGGCAGCTTTAAGCAGGTGGCATGCTTTCTGGTGCCGCTGGGCTGCTTTATTGCGGCCGTGCTGGCCACGGGCGATGTGATTATTGCCTGCATGCTCACCCTGGCCGTTCTGGTGGCCATGTGCCTTGTGATGCGGGTTGCCGGCTGGGGGCAGATGATGGGCGCCTGCATGAACGGCATCAAAGATATGACCAGCATGATTGTCATTGTGTTTGCGGCCTACATGGTGCGCGATTCCCTCATTGCCATTGGCCTGCCGGAATATGTGGTGGCTGTGGCCCGCCCGTTTATGAGCCCGGAGCTTTTGCCCCTTATCACCTTTATCGCCTGCACCATCCTCACCTTTGCCTCGGGCAGCAACTGGGGCGCCACGCTGGCCGTGGCTGCCATTGTCATTCCGCTTTGCGCCGCCCTGCAGGGGAACATGATTTTGGTGCTGGCGGCCATTGTTTCGGGCGCCGCGTTTGGCGCGCATGTGTGCTTTTACTGTGATGTGACGGTGTTTACCTCTGGCATGACGAAGATAGATAACATCGAGCACGCCGTTACACAGCTGCCCTACGGGCTGCTTGGCATGGCCGTAAGCTGCGTGGGGTACCTGCTGGCAGGTTTTCTTCTGCACTAGGCCCCGGCCTTTTCTGCAAAATACCGGCCCGGCCCGCTTTTTTGGCGGGCCGGGCTTTGTTTTTTTCGCCCAGGGGGGCCTGTGCCCTTGCATTTCTGCGAAGGCGTAGTACAATAAGACAGTGTCATGCAACAATATGGAAGGGAGATGCCCCTTATGCCGGGGAGCGAACAGGGCGCCAGCCGCCCCCTTTTCACGCGCAGCGAGCTGCTGCGCCTTATTATTCCGCTTGTAATTGAACAGCTTCTGCTGATGACGGTGGGCATGGCAGACACGGTGATGGTGACCACCTCCGGTGAGGCCGCCGTGTCTGGCGTGTCGCTGGTGGATAATATCAACACACTCATCATTCAGATCTTCTCCGCCCTTTCCACCGGCGGCGCCGTGGTGGTGGCCCAGTACCTGGGCCGCCGGGAGGCCGGCAACGCAAAGCTTGCCTCCAAGCAGCTTTTGTACACCATGACCGCGGTGTCTGTGTTTCTGATGGCTGCCGCCCTTCTTTTCCGCCAGCACATTTTAAGCCTGATTTTCGGCCATGTAGAGGCAGACGTGATGGAAAGTGCCCTGGTGTATTTTCTGATTACCGCGGCCGCCTACCCCTTCATGGGCGTATACAACGCGGGCTCGGCGCTGTTCCGGGCCATGGGCAACAGCAGCGTTTCCATGTTCTGCTCTTTGGTGGTGAATGTCATCAACATTGCCGTCAACGCCATTTTCATCTACGGCTTTGGCATGGGCGCGGCCGGGGCGGGCATTGGCACGCTGGCCTCGCGCATTGCCGCCGCCATCATCATTATGGTCATGCTGAACCACAAAAGCAACGCCGTGCGCGTGGAGGGTGTGTTCCACCTTGAATTCCGAGGCGACATGATTAAGCGCATTCTGTTCGTGGGCATTCCCAACGGGCTGGAAAACGGCATGTTCCAGGCAGGCAAGCTGGTGGTGCTGAACCTGATTGCCACCTTTGGCACCTCGGCCGTGGCGGCCAACGCCATTGCCAACAGCATTGCCGGCGTGGTGAACGTGCCGGGCACGGCCATTGGCCTTTCCATCATTACGGTGATTGGCCGCTGCATGGGCGCGGGCGAGACAGGCCAGGCCGCACATTACACAAAGCGGCTGGTGGGCGCCAGCTATGTGTGCATGCTGGTGATGAGCACGGGCATGTTCCTGTTTGCCGACACGCTGGTTTCGTGGTTCAACCTCACCCCGCAGGCCGTGCAGATGGCCGGGCAGGTGCTGCGGGCATGCGCGGTGGGCAACGTGCTGTTCTGGCCCATGGCCTTCACCCTGCCAAACTCGCTGCGCGCCGCGGGCGACGCCGTGTTCACCATGGGCGTTTCGCTGTGCAGCATGTTCGCATGCCGCGTGGCCCTCAGCTATGTGATGGCCTGTGAATGGGGCCTGGGGCTTGGCCTGCTGGGTGTGTGGCTGGCCATGATTGCCGACTGGGTGGCGCGCGCCGTGCTGTTCTTTGTGCGCTACCGCCAGGGCAAGTGGAAAAAAATCAAAGTCATCGGCTGAATGCCCGCCCCGGCGCCAGAGGTGCGCAAAGTGCCCGCCGGGCGGCGCAATGCCGGCTTTCAAACACAACACGCCCGCTGTGCGGCCCTGGGTTGGGCCGCACAGCGGGCGTGTTTGTTTTGTGTTGAGCCGCCGCATACAAACAGCGGGCGGCCGGCAAAAGCGCCAAAGCGCTCGTTCGCATTCTTTTCGCAACAGGATGGGGCTGCGCTTACAAAGCACCGCCGAAGCGGCGCAGCGCGCCCTATTCGGCCTGTTTTTCCATGCTGCGGGTGGCTATTATATCCGCCCCGGTGCCCAGCACGTTGGGCACCACCACCTGCCCGGCAGCCACGGGGGCCGTCAGCTGCACATTGTCCAGCGTGCGCATCACCTCAAACAGCATGCCCTTGGGGATGGGCGCGCTGGTTTTTACCGGCAGGCGCCGGTGCAGCCCCCCTTGCACCTTTACGGTGCTGGTAAGCACGCGCGTGGGGTGCAAAAGCTCGCTTTTGCCATATTCGGCCCCGCGCGGGCAGCCGTTGCCCGTGACAGCGCAGCCGTTTTCCTCGTCCACCTTCAAATGGCAGCCCTTGGGGCATACAATGCAGATAAGCTCTTTCATGCCTGTGCCACCTCCTGTGCATGCAGGGTAAGCGCGCCCTGCGCCTTTTGCAGCAGCGCCGCGGGCAGCACAATGTGCTCCATCTCACCCGGGGCCATGCGCTCGCGCCGGTATTGGGCAATCTGCACCCCTGCGGCGTCCTGCACCACAATGCGCGAGGCACCCAGCACACGGTTTACGCGGAAGAACACTTCGGCCCTGTGCGCACCTGCGCGCACATGCTGCGGCACGGTGTAGCTGACGCCCGTGCCGTTTTTCACCTCCAGCACAGCGTTGTCCGCCCGCCGGGCCGCCTGCACATAGGCTGCGGCCGCGGCGCCCGCGCGCTCGCTTTCGGCAGAGACATAATCCACAAGGTCGTGCACATGCACCACATTGCCGCAGGCAAAAATGCCCGGCACGCTGGTCTCCATATTCTCGTACACCACGGCGCCGCCGGTGCGCGTGTCCATGCAGATGCCCGCCTGCCGCGTCAGCTCGTTTTCCGGAATGAGCCCCACGCTCAACAGCAGGGTGTCGCATTCAAACACCATTTCGGTGCCGGGGATGGGCATGCGCTGTTCGTCCACCCGGCTCACCGTCACCTGCTCCAGCCTGTCGTGGCCCCGAATGCCGGTGACCGTGTGGCTGAGGTACAGCGGAATGCCGTAATCTTGCAGGCACTGCACAATGTTGCGCGTCAGGCCGCTGGAATAGGGCATCAGCTCCACACAGGCCAGCACCCTGGCCCCCTCCAGCGACATACGGCGCGCCATAATCAGGCCAATGTCGCCGCTGCCCAGAATCACCACGCGGCGGCCCACCATATAGCCCTCCATATTGAGGTAGCGCTGGGCCGTGCCCGCTGTGAAAATGCCGCTGGGCCGCTCGCCCGGAATGGCAATGGCGCCGCGGGTGCGCTCGCGGCAGCCCATGGCAAGCACCACGGCGGCCGTTTCCAGCGCCTGATAGCCGTGCTGTGCGCTGACGCAGTGCACGGTGTGCGGCGCGCCCGCCTGGCCCGGCACCAGCTGCAGGGCCATGGTGTCCAGCTGCACCTGCACGCCGGTGGCGCGCAGCATCTCCAGAAAGCGCCCGGCATATTCCGGGCCGGTGAGCTCTTCCTGAAAGCGGTGCAGCCCAAAGCCGTTGTGGATGCACTGGTTTAAAATGCCGCCAAGCTCTTTGTCGCGCTCCACCACCAGAATGCGGCGCAGCCCGTCTTCCCACGCGCGGCACGCCGCCGCAAGCCCCGCCGGGCCGCCGCCTATCACAATCAGTTCAAACATGCTGCACGCCTCCTCTGCCCTGCTTTGTCTCGCCGGTGATGAGATAGGTGCCGTCCTGGTCCATCAGCACCTCCTGTTGCGGGATGCCCAGCTCGCGCGCGATGATGGCCTGCACGCGCGGCCCGCAAAAGCCCCCCTGGCAGCGGCCCATGCCCGCATTGCAGCGGCGCTTGACGCCGTTCAGGCTGTGCGGAGGAATAGGGCTGTGCAGCGCGGCCACAATTTCGCCCTCGGTGATGGTCTCGCAGCGGCATATCACGCGGCCATAGCGTGCGTCCTTTTGAATCAGCGCGTTTTTCTCTTCGGCGCTCAGCGCTGCAAAACAGGCGGCGCGGCGCCTTTCGCGAAAGGCCGGCTTTTCTTCCAGCGCCACGCCCTTTTGGCGCAGCAGCTGCACCGCCAGGGCGCCAATGGCCGGGGCGCTGGTAAGGCCGGGCGATTTGATGCCCGCCAAATCGAAAAAGCCGGGGCTGGCCGCGCTTTCTTCCAGAATGAAATCGTCCCGTGTGCTGACGGCGCGCAGGCCCGCAAAATTGCGGATGTTTTCGCGGAAATTCAGCCCCGGCACGCTGCGCAGGGCCGTTTTGCGCACATAGGCAAGGCCCGCGCCCGTGGTGCCAACGTCCCGTTTATCCGGGACGGGCTCGGCATTGGGGCCCACAATGAGGTTGCCGTGCACGGTGGGCGCCACCAGCACGCCCTTGCCGCTTTGGCTGGGGCACTGAAAGATAATGCGCCCCACCTGCGCGCCCTGGCTTTTATCCATCAGGTAATATTCGCCGCGGCTGGGGGTTATGGCATAGCCCGGCGCTTCCAGCAGGGCGTGCACCTCGTCTGCCTGCACCCCGGCGGCATTGAACACATAGCGCGCTTCATAGGCGCCGCGCGGCGTCTGCACGCAAAAGCCGCCCGGCGTTTTGCCAATGGCGGTGACAGGGCTTTGCAGGCATAGCTGCACGCCGTTTTCCACCGCCGTTTCAGCCATGGCAAGGGCAAACCGCCACGGGTCTACAATGCCCGCGCTGGGCGCATACAGCGCGGCCTGCACGGCTTCGCTGAGGTTTGGCTCCATGGCGCGGGCCCCGGCCCCATCCAAAAGGCGCAGGCCCGGCACGCCGTTGGCCTGCCCGCGCTGAAACAGTGTTTCCAGCGTTTGGCGTTCGGCCTCGCAGAAAGCCAGCACAAGGCTGCCCACGCGCGCAAAGGGCACGCCCAGCTTTTCACAAATTTCGCCCGCCATGCGGTTGCCCTGCACGTTCAGCCGGGCCATTTGGGTGCCGGGCTCGGGGTCGTACCCCGCATGGATAATGGCGCTGTTCGCTTTGGTGGTGCCGTTGGCCACGTCGTTCTGTGCCTCCAGCACCAGCGTGCGCAGCCGGTATTTTGCCAGCTGATACGCCGTGGCCGCACCCACCACGCCACAGCCAATGATGATGACATCGTACATAAGGCCCGCCTCCCGCTGTTTTTTGGGGATAAAATAAAAAAGAGCACGCAAAACACAGCCCCAAGCGGGCAGCGTGTCTGCATGACTCTTTCTCTTTGCAGAATATCCAATTTTCTGTTTTCAATATAACACCTTTTTTGGAAAAAAGCAAGGGGCGAATCGATCGCCCCTTGCTTATCCATTACAGAGGCAGGAATGTACAGGTATTGGCAACACCCATCATAACAATAATCAATGTGTTTACCATGGCACCCAGCCACACCTTACCGGTGCGTTTGAACAGATAACGGCCAATATATGCCGCCACAAATAACTGGACGATAAGAGGCACAATGACCAGCGGCCGCAGCCAGTCTTCCTGCCAGTGTGGTATGCCTGTGGCAAACACTGTACCGTATTGAATGGCGTTCAGAATAATAACCCCAAGAGAATTTCCCAAAGCACAGATGAACAGGTTAAAGCCCTCTTTCTGGCCTTCTACGCGGCTGGAAGAGTTAATAGAAATAGAATTAGCCAGATAGAAGATGAAGAACAACGGCCAATACTGCAGCGCCACATACAACTTATCCACAGTAAATGCACGAATGTCCAACGTCCAAATGCGGTAATCGGTCTGGAAGAAATACTGCGAAAACATCACTGTGGCATAGAAACCAATAAATACACATATCGCCAATGCAAGCGTTTTAAAGAAATCTTTCAGACTGATTTTAATACCCCACATTTCGCTGGGAACAACGCCGTTCTTGCTGCCCACAAACTTGTACGACAGCCAGAACAGGGCAAGCCCCACAATGCCGTTGAACACCGCCCACAAAAGAATAAAATTAGTGGTAGGCTGTGGGAACCAATTGCTGGTGCCGCGCGCCGTGACA
Source organism: uncultured Oscillospiraceae bacterium (assembly GCA_900546885.1). Classification (GTDB taxonomy): domain Bacteria; phylum Bacillota; class Clostridia; order Oscillospirales; family Ruminococcaceae; genus Ruthenibacterium; species Ruthenibacterium merdipullorum. Next base: position 7,228 of record UREN01000044.1, read on the forward strand.
GATGGGAAGATGTACTGATCCAGCTTTCCAATGGGGATAAAAGATAGCCATGAAACGATCCAGCTCAGGCACCAGCTTCCCCAGAAGAAGGCCTTGCTCTTTGCGGTGGTGAGGGCTGGAAGCTTCTTCGGTTCCTCGCCTGCCAGAGATGCAAAACAAGGAACTTTTAACAGCAGGGTGGCCAATGGCACAATGAGAAGCGCCGCCCCCACAAGACCGATACAGTTGAACAGTTCTTTCCACAGCCAATATTGATTGCTGCTGGGGATTGGGTTTTCCATTTGAAATGCAGTGGTAAAGAAATCTACCGTATAACCTGCACTCTCGGTAGAAAAATGCTGCCAGGGGTGTATCTCATGTGGATTATACACCACACGCAGAGTATCATTGGCAGGGTCTCCGTACATTTTTCCGATTTCAATGGTGTCGGTAAGCTTTTCACTTTCCGGCAGAATCGAATTGACGATAGCCAGTGCCTCCGGCGCATCGTGCAAATCGCCATCGCCATTCACGCAGCGGTACGCGCCTTCATCATAAAAGCCGAAATTAGTGCCAAAGTTACAATGTATTTCCGCCATGACTTCATCTGTGGTGTTTCTCACAGAGGATGTTGGAAACGCAGCTGCCACCTTGTTCACAGAATCGGCATAGGCCTGCTCTTCCTCCGTGATTGTTTCCCCTCCGTCGGAACCCGGCGCCTGAGCATCTTCTAGGGCTTGCATATACAGCCTGCCATAGTGGCGGGCCGTGTTCCATGTATTGCTGCCGCCCATGGAGTGCCCCATCACACCAATCTTCGTATTGTCCACCCAATCCAGCTGAGAATAGGCATACTCCACCAGAGGAATCATGCCCATGCCTTCTATAACGCCGGAATCTTCGTATGAATATTGAGTAGAGCTGGAATCGCCGTGAAAATAAGCGTCCATGGCAATCACCGCAATACCGCGCCGTGAAAGCTCGATGGCACTGATATCCTGCATCTGATTATTATTCAGATAACCATGACTTGTAATAACAATAGGTACCTTGTTTTCGGCTGTGGCAGATACCGGACGGAACAGATTGCCGGAAAGCCATTTGCCATTGTCGGTCGGAATCTTAAATTTGATGATCTGTACGTTTCCAAAATCTGTCTGCAGCAACGATGCACCGATACAGCTGATAAGGCAAAGCACTAGCGCAATACACAGCCAAAAAGCGGCCGAGCGCTTGTGTTTCGTTTTTTCCACAATTGATTCCTCCTTTACATGGTTCCAAATTTTATTTACCGGCCCACAGCCGGATCTTACACTTTACTGCTATCGTATATTCTGTTTCACCTCAAAAAATAACGGGGCACAAAGGCCGCGCAACACGCACCTTCATGCCCCGCTCTCATTTCACTTGGGGAATGTTTGTCAATAACAACATATCAAATGCATAATTCTATGTCAAGATGAATTTATAAAATTATATAAAACGCCAAAAAGCATCCTATAGTTTATGTGAAAATGCTGATTTTTATTTTCCGGTCAATACTCTACTTTACAGATGACGCGTCATCTGTAATAATGAAATTGTCCAGATGAGTGAAGGAGCCGGGCGAACACAAGTTCGTAAAGCTCCTTTTTTATTTGTTTTATTTTTATCAATGTCAGCCTGCTTGCGGGTCATTTGATGGGAAGAAGGCGTTACAGCTTGAAAGAGATCATAGACCGCATTGCATATTGCCCGGTGATTGCGGCGGTGAAAAATGAACAGGACCTTGCCGCCGCCCTGGAAAGCGAGTGCGAGGTGGTGTTTTTTCTGTTTGGCACCATTCTCAGCTTGGCGGGGCTGGTGCAGCGCGTGAAAGCCGCGGGCAAGGTGGCGCTGGTGCATGCCGACCTGGTGGAGGGCCTTGGCAACCGCGAGGTGGCGGTGGACGCGCTGAAGGCGCTGTGCGGGCCAGACGGCATTATCAGCACGCGCCCCCAGCTGGTGCGCCGCGCGCGCCATTTAAAGCTCATCACCGTGCAGCGCGCCTTTATTCTGGATTCCATGTCCGTCAGCAGCCTGGCCGGGCAGCTTAGCGTGGGCAAGCCGGATTTTATTGAGGTGCTGCCGGGCATTATGCCGCGCATCATCACCGAAATCAGCGAGCGCTATGCCACCCCGGTCATTGCGGGCGGGCTTATTAAGTATAAAGACGACGTGCTGGCCGCCATCCGCGCGGGCGCGGTGGCGGTGTCCACCACATGCCACGCCGTATGGCACATGTAGGCACACAGCGCGCCGCCCCGGCGGCAAGCCGCACAGCAAAAAGGAGGCACACAGCATGAAACAGTATGTCATTGCATTGGACCAGGGCACCACGTCCAGCCGCTGCATCATCTTTGACAAAGGGCAGAACATTGTGGCGCTGGAACAGCGCGAATTCAGCCAGCATTACCCGAAGCCCGGCTGGGTAGAGCACGACCCCATGGAGATTTATTCCAGCCAGTACGGCGTTTTGATGGAGGTGCTGGCGCACAGCGGCATTTTGCCGCAGGAGATTGCCGGCATTGGCATCACCAACCAGCGCGAAACGGCCATTGTGTGGGATAAAGAAACCGGCAAGCCCGTTTACAACGCCATTGTGTGGCAGTGCCGCCGCACGGCCGCGCTGTGTGAAGAGCTGAAAAAGGACGCGGCCTTTACCGAATATGTGAAAGAGAACACCGGCCTTTTGATAGACGCCTATTTTTCCGGCACAAAAATCAAATGGATTTTGGACAACGTGCCCGGCGCGCGCGAAAAGGCCGAGGCGGGCCGGCTTTTGTTTGGCACCGTGGACACCTGGCTGATTTGGAAGATGACGGGCGGGCGCACCTATGTGACAGATTACACCAACGCCAGCCGCACCATGCTGTATAACATCAAAACGCTGCGCTGGGACGAGGCCATTTGCCGCCGCCTGGGCATCCCCATGAGCATGCTGCCCGAGGTGTGCGATTCCAGCAGGGTGTACGGCACGGTGAATATCCAGGGCACCGAGGTGCCCATTGCGGGCATTGCGGGCGACCAGCAGGCCGCCCTGTTCGGCCAGACGTGCTTTGCCCCGGGCGAGGCCAAAAACACCTATGGCACGGGCTGCTTTTTGCTGATGAACACGGGTGAAAAGCTGTACCGCAGCCAGAACGGCCTGCTCACCACCATTGCCATTGGCCTTGGCGGCAAGGTGCAGTATGCGCTGGAGGGCAGCGTGTTCGTGGGCGGCGCCGTCATTCAATGGGTGCGCGACGAACTGCGGTTCATCACCGAATCGCGCGATGCGGAATACTATGCCCAGAAAGTGCCCGACACGGGCGGCGTGTACCTGGTGCCCGCCTTCACCGGCCTTGGCGCCCCCTATTGGGACATGTATGCCCGCGGCTGCCTGGTTGGCCTGACGCGCGGCACCACGCGCGAGCACATTATCCGCGCCGCGCAGGAATCTATTGCCTACCAAAGCTATGACCTGGTGGCCGCCATGGAAAAGGACACCGGCATGTGCATGACAGAGCTGAACGTGGACGGCGGCGCCTCGCGCGACCAGTTTTTGATGCAGTTCCAGGCGGATATTTTGAACAAGACGGTGCGGCGGCCCATGATACGCGAGACAACGGCCCTGGGCGCGGCTTACCTGGCCGGCCTTGCCACCGGCGTGTGGAGCGGGCTGGACGAGATACGCGCCCAGTGGACGCTGGATAAGCTGTATGCGCCGGATATGGCTGCTGCCAGGCGCGAAAGGCTGCTGGCGGGCTGGCACAAGGCTGTGGGCCGCAGCCTTGCCTGGGCCGAGCCAGAGGCCTAAAGCAAAAGCCTGCCTGCCCTGCCCGGGCCGCCTGCTGCGCACAGGGCCCGCGCAGGCCCCAATATGCCAAAAAAAGCCCCGCCCCTTCTGCATAGAGGGGGCGGGGCTTTGTATGTTGCGCTGTGCGGCCGGGCGGCGCCTTACATCAGGCTGCGGTACAGCGCGGCAATCTCCTCCACGCTGGTGTCGCGCGGGTTGCCCGGGCGGCAGGCGTCGGCATAGGCGCTTTCGGCCAGGAACTGCACGTCCTCTTCCTTCACAATCTCTTTCAGGTCGGCAGGGATGCCCACGTCCTGGCTCAGCTTCTTCACAGCGGCGCAGGCGGCGGCGCGGTATTCTTCCTGGCTCATGGCGTCCACGCCTTCCACGCCCATGGCGCGGGCAATTTCGCGGTATTTTTCACCCGTGCAGGGGGCGTTGTACTCCATGATGGTGGGCAGCAGAATGGCGTTGGCCACGCCGTGCGGCGTGTCGTACACAGCGCCCAGCGCGTGGGCCATGCTGTGCACAATGCCAAGGCCCACGTTCGAGAAGCCCTGCCCGGCAATGTACTGCGCCAGCGCCATGCCCTCGCGGCCCTCGGCCTCGCCCGCCACGGACGCGCGCAGGTATTTGCTGATGAGGCGGATGGCCTCCAGGTGGAACATGTCCGTCATTTCCCAGGCGCCCTTGGTGATGTATCCCTCAATGGCGTGCGTCAGCGCGTCCATGCCGGTGGCGGCCGTCAGGCCCTTGGGCATGGTGGCCATCATATCCGGGTCCACCACGGCAATTTCGGGAATGTCGTTTGTATCCACACACACGAATTTGCGCTTTTTCTCCACATCGGTGATGACGTAGTTGATGGTCACCTCGGCGGCCGTACCTGCGGTGGTGGGCACAGCAATGGTGAACACAGCGTGCTTTTTGGTGGGGGCCACGCCCTCCAGGCTGCGCACGTCGGCAAACTCGGGGTTGTTGGCAATGATGCCCACAGCCTTGGCCGTATCCATGGAAGAACCGCCGCCAATGGCCACAATGCAATCTGCGCCGCTGTGCTGGAAAGCGGCCACGCCGTGCTGCACGTTTTCAATGGTGGGGTTGGGCTTTATTTCGCTGTAAATTTCATAGGGGAAGCCGGCTGCATCCAGCAGGCTTGTCACCTTATAGGTGACGCCGAACTTGAGAAGGTCCGGGTCTGAGCAGACGAAAGCCTTGTGATAGCCGCGGGCGGTAAGCTCCGGCACAATATTTTCCACGGCGCCCTTGCCGTGATAGGAAATGGTGTTCAATACAATGCGGTTGGCCATAATTTCACGCAACTCCTTTCAAACCTGTGTACCCGCACAGGGGCAGGCATGCTGCCGCCCCCGCACCCGGATACGGTGGAACTGTTATTATCATAGCGCGTTTTGACGCAGATTTCCAGATATATTTTTCACAAAGTGCCGGGCCGTGGCATACAAAAAAAAGCCTCGGGCTGTCAAAAGCCGAGGCCGGGCCGCCGCCTTTACAGGCTGGCCACCTGTTCCAAATCTTGAATGCAAAGCTGCGCGCCCTCCGGCAAGGGGCCTTCCCAACCGTCCGGGCGGAAAAACACGCCGGTGATGCCGCTGTTTTTGGCGAAAAGCATATCGTTGGCGGAATCACCCACCATCACAACCTGTTCCGGCAGCAGGCCGTACTGGCTGCAGAACATGCGGGCAATGTCCGGCGCGGGCTTGGGGTTCGGCACGCGGTCCGCGCCGAACACGGCGTCGAACAAGTTCGCTACCCCCAGGGCCCGCAGGCACTGCACTGTTGGCAAATAATCGTCCGAGGTGGCCACCCCCAGGCGGATGCCCCGCGCCTTCAGCTTTTGCAGCAGCGCGGGAAGGTCTGCGCGCGCTTTCAGGGTGCCGTGATGCTCGCAGGCCCACTGCAGGTAGCCCAGCGCGTTTTGCGCCAGTTCTTCGCTCAGCTGCATGCCGCCCGTGCGCAGCACGGTGCGCCAGGCCTCCATCAGGTCCCGGTTTGTGCCCGAGACAATGGGGGCATCGGCAAGCAGGGTGTCGCCCCGAAAGCCGGAGGCCTCGGCAAGCCGCTCTATCCAGCCCTCGTCTGTGCCTTTTCCCATGTGCTGCGACAAATACGCCGCCGTCATATAGATGGGTTTGCGGCAAAAGGCCGCAAGGTCAATGAGCGTGTCGTCTTTATCGAACAAAATCCCCTGGATGGAATGCTGCATGGTTTTCCCTCTCTTTCGCAAGAAAGTGCAGCAGGCCGGGGCCCACGCCCCGGCCTGCCATGTGTGCGGGATGCCCGCTGCAAACGCTCAATACAGCTTGGCGCCTGCGGGAATGTGGTCGTCCACCATCAGGCAGTGCAGCTTTTCCACGCCTTCTTCGTGGTGCACGGCAGAGATAATCATGCCGCACGAATCAATGCCCATCATTTTGCGGGGCGGCAGGTTTGTAATGGCAATCAGCGTTTTGCCCACCAGCTCTTCCGGCTCGTAGGTGTCATGGATGCCGCTGAGAATCACACGGTCTGTGCCGGTGCCGTCGTCCAGCACAAACTTCAAAAGCTTTTTGCTTTTGGGCACGGCCGTGCACTCTTTCACCTTCACCGCGCGGAAATCGGACTTTGAGAAGGTGTCAAAATCTACAAACTCCTCAAACAGCGGCTCAATCTCCACCTTCGAGAAATCAATGGCCTGCGCTGCGGCCGGGGCGGCGGGCGCATCTTCCTGCTGCACGGGGGCCTCCTGGCGCTGCGCGGGCGCGGCCTTTTCCAGCGGCTTCATTGTGGGGAACACCCCGCCGGTCTCTTCATCCGGTTTCATCACGGCCTGATGTGTTGAAAAAGCACCATTTTTACGAGGGTTTTCTAACTTTTTGGATTCCATAGGATGTCCTCCTGTGCCGTCTGGTTCGGGGCAAAAGTTGTAGAAAAATTGTAGAAAGTTGTATTGGCTCAATATCGACTTCAAATTGGCACAGCGAATGGTTACATTGTTTGAAAAGACGCCATTGTAAAATTGCCCCATTTGCAGGAAAGCCTGTATGAGCCCCGCACAGGATTGCCTTGCAGATTCATACAGAAACAAGTATAGCATAAGCCTCAAAGATGTTCAAGTCAACGGTTTTTTCGTTGGCGCACTCAATTTCATACCTTATATATAAAAAGGAGAAAGCCATGCCAACCTATCAATTACAAATTAAACAGATTGTGGACTACCCACGCTGCCGGATCTACCGGCAGTTTGTCCGCTTTCTGATGGAGGACCGGAGCATTCGCGTAAGCGGGGGCTCCGGCCTTTTTTGCGGCACTTTTGATTGTTACGCATTACAAGTTAGATCCCTTTTCGGGCTGCCGCCGGGAAGGTTTACTACACCACGCGCATGAACAGTACTTGCTGCGCTTTGGGCTTGCTCTTCTGTACAGAAACTAGCAGGTCGCCACTTTTGAACTTACACTCTCTCCCTCGGTGGAGAATTGAACAGGAGGTCTTACCATGAAGAAATTTGTTGAAAAAGATGTCGCAGAGAACCCTCTGTACCATGATACCTGGAAACTGCTGAAAAAATATCGCGACGTGGTTTGGAGCTTGGAGATTTCCGTCCAGCATGTGCGGGCCAAGTTCGAGATTGAATACGGCACCTCCATCGAAGAATTTCTGGATTCCGTTTATCTTGCCGGCGCTGACCTGAACGGGAGCAACATTGAGCACCATGCCAAGTGCATTGAGCGCAGCCACAAGATGCTAAAGCTCCTGGATTCAGCAGTCGAATTGCTCCGTACCCGGCACAAGAACGGCGAGGCATATTACTGGCTGCTGTACTACTCCTTCCTCTCCCCTCAGCAGCTGAAGAATGTGGAGGAAATCATCGAAAACCTGCGTCCGCACATCCGGGACATCTCCTTCCGCACCTACTACCGCAAGCGGCGGGAAGCCATTGACGCCCTTAGTTCAGTGCTGTGGGGCTACACCTCCAAGGACAGTCTGGATGTGCTGGAACAGTTCTTCCCGGGCACAAAGCCTGCCGGGAATCGCGCAGACAACCGCTAACTTAGAGCTAATTTGATTCGCGTCCCCAAAATATATTTAGCAGCGCCTGTGGAGTGACAATTCGCTGCTCCACAGGCTTGTTTTTTCTCATTGACCTTTTGGGGGTATACATTATATATTTTTCCATAACAAGTTGTTTTTTAGTTCTCCCGTCTAAGATTTTATCTTTTGCTTGCGTTGTTTTTTCACAAAAAGCGGGTTATAATTGGTAAAACCTTGGTATTGGGATGTTACTTACCCCAAAGTGATCCCGGTTTTGGAGTGGTTTGCTTCCTGCCAAATCATCACGAAGAATTCTGCGGCGGATGCTTACAGGCTTGAGGCAGAACAGCTGAAAGATGCTGATTACCGGCGTGCGATCGCCTCTATGCTGCGTGCTACAGATTTTGGAATACAGGCTCTGCAAATGCGCGATTCAGGTCCTGCTCTCTCTCAACACAGTGACATCTTTACAAATATCGAGGCCATTCACACGGTACGAGACACCAACGGGAATACATTTGCCTATGCGTTAAATATGGCAGAGGAATCCGACGGCACCAACAGTTATTTCAAACTGATCGGCGTTGTGAAAAAGACTTTAGACCAGGGAACGCTTCTTGTGGCTGATGATATGGATGCACATCTGCATCCTCTCTTGGCCAGGCACCTGGTTTCCCTATTTGACAGTGCAGAATTCAATCCCAAAGGTGCTCAGTTAATTTTCACATCTCACAGCACCAATCTTCTTGATATGGATTTGTTGAGAAGAGATCAAATTTGGTTCACAGAAAAAGGCGAACAGACAGCGGCCACCGATTTATTCTCCCTTTACGATTTTTCCGTTCGCAAAGATATGAAAGTAGAGAAGGGATATTTAATCGGTCGTTTTGGTGCGATTCCCTTTATCAAGGGAGATCTGCAAAATAGTACGCGGACAGCAACGCAGAAAATGAAAACCTGCGATATAGAGGCCCCATGAGATCAGAAAATCTCATGGGGCCTTTTCAGCTGGCTTCAAGATTTCCACCTAAATCCATGCCATAGATGAGTATTCTCAGCCATGGTCGCTGTACTCTCTTCTCCATCTGTGATATGTTTGACTTGTTAGAGAATGAATTTTTTATTCAATCAGATTTTTCTTTCCTTGCTGCAGAATTTTCAGAAGTTTTTCCTATTTACT
>UREN01000045.1 GCA_900546885.1 uncultured Oscillospiraceae bacterium
CCTTTATTTTCAAGGCTTTTGGAGGATTTTATTGATAGACTATAACCTCTGCTAAGAGGCTATAAAATTGTGTTATTCAAATTCCGATTTGTCTTTTCAATTATATCATGCTCTTATAAGCGCTGCCATTTTTCGGCCTTTGCAAAACGGCTTGCTGGCCCGTGTTTTGCAAAGGGCAGCCCCGCCCGCGCGTGTATGCCGCCGGAAAAGAGAGTTGTGAAAAGCGGCGCGCTGTTCGCCAATAGAAAGGGGAAGCAAATGCTGAACAAAAGGCTGATGGGGGTGGTGCCCGGCTGCAAACAATATATTGCGCAGAATGTGGCCCTGCAGTGGTGTGCCCTTGCCGCCAACATTGCCATGATATTTATGCTGGGCCTGTTTTTGCAGGCCCTGCTTCGGGGCGGTGCACAGGGCGGTATGTTCTGGGGTATGGCGGCCGTGATGGCTGCCGCGGCCCTGGTGCGTTTTTTGTGCACAAAAGGGGCGGCGCGCGCTGCCTTTTATGCCTCGAAAGAGGTGAAAAAGGCCCTGCGCGGGCTTATCTACCGCAAATTGCTGCGCCTGGGGGCGGCCTATACGCAAAACGTGCCCACCGCAGAGGTGGTGCAGCTTGCAGGGGAGGGCACCGAGCAGCTGGAAACCTATTTCGGCGCTTATCTGCCGCAGCTTTTTTACAGTATGCTGGCGCCGGTCACACTGTTTGCAGCGCTGTGCACGGTGAGCGTGCGTGCGGCTGTGGTGCTGATGGTGTGTGTGCCGCTTATCCCGTTCTCTATCATGGCAGTGCAGAAATTTGCAAAGCGCCTTCTGGGCAAATACTGGGGGCAATATGCCGCGCTGGGCGACCACTTCCTGGAAAATCTGCAGGGCCTTACCACCCTGAAGATATACGGTGCAGATGAAGACCGCCACCGGCAGATGAACCGTGATGCCGAACATTTCCGGCGCGTCACCATGAAGGTGCTGACGATGCAGTTGAACTCTATCATCGTCATGGACGTCATTGCCTATGGCGGCGCTGCGCTTGGCATTCTGGTGGCCGCCGGGGAATTTGCCGCCGGGCGCGCCGGCTTTGCCGGGTGCCTTGCCATTGTTTTGCTTTCGGCCGAATTCTTTCTGCCGCTGCGGGCTTTGGGCTCTTATTTTCACGTGGCAATGAACGGCATGGCGGCCAGCGGCAAGATATTCCGCCTGCTGGACCTGCCCGAGGCGCCGGAGAAAACGGCCCCTCCCGGCACCCGGGGCGGCATTCGCTGTGAGGGGCTGCGCTTTTCCTATGAAGCGGGCCGTGAGGTGCTGCGCGGGGTGGACATGGCATTTGCACAGCGCGGGCTGTTTTCCATTGTGGGGGAATCTGGCTGCGGCAAATCTACGGTGGCAGCCGTGCTAATGGGGCGCAGCACGGGCTACCTTGGCAGTGTGACAGTGGGCGGGCAGCAGCTGAGCAATATCAGCGAGGCCGCCCTGATGCGCCATATCACGCTGGTAAGCCACAACAGTTATCTGTTCAAGGGCACAGTGCGCAGCAATTTGCAGCTGGCTTTGCCGGATGCAGCAGATGAAGTGCTTTGGGCTGCGCTGGAAAAGGTGAAGCTGGCGGGTTTTCTGCAGGAAGAAAAGGGGCTGGACACACCCGTTGCCGAGGGCGGCGCCAACCTTTCCGGCGGGCAGCGCCAGCGCCTGACGTTGGCGCGTGCGCTTTTGCACGACAGCCCCGTGTATATTTTTGACGAAGCCACCTCGAACATCGACGTGGAGAGTGAAAATGATATTATGGCGCTTGTGCATGAGCTGGCAAGGCAAAAGACGGTGATTCTGATTTCGCACCGGCTGGCCAATGTGGTGCCGTCTGAACAAATTTATGTGATGGAACATGGCGCTGTGGTGCAGGCAGGCACCCACACTGCCCTGCTGGCGCAGGGTGGGCTGTACGGCGAGCTTTGGAAAAGCCAGCAAGCGCTGGAACATGTGGGAAAGGAGGCTGCAACGTGAAACAGACAAGAGGCAACCTTGCCGTGATGGCCCGCCTGGTGGGGCTTGTGCGGCCGCTTTTGGGCGTGATGATGGTGGCCATTGCCATGGGTGTGGCAGGCTTTTTGTGTGCCATTTTAATTCCTGTGTTGGGCGGCTGGGCGCTGCTGGCCACGCTTGGGCTTGCGGTGCCGCTGCCCCCGGGCACCATATTTGCCTGCGTGCTGGCGTTTGCGTTGGCACGCGGCGTGCTGCACTATGCCGAGCAGGCGTGCAACCATTATATTGCCTTCAAGCTTTTGGCGCTTATTCGCGATAAAGTGTTCACCGCCCTGCGCAGGCTGGCCCCGGCCCGGCTGGAGGGGCGGGATAAGGGCGAGCTCATCTCCATTCTCACAGCGGATATTGAACTGCTGGAGGTGTTTTATGCCCACACCATCTCACCGGTGTGCATCGCAGCCATTGTATCTGCCACAATGGCCTTGTTCATAGGCCAATACCACCAGGCCCTGGGTGTGTTGGCACTGGCCGCTTACCTTGTGGTGGGTGTGGCAGTGCCCGTTGCCGCGGCCCGTTCCGGCCGGGCAGCGGGTGAGGCTTTCCGCGCACGCTTTGGCGCCCTGAACGCGTTTGTGCTCGACTCTTTGCGCGGCCTGCGCGAGAGCATTCAATACGGCGCCGGCATGCGGCGCCTGGCCGAAATGGATGCGCAGACGGACGCCTTGTCACAGCAGGAAGAAAAGATGAAAGCAGGCGCAGGGACAAACGCCGCCGTTACGGGCGCCGTCATTCTTGTGTGTTCTGCAGCCATGCTGTTCTGTTCAGCCTGGCTGTGCCAGCGCGGGGCCCTGGGCTTTGACGGGGTGTTAACCTGTACCATTGCCATGATGAGTTCGTTTGGGCCTGTGGTGGCGTTGGCCAACCTTGGCAGCAGCCTGCAGAACACCCTTGCGGCAGGTAACCGCGTGTTGGACATTCTGGACGGCATGCCTGCTGTGGAACAGGTGCAGAACGGGGTAGACATTGTGTTCTGCGGCGCCGGGTGCGAGCAGGTGAGCTTTTCCTACGGCGGCGCGCCGGTTTTGCGCAATGTCTCTCTTTCCTTCCCGGAAGGGGCCGTGGTGGGCATTGTGGGGCGCAGCGGGTACGGAAAATCTACACTGCTCAAGCTATTGATGCGCTTTTGGGACGCAGACAGCGGCACTGTGCGCATTTCCGGCCAGGATATCCGCACGGTGAACACCGTCAGCCTGCGCAGGGCAGAGAGCTTTGTGGTGCAGGATACACAGCTGTTCCATGACAGCATCGAAAACAACGTGAAGCTGGCGAAGCTTTCGGCCACGCACGAAGAGGTGGTGCAGGCCTGTAAAAAAGCCGCTGTGCACGATTTCATCATGACACTGCCCCAGGGGTACGCCACGCCGGTGGGTGAGCTGGGCGAGACGCTTTCTGGTGGGGAGCGCCAGCGCCTTGGCCTTGCCCGCGCCTTTTTGCACGATGCGCCCTTTGTGCTGCTGGATGAGCCCACCAGCAACCTGGACAGCCTGAACGAGGCCGTTATTTTGCGCTCGGTGCTGCAGGCGCGGCAGGGCAAAACATTTGTGCTGGTCTCTCACCGGGAATCTACGATGCGCATTGCCGACATCGTATACAGTGCAGAAAATGGAAAGGTGAGCTGAGATGAAGCGGGATACCGCCGGTTTCAAGCAGAAAAAAGAGACGCAGGTGGTGCAACAGATGATAGCGCTGTACTGCCGGGGCCGCCATAAGATGCCCAAAGGTCAGCTGTGCCCGGATTGCCTGGCACTGGCGGAATATGCGGCCCAGCGTGTGGCGCATTGCCCGCATAAAGAGACAAAAACCTTTTGCTCTAACTGTAAAACGCATTGCTACCAGCCGCAGATGCGCGAGAAGATCCGCCAGGTGATGCGCTATTCCGGCCCGCGCATGCTGCTGCATCACCCGGTGATGGCGGTGCGGCATATGGCGGAAACTATCCAAGAGAAAAAAAGACGGAAGGGGAATGGTTGACATGATGAAACTGGTATATCTGGTGCTTGGCATTCTCAGCACGGCGCTTGGAGCTATAGGGGTGGTGCTGCCCATTCTGCCCACCACGCCGTTCCTGCTTGTGGCTGCGTTCTGCTTTGCCAAAAGCTCAAAGCGCCTGCACAACTGGTTTTTGGGCACAAAGCTGTATGAAAAGCATCTCAAAACGTTTGCCGAAACACGTACCATGCCCATGAAAACAAAGCTTTCGTTGATGGGCATGGCCTCTGCCATGATGCTGCTGGGGTTTCTGCTGATGGAAGCTGTGCCGGTAGGGCGCGTGGTGCTGGCATGCGTATGGGTGTTCCACATATACTACTTTTTGTGCCGCGTAAGGACATCCCCCGCGCCGGAACACAAGTGAAACGCGCCCTGCGAAAAACCCGGAGAGGTGGCGCAATGAAAAATTGGGCACAAAACAGAAAAAAGTGCTTGACAAGATGCGGCCGGTATGATATCTTATAAGCACGGAAGTTAGTTATAACTAACTAAATAATAATACAAGAAAACGCTGCCCGCGTTTTTCTTTTTCCAAATAGTTAGTTAAAACTAACTATTAAAAAGAAGGGAGTGACCTGCTTGCAGGGCCGGCTGGATATTTATCTTGCGCGCCACTGTGCGCCCACTCTGCTGGGGGCAAAGGCGGCCAGCCTTGTGTCGCTTCCATATAAGGATTTTCCGGATTTGCCGCAGCTGGCAAAGGAATATACAGGGCGGTATGCTGCCTGCGGGCTGGCATTTTTGCCCTTGTGTGAATGCAAACAGCGCCGCCTTCTGCTTGTGTACCGCCCGGCCAGCCTGAAAAACAGTCTTTCGGCACCGCAGGCGGCGGCGATACTGCGCGGGTTTGGGTATGATACGGGCCAGGGCCTTGACGGCATGCTGGCCGCACTGCGCGGGCGTTTTGCCGGGGCCTGCGGCTTCCCGCACGAGATAGGCCTGTTTCTGGATTACCCTCCAAAAGACGTCCAGGCCTTTATCGAGACGGGCGGCGAGGGCTGCAAACTGTGTGGATATTGGAAAGTGTACCACGACGTGGAGGCGGCACGGGAGCGGTTTGCCTGCTTTGATGCGTGCCGCGCCTGCCTGGGCAGGATGCTGGCTGCGGGAAACACGATTTCACAGCTGCTTTGTGCAGCCTGAAATAGCAGCGCCGCAAGGCGCTTTGCGAAACAATGCTAAGGAGGCCTTTTATGAGCAAGATTGCGGTTATATACTGGTCTGGCACGGGCAACACACAGGCTATGGCCGAGGCGGTTGCCGAAGGCGCAAAAGGCGCCGGGGCACAGGTGGACCTTTACTCTGTCAGCGAAACCTCTGCCGGTGCCGCGGCCGCGTATGATACACTGGCGCTGGGCTGCCCGGCCATGGGCGCCGAGGTGCTGGAAGAAAGTGAATTTGAACCGTTTTTTACCGAGCTGGAGGGCAGCCTTTCCGGCAAAAAGGTGGCGTTGTTCGGCTCTTACGGTTGGGGCGACGGGCAGTGGATGCGCGATTGGGCAGACCGCCTGGCCGCCAGCGGCGCCGCAGCATGCGGCGAGCCGCTTACCGTAAACGAGGCGCCGGATGAGGACGGCCTGGCGCAGTGCCGTGCTTTGGGCGCGGCACTGGCAGGCGCCTGAGCCGCCGTGTTCAGCGTTGAGGGCATGCCGCGCACATGGCTGCGGCATGGCTCTGCCGGGCCCCGCGGCCCGCGCATGTGTTTTTTACTTTGCTTACTCCTTCTATTCAGATAACCTTCCTCCGCGAAGCCGCCTTTTTACGCCTTGCAACGGCCGTAAAAAGGCGGCTTTCCTTTAGGCGCGTTGGCGTAAGAAAACATTGCCTCTGAAACAGAAATTCGGGCGCATAGCATCGTCAAAGTGCCTTGGCAACCGCAAAGGGTGCCTGCGGCACTTTTCCTTGCTCTGCAACCCTAATTTCTGCTTCAGAGGTGCGAAGCAGTTTTGCGGCTGCCCATGGCAGCAAAAGTTCCGCTGGAACTTTTGAGCAAACTGCCCGTTCGCGAAGCGATGGCGGCAGTACTTTTTGCCGCCAAGGGCCGGCCCGGAAATTTTGGGCGAATCGTAGCATTCAAAAAGCCCGGTAATCCTGACGGATTACCGGGCTTTTTAAATGCGCTAGGCGGCAAAATTGTCAGCCCAAAACCAATGTTTTCTTACGTCAACACGCCTTTTCTGCCCACTTTTGTTCTCATTCAGAAAAGGGTGCGATACCGTGGGCAGGAAAGCGGGAAGAGGGTGACACCGTTCAACACAAAAGAGGCGGGCGCTGTTTGGCTGGCCCCTGCAATTTGGCACAAAAAGGCAGGGCCCGAAGTTTCTGCCGGGGCCCTGCCTTCTGCAGGTTGTGCCGGGCACACCGGCGCAAATTTTATACTTTTTTGAGAAAAAGGTCTATTCAGCCGCGCCGCCCTCATCTATGCCGGGCTGCACGGCTGCGTGGAAAGGCGCGGTGCGGGTATACCATGCGGTGCCCTCTTTCACACGGGCGGCAAGCTGGGGCGACACCGGGCCGCGCACCTTGCCGGGCACGCCCATCACCACGCTGTCCGGCGGCACCGCCATGCCCTCGGTCACCAGCGCCCCGGCAGCCACCACGCTGCCCGCACCGATGTGCGCGCCGGAGAGCACGGTAGCATGCATCCCAATCAGTGCGCCGTCCTCCACCGTGCAGCCGTGCACCAGTGCACAATGGCCTATGGTTACATTGCTGCCCACCACTACATCGTGTGCGGCGGCCGTGTGCAGCACAGCGCCGTCCTGAATATTTGTGTTTTCGCCTATGGTAATGCTGCCGGAATCGGCCCGCAGCACGGCGCTGTAAAACACGCTTGTGCCGCGCTTCAGTGTCACGTCGCCCACAATGGCAGCCGTCTCGGCCACAAAGGCCGGGCCTTCCAGCTTGGGCGCCCTGCCCTGATACGGTTTGACAATGGCCATCAGAAAAGCCTCCTTTTTTATGAAAAAGGGCGCGGCCTGGGCATGCCGGGCCGCGCCGTACAATGTGGGGAAAGGGGGAATTAATCCGGCATGGCGCGCACAACGCCGCGCTCGGCGTCTACGGAAATATGCATGCCGTCCTCCAGCTTTCTTGTGGCGCCCAGCGCGCCGACAATCACCGGCTTGCCCAGCGTCAGGCCCACAATGGCCGCATGGCTGTTGGCCCCGGCCTCTTCGGTGATGATGGCGGCCGCATGGCGCACAGCGGTGAGCATCTCGTTGTCGGTGGCAGGCACCACCAGCACGTCGCCGTCCTTGCATTTGTGGTTGGCCTCTTCGGCATTGTGGCAAACGCAGGCGCGGCCCGTGCCGTTTTTGCTGCCCACGCCCACACCGGTGAGCAGGGCATCGCCCACCAGGTGGGCCTTGATCATGTTTGTGGTGCCGGAAATGCCAACGGGCACGCCTGCCGTAAGCACCACCAGGTCTCCGTCTGCCACCATCTGCGCTTTCTTGGCCGTGGCAACGGCTTTGTCAATAAGCTCATCGGTATTGTGGGCATATTCCATGCACAGCGGCGTGATGCCCCACGAGAGCGAAAGCTGGCGGAACACCTGCCGCGTCAGCGTGCAGGCAAGAATATCGGTGTTTGGGCGATATTTGCAAAGCAGCCTTGCCGTCTCGCCGCTTTTGGTCACGGTGATAATGGCGTTGGCGTGAATATCCATGGCCGTGGTGCATGCGGCGTGGGCCACGGCGTCGGCCACGCTCATGTGCGCCTCGGGCGTGCGCTGGCGCAGGCGTTTGCCGTAATTGATGTCGCTTTCCGTGCGCCAGGCAATGGCGGCCATCGTCTGCACGGCCTGCACGGGCCAGCGCCCGGCTGCCGTCTCGCCCGAAAGCATAATGGCCGAGGTGCCGTCGTAAATGGCGTTGGCAACGTCCGTGATTTCGGCGCGGGTGGGGCGGGGGTGCTCCATCATGCTCTCCAGCATCTGGGTGGCGGTGATGACGGGCTTGCCCGCATTGTAGCAGCGCCAGATGATGTCTTTTTGAATGATGGGAATTTCGGTAAAATCAATCTCTACGCCCATGTCGCCGCGGGCCACCATGATGCCGTCTGAAACGGCCAGAATCTCTTCAATATTATTGACGCCCTCGCGGTTTTCTATTTTGGCAATAATCTTGATGAAATCGCACTTGCATTCATCCAGCACGCGGCGAATTTCCAGCACATCGGCTGCGCTGCGCACGAAAGAGGCGGCGATGAAATCAAAGCCCTGCTCTACCCCGAAGCGGATATCGTCTTTATCCTGCGCCGTCATATACGGCATAGAAAGGTGCACGTCCGGCACATTCACGCCCTTGTGGTTCGACACAGGGCCGTCGTTCTTCACCGTGCAGACAATGTCCCCGCCGTCAATCTCGTTGACTGTCAGGGCAATCAGCCCGTCATCCAGCAAAATGCGGGCCCCGGGGCACACATCCTGTGGCAGTTCTTTATAAGAGATCGAACAGATGTTCTCATCGCCCAGTACTTCGCGGGTGGTAAGCGTGAACGTCTGCCCGGCTTTCAGCTGAACCTTGCCATTTTTGAAATCGCGCAAGCGTATCTCAGGGCCTTTCGTATCCAGCAGGGCGGCAACGGGCATGTCCAGCTCGTCACGCAACTTCTGCAGCTGTGCCAGACGGCGCGCATGGTCTTCATGCGTGCCGTGCGAAAAGTTGAAGCGGGCCACGTTCATGCCCGCGCATATCATATCGCGCAGCACACCCTCCTTGTCGGTGGAAGGGCCCAGTGTGCATACAATCTTCGTCTTTCTCATGAAAACACCTCACTTTTCATTTAACCTGCATTATTATACACACTTTAAGCGTGCTGCGCAATGAATCTCGTGACACTGTGCAAAAAATTTGCTATACTATTACAAAGAGTTTGCAATATTCCCCGGTGGCAAGCCTGTGCATGCAGGGGACGGCCGCCGCGTGCAAAGTGCCTGCAGAAAGGATGTTCCGTCTATGGCAAAACGCGTGTTTCTGATTGTGCTGGACAGCTTTGGCATCGGCGAGATGCCAGACGCGGCCAAGTTTGGCGATGAGGGCTCTAACACCCTGGCCTCCATTGTAAAAAGCGAAAAATATGCCACGCCCATGCTGCAGAAGATGGGGCTGTTCAATATCGAAGGCGTTGCCTGCGGCAAACCGGCCAAACGCCCGCTGGCGGCGTTTGCGCGCCTGGCCGAGGTTTCGGCCGGCAAAGACACCACCACTGGCCATTGGGAGCTGGCAGGCGCCGAAAGCGCAAAGCCTCTGCCGGTATATCCGGGCGGCTTCCCCATTGAAGTGATTCGCGCTTTTGAAGAAAAAACGGGGCGCAAAACGCTGTGCAACAAGCCTTATTCCGGCACGGATGTCATTCGCGATTACGGGGAAGAGCATATGCGCACAGGCGCGCTGATTGTATATACTTCAGCAGACAGCGTGTTTCAGGTGGCGGCGCATGAAAAGGTGGTGCCGCTGGCAGAATTATACCGCTGTTGTGAGCTTGCGCGCGAAATGCTGGACGTGGGCCGCGTGATTGCTCGCCCGTTTACCGGCACCTGTGCGGCAGATTTCAAACGCACGCCAAACCGGCACGATTATTCTTTGAAGCCGCCCAGGCCCACCATGCTGGACGCCATCCATGCCGCCGGGCTGGACACCATTGGCGTGGGAAAAATTTATGACATCTTTGCCGGGCAGGGTGTCAGCGAAAAAATCAGGACGATGGGCAACGATAACGGCATGGAAGTGACGCTGGAGCTGGCAAAGCGGGATTTTTCCGGCCTTGCCTTTATCAATTTGGTGGATTTTGACATGCTGTACGGCCACCGCAATGATGTAGACGGCTATGCCGCGGCGGCCACGCGCTTTGACGAATATCTGGTGCAATTGGTAAAGCTTCTTGGGCCGGACGACCTGCTGCTTATCACGGCAGACCACGGCTGTGACCCGGCCACCCCCTCTACGGATCATTCCCGGGAGTATGTGCCCCTGCTGGCCTTCGGCAGCCAGGTGCGCGAGGGCACAAACCTTGGCACGCGCCGCGGCTTTGGCTGTGTTGCCTGCACGGTATGCGATTATTTGGGCGTGCCGGCCAAACTGGACGGCGAAAGCCTTTTGAACGACGTTTTGCGCTGAACCCGGTTTTGCCGGGGGCATGGTGCCTGTGTAAGGCGGCCTGAAAAGCAACAGTGCGAAAGGGAAATGCTTCCCTTATTTTTCCAAACAAGGGGCAAACAGAAATTTTCAGCGTTTCATGCAAAGGCGCCTGCGCGGGTTGCGCAGGCGCCTTTTTCCTTTTTTGTGAAACAGAATAGATACAAATGCCGTTTATAATAGAAAACCATCGAATAAAAAAGACCTTGTGCGCTTTCAGCCAAATACCCACACATGGCATACGGCCAGCACTTCGCGCAGATAGCTGGGCGCAATGGTGCCAAAGCTGATGGAGGCCGGAATGGCACGGGCGTTGGTAAAGCCGGCCTTGCGCGCAAAAATGCCGGAGCGGTAGATATGGAACCGGTTGGTGACATAGGCAATGGGCTCGTCTGCCCGTATGCCGGCCTGTTCCAGCAACGCGCGGGAAAATTCAAAGTTCTGCTGGGTAGATTCGCTTTTTTCTTCTTTCAGAATATTTTCGCCGGGCACGCCGTGCGCCTGCAAATAGCGCGCCATGGCCTCGGCCTCCGGAATAGCCTCGTCCGGCCCCTGCCCGCCGCTTACCACCAGCAAAACGTCGGGGTTCTGGCGGTAATAGGCCAGCGCGGCGTCCAGCCGGCGGGCCAGAAGGCCGCTTACCTGCTCGCCCCGCAGCCCGGCGCCCAGCACCACCACGGCCTTTTCATTGCCTGTGGCCGGGTGGGCAAAGCTGGCGGCAAACAGCCCCAGGGCAAACAGAAGGTAGGCCCCGCACCCGGCAAAGAACACATATTTCAAAACGCGCCCGGCCCCTGCAGCGCAAAAGGCGTCAATGCGCCTTTGAAATAAAGCATACCCCCACACGGCCACCGTAATGCCATACATCATGGCGTTGCCCAGTGTCAGGTTGGTGCGCACAGCGCGCAAAGCGCTGTCGCCCAGCAGAAAAATGGCCAAAAGCCACACAAGTTTTTCCTTCATGGTCAGCCCTCCGGCGGGGATGCCCGCTGGCCTTATTATAGCGGGCTGGCGCCAGCTTTGCAATTTGGAAATTTCTTGCCAAAAAGCAGGCGCTATGATATGATAAAAAAGAAAGTAAAGCACGGTTTTTCTTTTATTTTCGCACGGGCTGCCTGCCATAAAGCGGCATGTGCCGCAGCACGGAAAACCGGAGAGAGGGAGGCGCGGCGTGAGACCCATTATCACTGTAGAGCATTTGCGCAAGGTATACCGGGTGGGCAACGAAAAAGTGGTGGCCCTGAACGATATCGAGCTGGAGATTGGCAAGGGCGAGATGTGCTGTATTGTGGGCGCCTCTGGCTCGGGAAAATCTACGCTTTTGAACCAGCTTGCCGGGCTGGAAAAACCCACAAGGGGCCGGGTGCTGATTGGCAGGCACGAGATTTCTGCCATGACAGAGGACGAGCTGGCCCTGTTCCGCCAGCAGCACCTGGGCTTTATTTTTCAAAGCTACAACCTGCTGCCCAGCCTGACGGCGGCGGAAAATGTGGCGTTGCCCCTGATGTTCAAAGGGGTGCCGAAAAAGCAGCGCGAGAAAATAGCGCGGCGTGAATTAAAGCGCATGGGCCTTTTATCCCGCGCAGGGCACAAACCCACCGAAATGTCCGGTGGCCAGCAGCAGCGCGTGGGCATTGCCCGTGCCTTTGCGGCCAAACCCGCCGTTATTTTTGCCGATGAACCCACCGGAAACCTGGATTCCGTCACCACGCGGCAGGTGCTGCGCATGATGCTGGACATGACAAAAGAAAGCGGCATCACTTTTGTGATGGTGACGCACGAGAACGAGCTGGCCGCCTGTGCCGACCGCATTGTCACCATCAAGGACGGCAGGGTGCTTTCCAACCGTTTGCTCACCGACGCAGAGAAGGAAGAAAACCGCAAAAATCTGTTTGGCGAAATGCAGGCGGCCGATGTGGCCGAGCCGCAGACAACGGTGCGCGGCGATATCGAAGAGCCGCACACCACCCTGCCTGAACGGCCAAAGGGCAAAAAGTTTGCCCGCGCGCGCAAAGAAAAAGAAAGCGCGCAGCCCCAGCTTACACAAAACACCGGCGTGGCCCAGCCCGCAGAAAAGAGAGGAAACAACGATGAAACAAGCAACTAACTTTGCAGGAAAGCTGTTGGCAGTGTGCCTTGCGCTGGTGCTGGCGGCCAGCATGCTGGCCGTGCCGACTGCGTTGGCAGAAAACGGAAATGATAATACGGGCGATGGGGGTACCAGCACAACGCCGCCGGCGTCTTCCGACGATGGCGGCAGCAGCGGCATCACCGGCGGCACGCCGTACATCACGGGCTACACCGTTACGCCGCAGCTGGGCGTGGCGGGCGAGCTGCAGCGCATTCAGCCCGGGCAGAAGTGCTGCATCATCGTAAGCATCTGCGACCCGCGCTTTACCAAAGAGATAGAGCCTGCGCATGCAGGAAAAGATGATCCTGCGGTTCAGCATAATGAGGCTCTGAAAAATTTGATGGCCAACGCCTTCCCCAACATTAAAATTACATCTACCTACAACTTCGCCTCACCCAGCCTGGGCGACATCCAGATAGGCGGCTTTGCCTATGATAAAAAGCTTTCCAGCGGCAATGACTGGACATCTGGCCCGCTGGAATACCATGTGTCTTTCAATGACATCACCTATCTGGGCGGCTCGAACAAGCTTTCATTTGATGTCTCTTATTCCGGCCAGCAGGGGCTGGAACTTGTAAACCTGTCGCAGAACATCAGCCAGTGCGTGGGCGCTACCAACGTGGAGGGCGGCAAAGCCAGCGCCATTGTGGTGCGCAGCGCCGGCTATGGCGGCGGCAGCGTGGTGGCGGGCCAGCAGTTTACCCTGACGGCGGATGTGTTCGTCACGGCGGGCACCACCGGCGCGGAAAATGTGGCCGTCAGCCTTACACTGCCCGAGCAGGTCACCGTGGTAAGCGGCTCTTCCCAAATCTTTGTGGGCAATATGGCGGCCGGGGAATCTACCAGCGTAAACTTCCTTTTGAATGCCTCTGCCACGGCCGCAGCGGGCAGCGCCAACATCACAATCAACGTGAACGGCAATGCCGCTTCGGACGGCGCGGCCCTCACCACCACCATGCCCATCACGGTGCCCATTGTACAGCCGGAGCGCTTTGAGGTTTCGCGCACGGATTTTCCGGAAGTAATCAATATGGGCGAAGAAACCTACGGCAGCGTCTCGTTTGTCAACAAGGGCAAGGGCACTATTTATAATGTATCGGCCGAGCTGCGCGGCGAGGGCTTCACCACCACAGAGGGCAACCAGTTTGTGGGCAATGTGGCGTCCGGCACAGAATCCAGCGCAGACTTCACCATTTCGCCCACACAGGCGGGCAGCATCAACGCCCAGCTGGTCATCACCTATGAGAATGAGCAGGCCGAGGAAAAAACCATTACGAAAGACATCACTTTCACGGTGGAAGAGATGTCATTTGAAGACCCCGGCATGATGCCCGGCATGGGCGATATGCCCACAGAGCCAACCCAGACAGGCATGCCCCTTTGGGCCTGGGCAGTAATTGTGGTGCTGGCGGCGGGCGTGGTGGCCACCGTGGTGGTTATTGTGCGCAAGAAAATCAAAAAACGCAAGGAAAATGAGAAGCTGATGGAGGAAGACGATGAAGATATCTGACCTGCTGAAGCTCAGCACAGATAACCTTCGCCGCCGCAAGGGCCGCACGGCGCTCACCGTCATTGGCGTGGTGGTGGGCACATGCGCCATCATTGTGATGATCTCGCTTGGCATTGCACAGAACCAGCGCACAGACGCCATGCTGGAAAGCTGGAGCGACCTTACGCTGATTACCGTGTACAATTACACCCAAAGTGCGGATACGCCTGCGCTGGACGATAAGATGGTAGCGCAGTTCCAGGGAATGGAGAACGTGGTGGCAGCCACGCCCATGTACCAGTTCCAAAATATGAACGGCCAGCTGTATGCGGGAAAGAACGACCGCTATTCCGCATATCTGGACGCAACGGGCATGGATGTTTCCGCCATTGAATCTATGGGCATCGAGCTTGTCAGCGGCAGTTATCTTTCGGGCCAGCAGCTTGGCAAAAACAAAATACCCGTAATGGTGGGTGAGCAGGCGGCCTTCAATTTCGAGGATACCAAGAAAAGCTACCGCAACCCCAACCGGTACCGCTGGGCCGAGACGGACGAAAACGGCAATATTCTGAACGAGCCATTCTTCGACATCACAAAAGACCCGCTTACCCTGCGCATGATATACGATTATGATGAGC
The DNA here is from genome assembly GCA_900546885.1 of uncultured Oscillospiraceae bacterium. Classification (GTDB taxonomy): domain Bacteria; phylum Bacillota; class Clostridia; order Oscillospirales; family Ruminococcaceae; genus Ruthenibacterium; species Ruthenibacterium merdipullorum. The sequence continues at coordinate 14,419 of UREN01000045.1, forward strand.
AGGGTAACCCCAAAACGAGGGATTACCAGCTTGTTGTGGTGGGCGTGGTGAAAACCGATTATTCCAAGCAGGGCACCACCGGTATCCTGATGAATATTGAGGATATGAAGCGCCTGGAGGAAGAGTATAAAAAGCTTTCCAAAGGGAACAGCTCGGGCGGCGGCACAGTGATTATCGGCGGCAACGGGTCACAGAAAGTGGGCGGCTACAACCAGGTATATGTCAAGGTGGACGATGTGGACCATGTGGCCGATGTGGAATCGGCCATCAAGGAAATTGGCTACGAGACAAACAGCATGTCGCAGTACCGCGAAGATATGCAAAAGCAGGTGGCCTCCGGCCAGATGATGCTGGGCGGGCTTGCGGCCGTCTCTCTTCTGGTGGCTGCGCTGAACATTGCCAACACCATGACGATGGCAATTTATGAGCGCACGAAAGAGATTGGCGTAATGAAAGTGCTGGGCTGCAAACTGTCCAAAATTCGCCAGATGTTCCTGATTGAGGCCGGCTTTATCGGCCTTTTGGGCGGCATTGCCGGCGCGGCCCTCAGCTTGCTTTTAAGCCTTGTGCTGAACAATATCAACACCTGGCTGCAGACGCTGGCCATGTTCCTTTCCCAGTTCGGCATTGTGATGCAAATTACCAACGTGGATATTGGCGCCCTGTTTGGTATGGGCGGCATGGGGGACATGGGCGGTGCGCTCAGCGTCATTCCGTTGTGGCTCATCTTGCTGGCACTTCTGTTTGCCACGGTGGTGGGCGTGCTCAGCGGCATTGCCCCGGCAAACCGCGCAGTAAAAATCAGCGCGCTGGAGGCTATCCGCCACGAGTAAATGCCAAGTTTCTGAAAAACAAAGCCCTGCGGGCGCCGGTGGCGGCCGCAGGGCTTTTTAAGTTTCCCGATGCAGGCGCCGCCCGGCGGCCGAAGCTTGACGGCGCCTGCCCCGGGCCCTATAATACAAAATAGAAACAGGCAAAGGCATGGCGGGAGGGTGTCATTTCATGAGACAATGTATGGATGCAGAAAACCTGCACCGGCGGTTGAAAAAAATCATTGGGCAGGTGCAGGCCATTGACAGGATGGTGGATGAAGATATTACCTGCGAGGACATTCTGGTGCA
>UREN01000046.1 GCA_900546885.1 uncultured Oscillospiraceae bacterium
TGATACGGCGACCACCGAGATCTACACTCTTTCCCTACACGACGCTCTTCCGATCTCAGGCGCCGGGCGGCTGTGCAGCTGTGCAAACACCTTTTCTTTCAGCCGGGCGGCCTCTTGCTGCGTGCCCAAAGCCTCTTCAACGGGCGGGGCATAGCAGCGGTCCATCCATTCAAACCACGTCTTCATGCGATATTCCCCTTTCCTGCAATGCTTTGCGAAGCGCGGCGCGCCCTCTTGCAAGGCGGCTGCGCACGGTGGAAGCGTTCATCTGCATTTCCCCGGCAATTTGCGCCGTTTTCTGCCTTTGGTAGTAATAGCGCAGAAAAACCTCTTTTGTGGCGGGCTCCAGCATCTCCAGCGCCTGGCGCACCAGCGCGGCCTGTTCCTGCTCTTCCAGCGCCTGCTGTGCCTGCTGGTCGGCCGGCAACAGGAAGTCCTCTTCCAGCGGCAGCACCGGCCTGGCGCGCCGCACGCGGCTGCGTGCCTCGTTGCGGGCAATGGCGCCAAGGTAGGCTTTCAGGCCGCCCTTTTCCGGCCGCACACTTGCGGCCGCGCCCCAAAGCTTTACAAATGTGTCGGCCGCGGCCTCCTCCAAATCGGCCTCGGCCAGCACCCCGGCCCCCGCCGCGCGCACGGTGGCCAGCACATACCCGGCATATTGATCTATCAGCTGTGCCAGGGCCTTTTCATCTTTGTGCTGAAGGCGCGCCAGCAAAAAGTGTTCTTCCAAGCGCCCTCACCTCCTTTTTGATGTGTGCGAAATGCATTTCACCCTTCTATACGCGCGCTGTGCGCATTTGGTTGCAGGCATGCTTTGTATCTGCAGCAAATTTTTGAACGAATGCGGCAAAGGCGCCGCAAGAAAAACAGGGCCGCTTCTCGCAAGAGAAGCGGCCCTGTGCAATTTTGGGCAAGCGCTTATTCGATGATGCTTTTGCCCGTCATTTCCTCAGGCTGGGGCAGGCCCATCACCTTCAGCATGGTGGGGGCAATGTCGGCCAGCACGCCGCCCTGGCGCAGCTTCACATCGCCCAGGCCCGCCACCAGGAAGGGCACGGGGTTTGTGGTGTGCGCGGTGAAGGGGTGCTCGGGGTCCGGGTCGTACATTTTGTCGGCATTGCCGTGGTCTGCCGTCAGCAGCACGGCGCCGCCCGCGGCCAGCACCGCGTCAATCACCTTGCCCGCACACTCGTCCACGGCCTCCACGGCCTTTACGGCGGCGCTGAACACGCCGGTGTGGCCCACCATGTCGCAGTTGGCAAAGTTCAGAATAATGACGTCGTATTTGCCGCTTTCAATGCGCTTGACGCATTCATCCGCCACAAGGTAGGCGCTCATTTCGGGCTGCAGGTCGTACGTGGCCACCTTGGGGCTGTTGATGAGGGCGCGGTCTTCCCCTTCAAAGGGGGCCTCTACGCCGCCGTTGAAGAAGAAGGTTACATGGGCATATTTTTCCGTCTCGGCAATGCGCAGCTGCGTCTTGCCGTTTTTGGCAAGGTACTCGCCCAGCACGTTCGTGAGCACCTGCGGGCGGAAGGCCACGCTTACGTTGGGCATGGTGGCGTCATACTGTGTGAAGCACACGTAATGCACCGGAAAACGCCCATAGCGGCGCGCAAAGCCGGTGAAGGCGTCGTCCACAAAGGTGCGGGTAATTTCGCGGGCGCGGTCTGGCCGGAAGTTGAAAAAGATGACGCTGTCGCCCTCGGCCACACGGCCGCCCTCGCACGTCACGGCGGGCACCACAAATTCGTCCGTCACGCCTTCGGCATAGCTTTTTTCCATCACTTCCACGGGCGTGCCGTGGTTGCCCTCGCCGTACACAAAGGCTGCATAGGCCTTTTCCACACGGTCCCAGCGGTTGTCGCGGTCCATGGCGTAATAACGGCCCGTCACAGAGGCAATGGTGCCCACGCCAAGCGAGGCCAGCTTTGCCTGCAGCTCTTTGATAAAGCCAAGGCCGGAATCGGGCGGCACATCGCGGCCGTCCATAATGGCGTGCACATACACCCTGGTAAGGCCCATGCGCTTTGCCATTTCCAAAAGGCCGTACAAATGGCCGTTGTGGCTGTGCACACCGCCGTCGGAAAGCAGGCCCATCAGGTGCAGGGCTTTGCCGTTTTCCTTGGCCGAGCGCATGGCCGAAACAAGGGCCTCGTTTTCAAAAAAATCGCCGTCTGCAATGGATTTGGTGATGCGGGTGAGCTCCTGATACACAATGCGGCCCGCGCCAATGTTGGTGTGGCCCACTTCGCTGTTGCCCATCTGGCCGTCGGGCAGGCCCACGTTCATGCCGGAGGCGCCGATGGTGGTGAAAGGGCAGCTTGCAAACAGCTTGTCAAAATACGGCGTTTTGGCCGCCGCAATGGCGTTGCCGTAGGTTTCCTGCGGCACCCAGCCAAAGCCGTCCAGAATGCAAAGAAGCAGAGGTCTTTTCGCCATAGATGTCAGGTTCCTTTCTGCACGTTATGCTGCGCTTATTTCGAGGCGGCGGCCACAATGGCGCCAAAGGCGTCCGCCTTCAGCGAGGCGCCGCCAATCAGCCCGCCGTCCACGTCGGGCTTTTCCAGCAGCTCGTCGGCGTTGCCGGCGTTCATGCTGCCGCCATACTGCACCGTGGTGGCCTCGGCCACAGCCTGGCCATACAGCTCGCCCACCACTTTGCGGATGGCCGCGCACACTTCCTGCGCCTGCTCGCTGGTGGCGGTGCGGCCTGTGCCAATGGCCCAAACCGGCTCGTAGGCAATGACCACGCGCTGCATCTCTTCGGCCGAAACGCCCTGCAGGGCAATTTTCGTCTGCATGCGCACCAGCTCTTCCGTCACGCCCTGCTCGCGCTGGGCAAGGCTTTCGCCCACGCACACAATCACGTTCAGGCCCGCGGCCAGGGCGGCTTTGGCGCGCTTGTTCACCGTCTCGTCTGTCTCGGCAAAATACTGGCGGCGCTCGGAATGGCCCACAATGACATATTCCACGCCAAGGTCTACCAGCATACCGGCAGAAATTTCGCCCGTGAAGGCGCCGCTTTTTTCAAAGTGCACGTTTTCGGCGCCCACATGGATGTTGGTGCCGCGGCACAGCTCCACCGCCTTGCACAGGCTGGTGAACGGCGTGCAGATAACCACCTCGCAGCCTGCGTTTTTCACGGCGGGCACCAGCTCGCCAATGAGGGCGGCCGCCTCGGTGGCGGTTTTGTTCATTTTCCAGTTGCCGGCAATAATGGCTTTGCGCTTTGCTTTGTTCATTGGTCTCTCTCCCTTTTTTATTTTCGATATTGCACAGAAAAGGGGCGCGCGGGATGCGCACCCCTGCAGTTTGCATCAGGCGTTGGCGATGCAGGCGATGCCCGGCAGCTCTTTGCCTTCCAGATACTCCAGCGAGGCGCCGCCGCCCGTGGAGATGTGCGTCATCTTATCGGCAAAGCCCATCTGCATCACGGCCGCGGCAGAATCGCCGCCGCCAATCACCGTGGTGGCCTGCGTGTCGGCCATGGCCTGCGCCACAGCCTTGGTGCCGGCGGCCAGCACGGGGTTTTCAAACACGCCCATGGGGCCGTTCCACACAACCGTCTTGGCGTCCTTCACGGCCTGGGCAAACAGCTCGCGCGTTTTGGGCCCAATGTCAAGGCCCATCTTATCGGCGGGAATTTTGTCAGAGGGGACATATTCCACGCTGATTTCGGCGTCAATGGGGTCGGGGAAAGCCGCGGTGACGGCGGTGTCCACCGGCAGCAGCAGCTTCACGCCCTTTTCCTCGGCCTTTTTCAGCATGTTGGCGCAGTATTCCAGCTTTTCGTCGTCCACAAGGCTGGTGCCCACTTCGCAGCCCTTGGCCTTCAGGAAGGTGTAGGCCATGCCGCCGCCGATGATAAGCGTGTCCACTTTGCTCAGCAGGTTTTCAATGACGTTCAGCTTGTCGGCCACCTTTGCGCCGCCCAGAATGGCCACAAACGGGCGCTCGGGGTTGTTCACAGCGTTGCCCAGGTAGCGAATTTCTTTTTCCATCAAATAGCCCACGGCGGTGTCTTTGATGTAATCGGTCACACCGGCGGTAGAGCAGTGCGCGCGGTGGGCAGAGCCGAAGGCGTCGTTCACATACGCGGCGTTGGGGCCCACCAGCCCGGCCAGGTCTTTCGAAAATTCGGGCAGGTTTTTCGTCTCTTCCTTGCGGAAGCGGGTGTTCTGCAAAAGCACCACGTCGCCGTCCTGCATGGCGGCCACGGCGGCCTTTGCGTTCGGGCCCGTCACTTCGCCGTCATTGGCGAACACAACGGGTTTGCCCAGCAGCTCGGAAAGGCGCACGGCCACCGGCGCCAGGCTGAATTTTTCTTCCGGCCCGTTCTTGGGCTTGCCCAAATGGCTGCACAGCACAAGGCGGCCGCCGTTTTCAATCAGTTTTTTGATGGTGGGCAGCGCAGCCACGATGCGGTTATCGTTGGTGATGACGCCGTCCTTCATGGGCACGTTGAAATCGCAGCGCACCAGCACGTTGCGGCCCTTTACGTTCAGGTCTTCCACCGTTTTTTTACCAAGAGTGCTCATTAAATTTAACTCCCTTTCCCGAAAAACGTTTGGTTGCATAACATGCACAGGGCCAGCGGCCCCGTATACACTTTCATTATAGTGGGTTTTGGCCTGTTTCGCAAGTGTTTCCATGACAATTTTTTCACAAAGAGGGGCGGAAAATCCTCCGCGAAAAGCGGCCGCGCCGCCGCAGGCAAACGCCCGCCCCAACCCTGCACCGGCAGGGCGGGGGCGGGCAAGGGCAAAGGAAAGGCACCGCGGCACCTTTTGGCGCAGCGCCAGCGCGCCAAGCGCCCCTTACGCAGGCAGGGGCAGGTTTTGAATTTCCTGAAAGTTTGGTGTGCCGGCAAGGTAATCTTCGGGCGAAATAAGGGCATACACCGGGCGGCTGCCGGGGTATTCCACCGGCTGGCCGTCCTCGCCCGGGTAGCTTGCGGTGTAAAACTCGTAGGCGCATGCGACAAAAAGGCCCTGCGGCGTCTCGGCAAGCGGGGTGACAAAATCGGGCACAGCGTTCCAGCCGGGGCCGTCGAATACCACGCCGCCCGGCTCTTCGCTGCGGTATTCCTGCCGCAGGGAAAGCGGCTGCGCCGCGCCGGTGGCAATGTTGACCTGATGCGGGGTGCTCAGCCAGGGGTTTTCGCTGTCCAGCCCGGTCACCATGGCCAGCAGCGTGCCGCCGGCTGTGGCCAGATACCACCGCTCGCACGCATGAAAGCCGCTGCCCTCATCGCGGTCGTACTGGCACAGCGCACGGGATACCTCGCGCGTTTCGCCATTTTCCAGCGAAAAGCCCATCACGGCGCCGTTTGAATTGTCGATATAATACAGCGTGCCGCCCAGCAGCACGCTGCCGGAATACGGCAGAAAGCGCCCGGCCGGCACTGTGCCCAGCGCCGTGTATGCCCCTTCGGGAGAGAGCAGGCCAATTTCAATCGCATCCACACGGGTGTCGTCGCCCCACTGCACCGTGACAAACTGGCCGTTCCACACGCCTGCCACTTTGCCCCACAGCCAGAAGGCGCTGCGCGCATTGCGAAGCAGGTAGGTTTCGGTGCCGTCTGCCAGCGAGATGCGCCCGAACGCGTCCTCGCAAAAGCCGTACAGGTATTGTTTGTCGATGCCGAAGAAATCCCAGCCGTCGCTGACGGCAGAAAGCGTGCGGCGGTTTTGCCCGCCCGCGTCCATTGCCACAAAATCGGCAAGGCCGCTTTCGTCCGCTGCGTCGGTAAGGTAGCGCGGGCACATGGCATATACGGCGCCGGGCCCGGCGGTGAGAGACAGGGCGGGCAGGTATGCGCCGCAGCTTTCGTCCGTGTGGGGGCAGCCCTCTTTGTCACACAGAATGCGGTGCTGCTTTGCGGAAAAATCGTACAAAGACAGAAGGCGCAGCGCGCCGTTATTTGGCACGAGAATGTTGTAATACCCGGCCTCGTTCACAGCGCACGGGACGCCTGCGGCAAGCCAGGTGAGGCTGCTTTGCTGTGCAGTGGGCGTGGCCGTGCTTTGCGGCTGCGCGCCGGGCATGGGCGCCCGGCAGCCCGCCAGCGCAAGGCAGCACAGCGCGGTGCAGAAAAGGGCGGCAGGGCGCAGGAAATGCTTCATCATACACACCTCTTTCATCGTTCCACAAGGCACGGTCAGCCCGGGTACGGGTTTGGCAATTGTTCAAAAAAGCGGAAGTTCGGGTTGGAGGCAAAATAATCTTCCGGCGCAATCAGGGCCAGCGCCTCGCCGTAGGCCTCCAGCGGGTAAGTGCCGCCGTCCTGCCCGGTGATGATGTGCGTGCCAAGGTAGGGCGTATCGCCAACCACCAGAAAGCCCGCGGGCGTTTCGGCCAGCACCGCCAGCGGCACGCCATAGCCCTGATACAGCTGCTGCAGCGTCACCTCCTGCGCCGGGCCGCCTGAAAGCGGCATGGAAAACAGGCGGGGCGGCACGTTGGCCAGGGGGGCGAAATCTTCCGGCGCGCGGCGTGCGTCCACTTCCACCAGCAGGCGCCCGCCCGCCGTGGAAAGCCGGCGCGCGCTGCCTGTGTAAAACACGCTGCCGTCATCCCAGGTGTGTTCCACGGCCCACTCGCACAGCGCGTCGGAAAAATGGCTTGCCTTGCCGGTGGCAAGGTCCAGCACATACAGGCTGCCGGTTTTGGCGTCGCTGTAATAATATTTTCCGTCACAGAAAGTGCCGGGGCCATAGCTGCCGCGGCACAGCTCGGTAAAGGCGCCCTTTGCATCCATGGCGTAAAACACCTGCTGGCCGTCCTGCGTCATGGGGATGACAAGGTTTCCGTTCAGCTCGCCAAGGCCATACAGCGAAAAATTGTGGTGAAGGTAAAAATTCCGCTCTAAAATTGTCTCGTGGCCGGTGGCAAGGTCCAGCCTGGCCAGGTGCTGATTCATGATGCCGTACACCGCATCGCCGCCCTGGGCGAACACGCCCAGCTGCCAAGAATCGCTTACCTGCGCCACTTCGTGCGCCTGGCTGCCGTCCAGCGCATGCGCGCGCAGGCTGGCAAGAGGCATAGAACTCTGGCTGTCCCCGGCGGGCAGGGTGGCATAGGAATACAACGCGTCCTGCGTGAAAAACAACATGCCGGAGCCGGGCATCCAGGCGGGGCAGGTCTCGCCGGTATGGGCACAGCCCTTGGCGCTGCACAGCACGCGCTCTTCCAGCGTGGCAAGGTCCAGGCAGGTGATGAGCCCACCGCCGCCCGAGCAGGCGATGGTGCGGTATACCACGCCGTTGCCCGGAACGTAAAGCTCGCTGCGCGGGCGCGGGCGAAGGGCGGGCAGGGCCTGCACGCCGCTTTGTGCGGGCGCGCTGCCCGGCTCACCGGTGCCCGGCACAGCCCCGCAGGCGGCCAGGGCAGCGCACAAAAGCAAAAGGCAAAGCACGCATCCGGCGGCGCGCTGCAGATGGTTCATGGCAAAACCCTCCCGAAAAGACGCTCTCAGCCTGGCAGCGGCTGAGGCAGCTGGTCAAAAAAGTGAAAATTGGGGTTTGAGGCAAAGTAATCTTCCGGCGAGATGAGGGCAAGGTGCTCTGTATAGACATCCTGGGCATAGCTGCCGCCGTCCTGCCCCTGTATGAGGGCCGTGCCCGCATAGGGCCTGTCGCCCACCACAAGAAGCCCGGCCGGTGTTTCCAGGCGCACCTGCAAAGGGTGCAGGTAGCCGTTGAAAAAGTCGGTGAGCGTTATTTCTGCCGGCTGGCCGCCGGACAGGGGGAAGGCAAACAGGCGAAGTCCGGCAGAGGCCTCTTCGCTGCCATGCAGCATCACCGTCAGGCGGCCGCCCACCGTGCGCAGCTGGCTGACGCCGTACCCGCCCGGGGCCACCAGCGCGCACAGCGCATCGGAAAAGTGGCGCACCTCGCCCGTAAGGGTGTTCAGCGCATACAGGCTGCCGGTTCCGGCGTCGCTGTAGTAGTAATCGCTTTGGGCAAAGCAGCCCATGCCAACGGCCTGGCCGGGAAGGCGGCACAGTTCTTCCAGCCGCCCGCGCGCGTCCATGGCGCAGAAGATGCGCTCCTGCGGGGTGCAGAAGATGAGCACAAGGCGGCCGTCCGGCAGTTGGCCAACATCCTCGCAGGAGGCGAGGATGGCCTCTGGCTGAGGGGAAAAACTGCGCGAGAGGATGGTCTCCTGGCCGTTGGCAAGGTCTATCATGCGCAGTTCGCCTGCATAGGCGCGGTACAGCCGGGTGCCGCAGGCCGCAAAGGGCGCGCCCCACTCTAAAAAATTCACCTGCGCCACCTCGCGCACGGCGCTGCCATCCAGCGCGTGCTCGCGCAGCGTGTACCAGCTGGAGCGGATGCTGCCGTCCGCCTCGCGGCTGGAACTGACGGAATAAACCGCATCGCCCAGCGCGTAGGCCGTGCCGTAGCCGGAACAGTATGCCGGGCAGGCGCCGCTGTTGTGCGCACAGCCCGGCACGCTGCACAAAACATGCTCCTGCAGGGCGGAAAAATCCAGCCGGGTCACCAGCGAGCCCTGGCCCTGCAGGGCGTTCACGGTGTGGTACAGGCTGTTTTCGGCGGCGGAAAAAGCAAAGGCATAGGTGCTGCCCTCTGGGCCCAGGGGCCGCAGCGCCTGCCCACCGGCGGCCCCGCTGCGCAGGGCGCTGCCGGGCACGGCCGCTTTTGGCGCGCCCTGCCGCAGCGCAAACAGGGCCAGCGCCGCGGCCAGGCAAAGGGCACCTGCCAGCACGGGCAGCGCCCTGCGAAACGAGATACGCATGGCTTTGCACCTCTTTTGCAATGTATGGTTCCAGCTTTGCGCGCCCGGTCAGGCGGCCCCGCCCAAATAGATTCTGGCGGAATCGGGCGAGAGGCTGCGCGCCTCTGCGCGCAGGTATACGTCATAGCGCGGGGTGTACATCCCGTCCGGGTAAACCACCGAGGGTGTGGCGCTTACCGCGACAAGCAGCTGTGCCCCGGGCGAATACAGGCGGCAGCCCTCGGTGCCCTGACTGGTGGGGTATACCTGCCAGTCATCCACGGCCGCAAGGCCAAGGTGCGCTGCATAGCTGCGGGCACAGGCCTCCCAATCTACCCCCGCGGGCAGGCCCGCAGCCTCGCGCGTGAAGGCGGCGCAGAAGGCCACCACCGCGCTGTTACCGGGGGCATAGGTGGCGCTCAGCGCCCCGTGGGCAAGGCTGAGAAAGCCGAATTCATCCACCAGGGCCTGGCCCTGTGTGGGGCCCGCGTCCGCCAGTTTTTCGAAAGAGCCGTCCTGCGCCCAAAGGGCGTACGCCTGCGGCAGGGCACCTGCCTCCAGCAAGGTGCCGGCCGCCCCGGCCAGAAGGCCTCCGTCAAATTCGGCGGGCCGGGCAGCGGCGTTGTCTACATTGGCTTCGCCCAGCATGCGCATGCGGGCATACAGCGCCTGGGCCGCCTGGCTTTGCGCGGCCTGCTCGCACAGGCCGCCCGCGGGCGCCCCGCCGGGGATGGAATGCGGCGCGGAAAGGCGCGCTGCGTCCTGCGCCAGCATGGCGCGGTAGGGCAGCACAGCGGCCGCCGCCAGCACCAGCGCACAGGCAAGGCAGCCCAGCGCGGGAAACAGCCATTTTTTCATGGCGCCGCCCCCCTTTGCAAAGGCAGGCGCACGGTGGTGCCCCGGCCCACCTCGCTTTCAAATTCCAGCGCGGTTTGGTGTGCGGCCGCAATGCGCTGGCACAGCGCCAGCCCCAGGCCGGAGCCGTTCTGCGCCCGCGCGCGGGATTTATCCACCATATAAAACGGCTCGGTGATGCGCCCAAGCTCATGGGGGGGAATGCCGCGGCCCTCGTCCCGCACAAACAGCACCACATGGCCGCCCTGCGCCTCAAAGCCCACCTGCACGGGCGCGCCGGGCTTTGAGGCGTGCACAGCGTTCACCACAAGGTTGTACAAAAGGTCTGCCAGCAGGGGCTTATCCGCCAGAACCCAGACGCCGCGGGCATCTGCGAAGGTGACATTTGCCCCCTCCAGCCCGGCGCAGGCGTGGCGCACATCGCTGAACACGGCGGAAAGCGGCACGCTCTCCAGCCCGGCGCCCTCGTGGCCAAGGCGCATCAGCTCCAGCAGTTTCAGGCTCAGCGCCTCCAGGCGTTTTGTCTCGTGATATACATAGTCGGCGGCCTTTTCGCGCGCGCTTTGGCCAATGTCGCGGCTGCGCAGAAGGTCGGCATAGCCCAGCATGGCCGTCATGGGGGTTTTGATTTCGTGCGTGAAGGCGGCCACAAAATCATCGCGGCGGCGCACCTCTTCCTCCAGGCGCTTAATGCCGCCTTCCACCGAGGCGGCCATGGCGTCAAAATCCCGGCTCAAAGCGCCCACCTCGTCGTGCGTGTTGACATGGGTGCGCTGGCCGTACTGCCCGGCCGCAATGCGGGCAGCCGCGGCGGAAAGCCGTTTCAGCGGGCGCAGCAAAAACGTGGTGAAGCCCAGCGTCAGGGCCGCGGCCGCGCACAGCAGCACGGCACAAAGCCGCCAGAAGCGGTGCAGCTGGGCCGTGCGTTCGGCATATAAGGGCGAGATGTCAAACACGCTCACCAGCCTGCCGCCGGCCTCGCCCACCGGCATGCTGCTGCCAAGAAGCATGTAGGTGCTTTGCCCGGCGCTGCACAGGGTATACTGCCCCTCGCCTGCCTGGGCAGCGCCCACCAGCGAGGCCTTATCCACACCGTCCGGCAGGCGGGAATATAAGCTGGCCCACCCATCGCTCAGCAGGGCAAACTGCGCCTGCGGCATGGCGGCGGCAACCTCCAGGCCCGCGGCGTGCAGCGCAAATTCCGGCGCGCCATTCTCTGCGGCGTGCCGCAGGGCCGCGTCCTGCACCGAAAGCTTCTGCGCCGTGTGCTGTGCGGCGTTTTGCACGGCGGCGCTTTCCAGCGCGGCGTTAAAATTCTGCGCCACCATCCGGTAACCGCCCACAAGAAACAGCGCGCCTGTCACGGCCACAAGGCACAGTGTCAGCTTCTGGGCTATCTTCATGGCGAATCCTCCAGTTCATAGCCTATCTTGTACACAGTTTTGATGGCGGCTTGAAGCCCCAGCTTTTTGCGCAGGCGCTGGATATGAAGGTCCAGCGTGCGCGAATCCACCTCGGCCTCGTCACCCCAAACACGCTCATAGAGCGCATTGCGGTACAGCACGGCGTTTTTGTTGCGCATCAATTCCAGCAGAAGGTCGTATTCGCGCGGGGTAAGCGGCACAGGCACGCCGTTTTTGCACACCGTGCGGCGCACGGGGTCCAGCGTGACGCCGCAGGCCTGCAAAACGCTGCGCCCGCGCCCGGTGCGGCGCAGCGCTGCCTCTACGCGGGCCACCAGCTCGGCGGGCTCGAAGGGCTTGCAGATATAATCCTGCGCGCCGGCGGCAAGGCCCTTTACGCGCTGTGCCACGTCTGTTTTTGCCGTGAGAAAAATGACGGGCGTCTCGTCCCCAATAAAGGTTTTTAATTCATAGCCGTCGTGGTCGGGCAGCATCACGTCCAGCACCACCAGCGCCCAGCGGCCGGTTTCAATTTTATCCGCCGCCTCGGCGCCGGAATAGGCGGCCTTGCAGCGGTAGCCTGCGTTTTCCAAGGTAAGGCACACAAGGTCTGCAATGGCGTGCTCATCGTCCACAACCAAAATGGGTTCCATGCGCATACTCCCCCTTTTGCTTTCAGTATAGCATGAATTGTAACCAAGTTTTATCCCGCACAAAAAGAAAACAGCCCGCGCTGCTGTGGGCGCGGGCTGTGCAATGGAATATTTGCTTACAGAATGGCCAGAATGATGAAGTTCAGCACGAACAGAGCGGTGGCCACCCACAGAATGGGGTGGATGCTGCGCGCTTCTTTCTTCACCACTTTGATGATGCAGTAGAAGATGAAGCCGGACGCAATGCCGTAGCTGATGGAATAGCACAGGGCCATGAAAATGCCTGCGAAGAAGGCGGGAACGGCCTCGGAGAAATCTTCCCATTTGATTTCTTTGAAAGCAGAAAGCATCATGCAGCCCACCACAATCAGCGCAGGCGCCGTGGCCGCAGAGGGAATGGCGCCTGCAACAGGCGAAAGCACAATGGCAATCAAAAAGCACAGGGCGGTGACGCAGCTGGTGAGGCCCGTGCGGCCGCCGGCGCCAATGCCGGAGGCACTTTCTACGAACGTAGTGGTGTTGGACGTGCCGAAGATGGCGCCCACAGACGTGGCGATGGAATCGGCAAACAGGGCTTTATCCATTTTGGATTTGAAGCCGGAGCTGGAAGCCATGGTGGCCTCGTCCTCTTCCGAGAAGATGCCGCTGCGGCGGCCGGTGCCAATGAAGGTGCCGATGGTATCGAATGTGTCGGACAGGCTGAAGGCAAAAATTGTCATCAGAACAAGGGGCAGGCGCGCAGCGTCAGAGAACAGCGCCGGGAACCCCTGCGTGAACGCGGCGCCGAAGGTGGTGCCAAGCTGCGTGAAGGAATCGCTGATGCCCTGTGTGAAGCTGATGCCGGAAAGGTCTACCACGCCCATGGGAATGCCCAGGATGGTGGTGGCCACGATGCCGATGAGGATGGCGCCCTTCACGTTCAGCACCAGCAGAATAACCGTGAGCACAAGGCCAATCAGGAACAGAAGCACAGAGGGTGTGTTCAGCGTGACAATGGCGGGCGTGGCGGCAGAAGAAGCCACCACAGTGCCGGATTCCGCCAGCGTGTAGGTGCCGGGGTCTGCCGTGAACTGCAGGATGCCGGCGTTCTTCAGGCCGATATAGGCCACAAAGATGCCAATGCCGCCGCCAATGGCGTTCTGCAGGCTTACGGGGATGGCCTTGATGATGGATTTGCGGATTTTGGTGACGGTGATCAGAATGTTCACCACGCCGCACAGGAAGACCATTGCCAGGGCTTCCTGCCAGGTGAAGCCAAGGGCGAACACCACCGTGAAGGTGAAGAAGGCGTTCAGGCCCATGCCGGGCGCCTGTGCGTAGGGCACATTGGCAAACAGGCCCATCACCAGCGTGCCCACCACAGATGCAAAAATCGTGGCAAGGAACACAGCGCCGAAGGGCATGCCCGTCTGGCTGAGCATGTTGGGGTTCACGAAGATGATGTACGACATGGCGAAGAAGGTCGTCAGGCCGGCAATGATCTCCGTGGAGACAGTAGTACCATTTTCTTTCAGATGAAAGAATTTTTCCATGGTGTTTCCTCCTCTAAAAAGATACACAACATATTCAAAACGGGGCTTTCCCGCCTTGGCAAAAAAAGAAACCCGGGCACCGCCCCGCCGCAAGGGGCCTGCCCGGGAAACACAAACGCACCCCGCGCACAGCGCAGGGAAACGGAAGGTTTGCCGCCAATAGCCGGGCAGGGGTGTCCGCTAGAAACTGCCGGCCCATCCTGCCGGCGATATATTGGGCGCAATTTTATTTTGCCACACAACATGTAGTGCGGCCCATGCAAAAAAGAACATTGTTATTATAGCGCCGCCCAAAAACATTTGGCAAGGTGTGATTTTGACGAAATTTGCCCGCATTTGCCGCGCGAAACCAGCGAAGAGAGCAAACTTGTGCGCCCGTGGCGGATTGACAGGCGCGGCGCGGCGGGCTATGATAAGACAAGATTTTGCAGGAAGGGGGGCTGGCAGCCATCGGAAGGCCGGTTCTGTTCATTTATAACACACAGGCGGGGAAAAACAGCATTGCGGCAAAGCTGGACGCTGTGCTGAAGGCCCTGTACCAAAGCGGGTTTGACATCACCGTGTGCCCTGTGGGCACGCAGCGCGACGCGCAAGAGCTTTTAACCCGGCAGGGCGGGCGGTATGACGCCGTGCTGTGTGCGGGCGGCGACGGCACGCTGCACCACACGGTGAACGCCATGGCCGAGGCCGGGTTGGCGCTGCCGGTGGGGTATCTGCCCGCGGGCTCTACCAACGATTTTGCCGCCACGGCAGGCCTGAGCGAGGACGTGGTGGAGGGCTGCGCGCGCCTGGCAACCCTGCAGGAGACAAGGCTGGACCTGGGCGATTTCTGCGGCCAGCGCTTTTGTTATGTGGCCGCCTTTGGCATGTTTACCGACGTGTCATATTCCACGCCGCGGCAGGCAAAGAACCTTCTGGGCCATATGGCTTATATTCTGGAAGGGGTTAAGCGGCTGAACCTGTTTCAAAGCTGGCATGCCCGTGTTCAGGCCGGAGATTTCTGTGTGGAGGACGACTTCTGGTATGGTTCGTTCACCAACACGCGCTCGGTGGGCGGGTTCGGCTTTCCCAATGCGGATAAGGTGCGGCTGGATGACGGAGAATTTGAAGTGATGCTGGTGCGCTGCCCGAAAAACCTGGCAGAGCTGAACGCGCTGGCGGCCAAGCTTGTGCGGCAGGAATTTGACGGAAAAGACCTTGTGTTCCTGCATGCAAAAGAGATGCAGGTAACCTTTCAGGCCCCTGTGCCCTGGACGCTGGACGGCGAGTTCGGCGGCGAGGTGCAGGCCGCGCGGCTCTCGGTGCTGCCCGGGGCCCTGCGGCTTCTGGGCGCCCAGGCGGCTGAATAAATGCGCACCTTGCAGATCGGAAGAGCGTCGTGTAGGGAAAGAGTGTAGATCTCGGTGGTCGCCGTATCATTAAAAAAAAAAAA
>UREN01000047.1 GCA_900546885.1 uncultured Oscillospiraceae bacterium
TTTCAAGCAGAAGACGGCATACGAGATCACTGTGTGACTGGAGTTCAGACGTGTGCTCTTCCGATCTCGCGGGCGCGTGCGGGGCGGCCGGGGACGGCGGCACGGGCGGCTGGGCTGCGGGCTGCATGGGCACGCCCCACTGCCGGCCCAGCGCGTCTGCCTTGGCGTCAAACTCGGCCGCGCGCTGCTGCGGCGTCTTTTCAAACGGCGCATGGGCCGCCCTTGCGGGCGGCACGGCCTGCACCGCCTGCATCACCCGGCGGGCCATTTCCTCTTTTTCCGGCGCCGGTTTCGCCTGCGGCTTTGCGGGCACTTCCGGCGCCTGTTCCGCCTGCGGCTCCGCGGGTGCTTCCTGCGGCTGTTCCGCCTCCAGTTCTGTGGGCACTTCCTGCTTCTGCTCGGCCTCCGGCTCCGCGGGCGCTTCCTGTGCCTGTTCCGCCTCCGGTTCTGTGGGCACTTCCTGCTTCTGCTCGGCCTCCGGCTCTGTAGGCATTTCCTGCGCTTGTTCCGTCTGCGGCTCTGCGGGCGCTTCCTGCGCCTGTTCCGCCTCCGGCTCCGCGGGCGCATCCTGCACCTGTTCCGCCTCCGGTTCTGTGGGCACTTCCGGCGCCTGTTCGGCCTGCGGCTCTGCGGGCGCTTCCTGCGGCTGTTCGGCCTGCGGCTCTGCGGGCGCTTCCTGCTTCTGCTCGGCCTCCGGTTCCACGGGCGCTTCCTGCCCCTGTTCCGCCTCCGGCTCCGCGGGCGCTTTCTGCGCCTGCCCGGCCTGCGCCGGGGCCGATTTTGCTTCGGCTGCCGTCTCTTCGGCCCGGGCCCCGCCGGGGGCCATGCCGTGCTTTTCTTCTGACAAACTGCACACCTCTTCCCGCGCCGCGCGGGGCCTGCCCGTGCGCGGCGCGCTTGCTATTCAAAAAAAGGGCGGCGCGGGCCGTCTGGCCCATGCCACCCTAGATTATACACGATTTCCTTTGAAAGAAAAAGGTGGAAGCTGTAAAATTTGCCCTGCCGCTTTCGCCGCCTGCCGCCGCGGCAAACCCCCGCTTATTGGAAAAACGCCTCGTGCACGGCGGCCACAGCCCGGTCGGCGTCCTGCTTGGCAATGATGACGGAAATTTTAATTTCGCTTGTGGCAATCATGCGGATGTTGATGTTGCACTCGTACAAGCGCTCGAACATTTTGGCCGCCACGCCGGGGTGGCTTTGCACGCCCGCGCCCACAATGCTCACCTTGGCCACGTCGGTGTCCACCAGCACCTTGGTGGCGCCAAAGCGCTGCAAATTCTCTTCCAGAATGGCCACGGCGGTGTGCACGTCCTCCAGGGGCACGGTGAAAATCAGGTCTTTGTTGTTCCCGCGGCCAGAGGCCTGCAGGATGATGCCCACGTTGATTTTTTTCTGGGCCATCAGGCTGAACACGTTGAACGACATGCCGGGCACGTCCGGCACCTCCAACAGCGAAATAACGGCCACGTTTTCGTTTTTTGTCACGCCTTTGATGAGCATTCCTTCCACTGGTGCAACCTCCTTGACGATGGTGCCGGGCACGTCGGTAAGCGACGAGCGCACCTCCAATTCCACAGAATATTTTTTGGCAAGCTCTACGCTGCGGTTGTTCAGCACCTGGGCGCCCAGGCTTGCCAGTTCCAGCATTTCGTCGAACGATATCTGCGGCAGCTTGCGCGCGTTTGGCACAAGGCGCGGGTCTGCGGTGTACACGCCGTCCACGTCGGTGTAAATCTGGCACAGGTCTGCGTGCAGGGCCGCGGCAATGGCCACGGCGCTGGTGTCGGACCCGCCGCGCCCCAGCGTGGTGATGTCGTCGTTTTTGTTGATGCCCTGAAAGCCCGCCACCACCACCACGCGGTTGCGCGAAAGCTCGCTTTCAATGCGCTCGCAATCCAGCCGTTTGATGCGCGCGCGGGTGTAGGCGCGGTCTGTGTGAAAGCCCGCCTGCCAGCCCGTGAGGCTGATGGCCTGGCACCCAATGGACGAAAGCGCCATGCTTAAAAGCGCCACGCTGATTTGCTCGCCCGCGCTCATCAGCATATCCATCTCGCGCTGCGAGGCGTCGTGCGTAATCTCGCCCGCCTTGGCAATCAGCTCGTCCGTGGTGTCGCCCTGGGCCGAAACCACCACCACCACGTCGTTGCCATCGGCGTGCGTCTTTGCCACAATGCGCGCCACGTTCATCACGCGGTCCCGGTCGGCCACCGAGCTTCCGCCAAATTTCTGTACAATCAATGCCATCTCCGTTCCCCCTCTTTCCATCGGCGCGGCCCTAGGCCGCCGCCTGGGCGCCCGCGTTGTCCGGCGCCAGCCGGTGCAGCGTGTATGCGGCCAGCGGGCTGCTTTGTTCCGCCGCGGCCAGCTTTGCGCGCGCAGCAGTGAAAAACGCCTCGTCCTGTGCGTGCACAGCGCACAAAAGCGTGGGCCCCGCGCCGCTTACCCACCAGCCCAGCGCGCCCAGCTGCCGGCACAGGGCAAACACCTCGTGCATGCCGGGCATCAGCGCCGCGCGGTACGGCTGGTGCAGCCTGTCGCCCGTGGCCACGCGCAGAAGGTCATACCGCTCTTCGCAGAAGGCGGCGGCCAGCAGCGCCGCGCGCGAGACATTGTACACGGCGTCCCTGTGGGCCACCGCCCCGGGCAGCGCCGCGCGCGCCTTTTCCGTCAGCAGCTGGTAGCCCGGCACAAACGCCGCAAAGCACAGCGTTTGCGAAACGGGCCGCTGCACGGCGTACAGGCGGCCGTCCTCCAGCGCGCTTGCCACAAAGCCGCCCAGCATGGCGGGGGCCACGTTGTCCGGGTGGCCCTCCAGCGCGGCGGCGCGCTCTAAAAGCTGCATGCGGGTGAACGGGCGGCCCAACAGCTCGTTTGCACCCACCAGGCCCGCCGCAATGCACGCCGAGGAAGAGCCCAGCCCGCGCGCCATGGGCACGCCGTTCTCCTGCGCAAGGCGCAGGCCGCGCAGCGGCACGCCGCACTCGTCATACAGCCCCTTGGCCGTGCGGTACACAAGGTTGTGCGGCCCGGTGGGCACGCGCGTGCCGTCCAGCGAGGTGATGCACACGCTGTCCCACTCTTCCATCTGCACGCGGTTGTACAGCGCCAGCGCCAGCCCGCAGGAATCGAAGCCCGCGCCCAAGTTGGCGCTTGTGGCGGGCACGCTCACCGTTATCATACGCAAAAGCCCCCTATTCTGCCAGCATGCGAAGGGTGTTTTCGCAAAAAGCGCCCGCTTTTTGCGCCCTTGCCTGTACGGCGCGCACATCGCCGGGTGCCGCCGCGCGCGCCAAAAAGGCGCACTGCCCTTCGCCCTGCCACAAAAGCTGCGCCGCGCCGCCCAGGGCCGCGGCAAGCTGCGCCGCGCCCGCGCCGGAAAAGCGCAGCAGGGTATCGGCCCTGCGCGTGCCGGCCAGCGTCTCGCCGCCCGCAAGCGGCGGGGCCCACCACAGCGTGTCGTGCACGGCCGCCCCCTCGCGCAGGGCCTCGGCCACATCGGCCACCACGGCGCTGGCCGTGGGCAGCTTGCCCGCGCCGCGCCCGTAAAACACCGTGTCGCCCAGCATGTCGCAGCGCACGCGCACGGCGTTGAACACATCGTCCACATCGCTGAGAAGGTCTTCGTTGCGCACCAGCATCGGCTCCACCGCGGCCTCAATGCGCCCCGGCGCGCCCTCGCGCGCCCAGGCCACCAGCTTCACCGCACAGCCCAGCTGCGCGGCCAGCGCCACGTCCTGCGGCGTGACGGCGCGGATGCCCCGCGCGGGCACAGCCTCGGGCGGCACATGGCGCCCAAAGGCAAGCGAGGCCAAAATGGCAATTTTGCGCTTGGCGTCAATGCCGTCCACATCCGCCGAAGGGTCCCGCGTTTCGGCATAGCCCAGCGCCTGCGCCTCGGCCAGGGCCTGCTCGAAGCTGAGGCCCGCCTGCCGCATGCGCGTAAGCATAAAGTTGGTGGTGCCGTTTACAATGCCCTCCACGCTGAGGATGTGGTTTGCCGCAAGGTCGCGGTGCATGGGGCCTATGACGGGCGTTCCGCCGCCCACGCTGGCCTCAAACAAAAAGCACACGCCGTGCGCCTTGGCAATGCGCATCAGCTCGGTGCCCTTTTCGGCCACCAGCTCTTTGTTCGAGGTAACCACACAGCGCCCGCTCTCCAGCGCGGCGCGCACATATTCATACGCCGGGTGAAGGCCGCCAATGGTCTCCACCACCACTTTCACGTCCTTGTCCTGCAAGATGGGCTCGATATTGTTCACAAACAGCCCGGCCGCCTGGTGGGCGGAAAAATCGCGGATGTCGCAGATATACCCCACTTCCACGGGCACGCCCGCGCGCCTTGCGCACACGCCGGCGTTTTGGGAAAGAATTTCCCACACGCCGCTGCCCACGGTGCCAAAGCCCAGAATTGCCACTTTTGCCATTGCCTGCACTCCCCTTTCAAACGCCGGTTAAACGCCGCGCCGGATATCCACCACCGTGGGCTGACGGCGCAGCTCTGCCAGCAGCGCCTCGGCCGAAAGGTGCATGCCGCCTGTGCGGAACGACACAGACACCCGCGCGGTGCCGCTTTCCGGCGTGGATTGGTTGATGGTGACAATGGAA
Source organism: uncultured Oscillospiraceae bacterium (assembly GCA_900546885.1). Lineage (GTDB taxonomy): Bacteria > Bacillota > Clostridia > Oscillospirales > Ruminococcaceae > Ruthenibacterium > Ruthenibacterium merdipullorum. The sequence continues at coordinate 4,606 of UREN01000047.1, forward strand.
GCGCCCGCGCCGGAAATGGCCTCCAGCAGGCTGTGCAGCGCGCCCGTCTCATCGCGCAGCGTGGCGTGCACCGTGGTTACCTCGGCGCTGTCCTGCGCGTCGTACACGCAGTCTTTATACTTGTAAAAGGCGCTGCGCGAAAGCCCGGCCATTTTCACCGCAGCCGAAATGTTGCGTGCGCGGCGGCTGGCCAGCAGCTCTTTTGCCTGCAGCACGCGCACAAACACCTCGGGCAGCACGGCTGCGTCCACCAGAAGAAACCGTTTTTCCAAACCGTACACCTCCTGCTTGCTGATGCGTTCTCACGCTTTTAAAAAAATCTTGTTACAGCATAGCATGTTTCTGTGTGAAATACAAGTGTATTTTCTAACGATGCACAAAAAAAGACCGTTTGCACACAAACTGTGTGCAAACGGCCCTTTTGCCCGGTAAAAATTACAACATGCCTTTACGCCGTGGGCTCTGTGGTGCCGTGGTTGCCGTCGCAATAGGTGATATGGCCCTCTTCGTCGTTGATATAGCGCTTGCTGTAATAGCCCACTGTTCCGCTGCGCGGGCAGCTGTCGGTGGCTATTTTTCCCGTTGCCGTGCACCATTGCGAGGCCAGCACGCTGTCTGGCATCTCCCACTCTTTATAGGGGTATTTCTCCTCGTCTGCCTGCACGGTGTTCATAATGTCGCGCCAGGCCTTTGCGCCCGGGTGGCGCGTGGGCGCCGCGCTGTACCAGCTTTCCATCTCCACGTTCTCGTCATAGCCATACCAGAAGGCAGAGACGAAATACGGCGTCAGGCCCACAAACCAAACGTCCTTTGTCTCGTTGGTGGTGCCCGTTTTGCCCACGCTCTCCATGCCGGCCTCATTGGCCGCCATGCCGCGCACCGTGCCGCCCGCGTCGTACAAAACGCCCTTCAAAAGGCGGTTCATCACATAGGCGGTGTCCTCGCCAATGGCCTGCACGGTGGTAATTTCTTTTTTCAGAATGACATTGCCCTTGTAATCCTCCACCGTGGTGTAGGTGTGCGGCGTGGTGTACTTGCCGCCGGAGCCATACATCATATACGCCGCCGCCAGGTCGTACGGCGACATGCCGGTGGTGGTGGCGCCCAGCACCAGCGGGGCGTAATCCATATCGCTTTCCGCCAGCTGGATGCCCAGCGTCTCGGTGACAAAATCGTACATTTCGCGCGCGCCCACATACGAGCCCACGCGCACGGCCACCGTGTTGTAAGACTGCTTCACAGCCTCGTACACCGTCATCATGTCGCCCTTGCCGCCCGCGCCGCCATAGTTTCGCGGCCAGGCGCGCTCTCGCCCGTTCTCTGTAATGGTTTTGAAGGGGGCGTCTTCCACCAGCTTCGAGAAATAGGCCACGCCGTAATCAATGGCCAGCGGGTAGGCGGCCACGCCCTTCATGGTAGAACCCACCTGGCGCTCCATATCCACGGCGCGGTTCAGGCCGCGGTCCAGCGTTTTGGCGCCAAGGCCGCCCACGCAGGCCACCAGCTCGCCGTCATAGTTCAAAACGGCGCCCGCGGCCTGGGTTTGAATGGTGCGCGGCTCGGTGCCCTCGGCGGCGTTTTCCGGCACCCAGTCTTCAATGGGGTGGCGCACCCAGTAATCGTCGCCGCGGTTGAACACCTCTTCCATGGCGCTCTGCACGTCCGGCTGCACGGTAGAGAAGATGCGCAGGCCCTTGGTGTAAATATCGTTCAGCGCCTCGGCCTCGGTGTAATCTTCCCGGCCGTAGGGGTTTTGCTCCAGCATATCCTGCACAAGCTCTTCCAGCAGGGCGTCGGTGAAATAGCTGTTGTTCGTCTGCACGGCGGCGTTTTCGTCGCGCACAGCCTCCACCAGCGTCAGCGGCTCGGCCAGGGCGGCGTTCAGCGCCTCCTCGTCCGGGTTGCCGTTTTCGTCCACAATGTAGCCCTGCTCGTACATGTTCGTCAGCACCTTGTTGCGGCGCACCAGGTGCATTTCGGGGTTCGAGATGGGGCTGTACCGCGTGGGGTTCTTGGTGATGGCCGCAATGGTGGCGCACTGCGCCAGCGTAAGCTGGGGCGTGCCGTCCTCGTTATAGCCCACGTCCTTGCCAAAATACTGGTTTGCGCCCGCCTGCACGCCGCCAATGTTGCCCGTCAGGCTCAGCGTGTTCAGGTAGGCCTCCATAATCATCTCTTTGGAATAGCGGCTGTTCAGCGACATGGCGCGGAAGATTTCGCGAATTTTGCGCAAATAGCCCGCCGTGCCCTCGCTCTCGTCATCGTCTGTGATGTTCTTAATCAGCTGCTGGTTGATGGTGGACGCGCCCTGCTGCGTGCCGCGGATGTAACTTCCCGTCAGCGCATAAGAAAGCTCGTTCAACGCGGCGTAAATGGTGCGCTTCAGGTTGAAGCCGCCGTGCGTCCAGAAGTCCTGGTCTTCAATGGCCACAACGGCGTTCACCAGGTTGGAGCAGATATCGCCGTATTCTACCCACACGCGGTTTTCTTCGGTGGTGTCAAGCCGCTGGTATTCCTTCCACACGGGCTTGCCGTCCTCGTCCACGTCCTCGTACATCACCACGCTGGTGTAGCTCAGCTTCAGCTCTTCCAGGTTCAAAAGCTCGCCGTCGTTCTTTGTGGCGTTCACCACATACAGGCTAAGCAGCACGCCGCCCACGCTGACGGCCATGATGCCAAGGCACATCATCACAGCCACAAAGCGCAGAAAGCCGTACAGGATGCGCTTGCCCCTGCCTTTGGGCTTCCCCTTGTGGCCTCTTGCGCCCGAAGACGGGCGGGGCGAGCGCGGCGCGGGGTGGTTTTTCTCTGTCATCGGTTTGCCTCCCAATATCCAGCCGCCGTGCGGCGGCGTTTCGTTGTGTGCCCAAGGCGCGGGCGGCGCGCCTTATTCGGCGGGCACAATCTCCAGCCAGTAGCCGTCCGGGTCTGCAATAAAATAAATGCCCATCCCGGGGTTTTCAAAGCAGATGCAGCCCATGGCCTCATGCAGGGCATGGGCCTCGGCCATGTCGCTTACCGCAAAGGCAAGGTGAAACTCGTTTTCACCCAAATCGTACGGTTTTTCGCGGCCGCGCAGCCACGTCAGCTCCAGCATGTGGGGCGTGGTGCCGTCCGAAAGAAAACACAGGGTGAAATCGGGCGTTTCTTTTTTGCGCACAACGTGCAGGCCCAGCGCCTTTTCATAAAAGGCCAGGCTCTTTTCCAAATTCAGCACGTTGAGGTTATTATGTGCAAAGGTGCACTTCATGAATCGTTCCCTTCCTTTGTTGCACGCAGAAGTTTCCGGCCGGGCACGGCCGGGCGCACGGCGTGCAGCCGCCGCACGCCAAAAAGCGCCATATAGCGCTACATACGGATTCATTATAACCGCTTTGCCCCCCGTTTGCAAGGCGAAAGCTGTGAAAAATGCGCTTTGCAGGTTTTGCCTTTTGCCTGTGCTTTGTGTATAATAGCATAAGAAAACTGTTTACTTTCTTTCGCTTCCGCAATCCAAACTCAAAACCGACCGGTAAAGGAGGAAGTGCACTTGCAGGCACTGGAATATCCGTTCGACGGCGAAGCCCTGCTGCGCAAAAAGCGCGCGCTGCGCCGCGAGCTTGCCGCGCAGCCCGGCCTTGTAGAAAAAAAGGTGGCCATTGTAAGCGGCACCACCGTGGGCGAAGTGAAAAACATGCTGGAGCTGTTTTTGCTGAACAGCGGCATCCGCCCCACCTTTTGGGAAGGGCCATACGGCCTGTATTATGAGAGCATCGCGTTCGACGACGGCAGCCTTGCCGCCTTTGCGCCGGACGTCATTTACATTCACACCAGCGTGCACAATTTGCAAAACCTGCCCGTTCCCGCCGACAGCGCCGCGGCTGCGGAAGAGAAATTTGCCGCCGAGGCCGCGCGCTGGCAGGGGCTGTGGCAGGCGGCGGCGCGCTTTGGCTGCCCCGTGGTGCAAAACAACTTCGAGCTGCCGGATGTGCGCGTGCTGGGCAACTTTGACGCCGTGGCCGCGGCCGGGCGCGTGCGCTTTGTGCGCCGCATGAACGCCCTTGTGGCCGATTGGGCCGCGCAGCACGCAAACTTTTATGTGCACGATTTGTGCTGGCTTTCGGCCAGCGAGGGCCTTTCGCGCTGGTGCGAGCCCGCGGCGTGGTACGCTTACAAATATGCGTGCGCCGTGCCGTATATCCCCACGCTGGCGCACAGCGTGGCGTGCATCATCAAGGCCCTGTTCGGCAAAAACAAAAAGGCCATTGCCACAGACCTGGACAACACCCTGTGGGGCGGCGTGGTGGGCGACGACGGCCCCGAGGCCCTTGCCATGGGCAGCGAGACGCCCGCAGGCATGGCCCACACGGCCCTGCAGCAATATTTGAAAGACCTTTCCGGGGCGGGCGTGCTTTTAAACGTGTGTTCGAAAAACGAGGACGATGCCGCCCGCGCCGGGCTGCGCCAGCCCGCGGCCACGCTGCGCGAGGAAGATTTTGTGTGCTTTTGCGCCAACTGGCAGCCCAAGGACGCAAACCTGGCCGCCATGGCAAAACAGCTGAACCTGCTGCCCGAAAGCTTTGTGTTTCTGGACGACAACCCGGCCGAGCGCGCGCTGGTGCGCCAAAGCCTGCCGGGCGTGGCCGTGCCGGAGCTGGCCGGGCCGGAAAGCTATGTGCGCACGCTGGACCGCGCGGGCTATTTCGAGGCCGTGGGCCTTTCGGCCGACGACAAAAAGCGCGCGCAGATGTACCGGGAAAACGCCCTGCGCAGCGCCGCCAGCGCCAGCTTTTCAAATTACGGCGAATACCTGCGCAGCCTTGCCATGCGCGCAGAAATTGGCCCCTTCCGCCCCGGGCAGCTTGGGCGCATCACCCAGCTTATCAACAAGACAAACCAGTTCAACCTCACCACGCGCCGCTACACCGAGGCCGAGGTGGACGCCTGCATGCAGGACGCGGGCTGCATCACCCTGGCCGGCCGCCTGGAGGATAAATTCGGCGACAACGGCCTGGTTTCCGCCCTGATTGGCCGCGTGCAGGGCAGCGCCGTGCACATTGAGCTGTGGGTGATGAGCTGCCGCGTGTTCAAGCGCGAGTTCGAGCTTGCCATGTTTGACGCGCTGGTGGCCGCCTGCCGGGCAAGGGGCGTGCACACCATTGTGGGCGCCTACCTGCCCACGGCCAAAAACGCCCCCGTGAAGGGGCTTTACCCCTCGCTGGGCTTTGCCGCCGCGGGCGAAACGCCCCAGCGGGCCGAATACCGCTATGACATTCCCGCCGCCTATGCGCCGCAGTGCCGGTGCATTGCGGTGAACAACACCACCCCACCCAAGGAGGAAACACCATGACCGACGCAGAGCTTTTGCAAAAACTGGAAGAAATTTTCCGCGAAAATTTTGACGACGGCACCATCACCCTCACCCCCGCCACCGGGCCGGACGACATAGAAGAGTGGGACAGCCTGGAACAGATTAACCTGCTTACGGCCCTGGGGGCCGAGTTCGGCCTGCAGCTTGGCCTTGCGGACATTCGCGGCGTGCGCACCGTGGGCGACATGATGGCTCTGGTGCGCCAGAAGGCGGGCCAATGACGGGCGAGTTTCACCTTCGCCTGGCCCGGCCGGGCGAGGAAGATGCCATTGTGCAGTTTCTGGACGCGCACTGGGAATGGAAGCTGCCGCTTGTGCATGTGCCGCAGTTTTTCGAGTTCTACTACCGTCCGTTTGGCGGCGCGCCGCAGTTTGCCCTGGCCCTGCAGGACGGGCGCATTTGCGCCGCGGCCGGGTTCATCCGCGCCAACGCCGGCGAAAACCCGGACGTCTGGGCCTCTATCTGGGCGGCGGACGAGGCTGCGCCCGGCGCGGGCATGGAGCTGATGGCCGCCCTGCCGCGGCTGGCAAACGCGCGCTTTTGCGCCGTGAACAACATCCGCAAAAAGGTGGTGGGCCTTTACCGCTTTTTGGGCTATGACGCCGGGCGCCTGCCGCACTATTACCGCCTGGCCGCGCAAAGCGGGCACCGTGTGGCGCGCGTGGCCGCGCCGCGCATTCTGCCCTTGCCCGAAACCGGCCTTGCGCTGCGCCGCGTGCCCGGCGCGCAGGCCCTGCCGGGCATGTTCCACCTGCAGCCGCAGCTGCGCCCGTTCAAAGATTACTGGTACCTTTCACGCCGCTATTTCGCCTACCCCTTCCAAAGCTATGACGTGTGGGCAAGCGAAACGGGCGAGCATCTGCTGTGCACGCGCACGGTGCCCGTGAACGGCACCAATGTGCTGCGCCTGGTGGATTATGTGGGCGAGCCCGGGCAGTTCTGGCTGTTGGGCCGCGCCATCGACGGGCTGCTGCACGAGGCAAAGGCCGAATATGCCGAGTGCTACTGCGCGGGCGTGGCGCCCGAATGCATGGAACAAGCGGGCTTTTGCGCCCGCGGGCCAAAGGATGAGGCCGTCATTCCAAACTACCTCACCCCGCCGCTTTATGAAAACACCGAATATTATTACGCCGCCCAGCCCGGCGGCGCCGTGCTGATGTGCAAGGCGGACGGCGACCAGGACCGCCCCAACCTGCCCGCACCGTAACGCCGCAAAACACGAAAAAAGCCCGCCCCTTACAGCGTGTAAGGGGCGGGCTTTTGCGCGCGGGGCGCTTTACTTTTTCTTTTCCTGCGCGGGCTTTGCAGCCTGCGCCTTCCGGGCAGGGGCGGCCTTTTTCGCCGGCTCTGCCTTTTCGGCGGCCGGGGCCGCCTTTTTGGCTGCAGCCGCTTTTTTGGCAGGGGCCGCCTTCTTGGCGGGCGCGGCTTTCTTGGCGGCAGGCTTCTTTGCCGCGGCGGCCTTTTTCGGCGCCTTCGGGGCGGCGGGCGCTTCCGCCTGTTTTTCCGGGGTGGTTTCGGGCTTCACCTCGGTCAGCTTCCACAGCTGGTTGTCGCCGTTCACATCTTCCCAAATCTGCACGCGCGCGCCGTTGCCGGCGGCCAGGCCCGCAATGTCCAGCACTTTGCCGGAAAGCACGCTTTTCAGCTTCACCCAGCCGCCTTTCACCGGCTGCACGGCCCAAAGCTGGTTGTCCTTGCCCACATAATCCCACTGGTGCACGGGCGAGCCGTTGGCCGTGCCGGCCTGGGCCACGTCCAGCACCTTGCCGGAAAGGCGGTTTTCCAGCTTGTATACACCGGGCTTCACTTCGCTTGCCACCCACTGCTGGCTGGCAGAGCCCGCGCTCTCCCAAAGCTGCACGGCCGCACCGGCGTGCCGGGCAAACCCGGCCACCTCCAGCACACGGCCGTCCTTGCTGGAAATGGTGTACACGGTATTCGAACTTACAGTTTCTTTCATGGAAATGTTCCTCCTCTATGCGGGCCAGTGCGCCCAACATCTTTTACAAAACATTTTTCTGCATTTTGTGCCATTTGCACAATGCTGCATCGGTATCAGTATACCCCGGCGGCCGCAAAATCGCAACGAAAGGCCTGCTTTTTCAGAAATTTCCCCAATGCGGCCCGGCTTCGCCTCAAGACTTTCGGCCATGTTGTTCACTCTTTTTTGTCGAAAAACGCGGCAGCCCGGCGCAGGGCAGCCCCGCGCCTTTTGCCCCGCTGCCCGCACGAAAAAAGGGCGCCCTTGTTGGGGCGCCCTTTCTGGCGTATTTGCTGTTTCCCGGGCTCAGCCCTGCGTGCTGGAAGAGGACGCAGCCGCGTCACTGCTGGCCGTGCCCGCCTCGCCGGGAATGCCGGTGGGGTTCGGCTGGGCCAGGTATTCCTCCAGCGTCAGGCCGCTGGCCTTAATCTTCTGGGCCTGGTCCACACCCACATAGCGGTAGTGCCAGGGCTCGTAGTCAAAGCCCGTGACGCTCTCTTTGCCGCTGGGGTAGCGCAAAATGAAGCCGTAGTTTGCGGCATTTTCCTGCAGCCACTGATACTCCGGCGTGGCCTCAAACGCCGCGGTGTCATAGCTTTGCTCGCTGTCAGACATGATATCTGCCGACAGGCCGAGGTTGTGCTCGGTGGCGCCGGGCGCCGCGTTGGACACGCCGCCGTCATAGCTGGCCTGCTGGCGGTCGTAGCTGCGGTAGCCCGCCACCAGCGTCAGGTTCACGCCGGCCGCATCGCCTGCATCCAGCAGCTGCTGGAAGGCATCCGCCACGCGCGAATCCACCGGCACGCCGTCCACGTTCGTGGTCTCCACAGCGTCCACCTCTTCTTTGGACATCACGTTATCCCGGTTCACCAGGCGCATATACCACTCGTCACGCGGAATGGCCTCCAGCTGGGGCGTGGGCTCCGGCGTGGGCGTGGCAGCCACCGGCGCGCTGGAAGAAGAACTGGGCACCGACGAGGGGTTTTTGTTGCCGCCGCCCAAAATGGCGAACAGCAGAATGGCAATGAGGGCAATGATGATAAGGCCAATCCACGCAAAGATGGCAACGCTTTTCTTGCCGCCCTTGCCGCCGTGGCCGCCGCCTTTGTGGCCGCCGGGGGCGGGGCGCCGCCCGCCGCCCTGGCCATTGCCGCCCTGGCGGCGCTGGCGCTCGCGCGAGGTGAGCACTTCCTCTTCTTCCTCATCGTCCGGGTCTGCGTCATACAGGTTGCCAAAGATGTCGTCCGACGTCTGGGCCACCTGCGAGGCAAAATCATCTGCGCCGCCCGCCTGGGCCTCGGCCGCCGCCTGGAAGGCGCCAATGTCAAAGCCCGTGTCCTCAATGGGGTCTGCCGCAGCGCCCGCTGCGGGCGCGTCAAACACGCCCGTCTCAAAGGCGTCGCCGCTCAGGGCCTGCGCGTCAAAGCCCTGGCTGTCATATTCCTGGCCGTCAAAGCCGTCCAGCGGGGCAAAGCCCTCTTCATCCAGGGGGGCAAAGCCCGCCTCGCTCAAGGGCTGCGCCGGCGCGGCAGGCTGCGCTGCGGGCTGGGCCGCAGGCGCGGGCTGCGCGGGCGGGTCAAAGCGCGGGTCCGGCTGGTCAAAATCGAACAGCACGGGGCCCGTCAGTTCCACCGCGTTGGTGCCCTGCCTGGGCTGCGGCGCCGCCAAAGAGGAAACGTCCCCTGCCGCGGCGGGGGCCGCAGGCTGCTGCGGCGCGGCGGGCCGGGCCTCGGGCGCGGGGTCGAACACTTTGGTGGCCTCGGTGTCTGCCGGGGTGTCTTTCACCGCGTTGTCCAAAAGCTGCTTCCAGGCAGGGGCCCCCGTGGGGGCCGCGGCCTGCGCGGGCGCCGCCTGCACGGGCACGGGGGCCGCCGCGGGGCGCTTGCGCGAAAGCAGGTCTGCGTTCCAGTCAATGGGCTTGGCCGGGCTGCGCTTGGGCATC
>UREN01000048.1 GCA_900546885.1 uncultured Oscillospiraceae bacterium
ACCAAACTTGTAAAAAAAGGGTTGTAGGGGATTGAAAGTTGTGCTATAGTTTTTTCGTTCCAATTAGTAAATCCACTGGACAAACTAAATCTGGCAAGAAAATCTATCATAGAAAAGGGGCGGGAAAGGTTTGATTACACAGTATCTGATCCGCTCTGGAAATCTTCGGCAGATTTATCAGCTGATTGACCAGAACATTGGCATCTCCCGGGCAAGGCTGGCAAAAATTACAAAGCTGAGCAAAACGACGGTGTCCAGCCTGGTGGACGAGCTGATTGCAGGCGGCTATGTGCTGGATTGCGGCGCGGGCGCCAGCCAGCAGCAGGGCCGCCGCCCCAACGTTCTGCGGGTAAACGGCGCGGGCAATGTGGTTGCGGTAATCAGCTGGCGGCGCGCGCGGCTGGATATTGCGCTGGTGGCCGCCGACAGCAAAGTGCTGCTGCGCAGCCAGGTGCCGCTGGAAGAGCAGGATGACGGTGTGGAAAAAATTACCCAGGCCTTTTTCGGGACGCTGCTGCCCGCCGTGGGCAGTGCCCGCCTGATGGGGGTAAGCATCATCATTCCCGGCATTGTAGACAGCGAGCGCGGGCGCATTCTCTCCACCGTGATTGGCGTGGGGTTTGAAGACCCGGTAATCGAGCGCCTGAGCCGTGCACTGGCAGGGTATTCGCTATGCTTTCTGAACGACACTGCCTGCTTTGCCTATGCCGAAAGCGTGTTCACACGCATTGAAGAACCATATTTCGCCTATATCAACGTGTCGAAAGGCGTGGGCGCCTGCCTGTTTGCAGACGGCAAGATGCTGCGCGGCGCGGGGGCAATGGCCACCCAGTTCGGCCATTATTCCATCGACCGCAACGGGCCGGAGTGCCCGTGCGGCAACCGCGGCTGCCTGGAGCGCATTGTGGGCGAAAACGCCCTGGGCGAGCGCGCGGCGGCATGCGGGCTGGACGTGAGCGCCCTGGCCGGGCGAAAGCTTTTGTACAGCGATGTGGGCGCCATGGCGCAAAATGGCGATGTGCATGCGCGCGCGCTGATTCGCGGCCTTGCGCAGGACCTTGCGTGGGGCATTTCAAACCTGATTTCGCTGTTCAACCCGTCCCTCATCATCATTGGCGGCACCGGCGTGAAGCTGGGCCCGTGGTTTTTATCCGATTTGTGCACGGCGCTCTCTCATATGGGCTTTCGGGAGTTTGTCTCCCGTGTGCGCATGCAGTATTCCCAGCTGGGCCTTGATGCCGAGCTGACGGGGGCGGCGCAGTACTATATCGACCATCACTACGACTTTTCCGGCCAGATGCAGTGCGGGCTGTTCCTGCGCTGAGGCCGGTGCAAAGCGGGCGCCCGCTTTTGTTCTTTTCTTCTGAAAGGAAAAAGAACAAAGGGCGCTATTTTGAAGAAAGGCGGTAGAAAGATGACAAAACGGATCATCGGCGTGAATTCGAACTGCTATCACGGCTATTCCATTGAAGATGCGCTGGAGGGCATTGCGGCGGCCGGCTTCCATTATGTGGAACTGACGGCCACCAAGGGCTGGACAGAGCATGTGTTCCCGAACCAGAGCTTTGAAAAGCTGTGCGCCGTAAAAGATAAAATGGAGCAGCTGGGCCTTGTGCCGTTTTCCATGAGCGGGCACTGCAACCTGATGGACACCCAGCGCCTGCCGGATTTTGTGATGAACATGCGCCTTGCCCATTTCTTCGGCTGCGAGTATATCGTATCTTCCATTGGCGAGGCGCACCTGAAAGATAACGCCAAAACCGGCAACGAGCTGCTGGCCCAGAATATTCGCAGCCTGGTGCCCAGCCTGGAAAAGTATGGCCTTACCCTGGTGCTGGAGCTGCACGGCGAGCACGCCACAGGCACCATTATGAAAGAAATTGTAGACCTTGTGGGCTCGGCCCGCGTGAAAATCAACTACGACACAGCCAACTGCGTGTTCTATGGCGATGTGGATGCGGCCGACGATGTGGACACCTGCATGGATGACATTGCCTACCTGCACCTGAAGGATAAGGCCGGCGCGCGGAATGCGTGGGACTTCCCGGCTTTGGGCAAAGGCTATGTGGATTTTGAAACCATTTTTGCAAAGCTGGATGCCGCGCACAACAATTCGCCCTTCAGCGTGGAAATTGAGTTTACACAGGCCGGCCCCAAAGACCTGGCCGAGGTGAACGCCGCTGTGCGGGATTCGGCCGAATACCTGAAAGCCCACGGCTTTGTGCTGTGAGCGCCGCGGGGCGGGGCCCCGCTTGCCAAAAAGCTTTTACGGCGCAATACGCCGAAAAGAATATTATTATCAGGAGGAGACCTAACATGAAAAAGATTCTGGCAATCATGCTGGTTGCCGCGCTTGCACTGGCGCTGGTGGCCTGCGGCGGCACGCCTGCCTCTTCCGGCAGCACTGCTTCCACGGCTGCATCCGGTTCCACGGCGGCTTCCGGCACGGCCACGGACCTGACGTTCGGCTATATCGCGTACGATATGTCCGACATCTGGAACGAGTATTCCGCAAAGGCGTTTGAGTACGCCGCCGAGCAGAACGGTGTGGAAACCGTTGTGCTCGATTCCAAGAACAGCCTGGAAGAATCCATCACCGCGATGGAATCCCTCATCCAGCAGGGTGTGGACGGCATTTCCATCTTCCCCATCTCCACCGAGCAGGGTGCGCAGCTGGTGAAAATGGCCAACGAGGCCGGTATCCCCGTTACGGTTGAGAACTTCGCAATGGACGACATCGAAGACCCGGGCGACTACATCGCCTCTGTGGCCTGTGAGTACGACCTGATTGGCGAGGCCGCCATTAAGTGGATTGCCGAGCAGCAGGAGGGTGCCCGCATCTTCTTCTGCGCTGGCCAGCAGGGCGCCGGTGTGTACGAGAAGTACCAGGAAGGCGTGGACCGCGCTGTGGAAGAGCTGGGCGACAAGGTGGAGATTGTTTCCACCCTGCACGCTGACTGGCTCACCGACAAGGCCTACACCGTCACCACCGACCTCATCAACTCCGGCACCGAGTTCGACTACATCTTTGCCAACAACGGCATGATGGCTCAGGGCTGCTACAACGCCCTGAAGGACGCCGGCAAAGAGAACATCCCCATCGTGTCCACCGGTGGTTCCCCGGACGACTTCCAGATGCTGCAGGACGGCGTTGAGGCTGCCTGCATGACGGCCCCGGTTTCCATCCAGGGCGTGAAGACGTTCCTGAACCTGTACAACAAGGTGGCGCTGGGCGAAGACCCCGCCGAGAAGTTCACCGCCCTGCCCGTTATCCCTGTGACGGCTGACGACACCAGCGCTTACATTGCCTGGGATGACTATGCCGCTGCTTACGAGTACCTGCAGGCGAACTGACAAAGGCTGTTGCCGCCCGTGTGCGGCATAACCGCTGATTGAGAAGCAACATGCATCCACCGGCCGGCCGCGGTGTGAGGGCTGGGCCTGCGCCCGCCTTCCGCCGGGCCGGCCGGCGGTGTGTTTATTCGAAGAAGAGGGTGAGAGCTGCCATGTCGATCGACTATGAGAATCGCAAACCGGTGATCTCCATGAAGGGCATCAAAAAGGAGTTCTCCGGTGTGTGGGCGCTGTCGGGCATCACGTTCGACGTCTATGCCGGCGAGGTGCACTGCCTTGTGGGTGAAAACGGCGCCGGAAAATCCACTCTGATGAAGGTGCTGTCCGGCGCGTATACCCCGACGGCCGGCTCTATTGAAGTGGATGGAAAAACCTATCAGAAACTGGACCCTACGCTTTCCAAACAGCTGGGCATCAACATCGTCTATCAGGAAAACGACCTTGTGCCCAGCATGGACGTGGTGGAAAATATCTATGTAGGCAATGAAAAGGTAAAGGGTCCCGGCCTTGTGGATTATAAGGCCATGGAAGCCGAGACCCGCCGCCAGATGGAAGAGCTTGGCATTGATTTGAAGCTGAGCACCAAAATTGAAGACCTTTCGGTCTCTGACCAGCAGTTTGTAAAAATTTTGAAAGCACTCAGTGTGCAGCCGCGCGTGCTGATTATGGATGAGCCAACCTCCATGTTCAACGTAGAGGATGCCGCCAAGGTGCTGGAACTGACAAAGAGAATCACGGAAAAGGGCATTGGCATCATTTACATTTCGCATTTTCTCAATGAAGTGGTGCAGATTGCAGACCGCATTACCGTCATTCGCGACGGTGCGGTCGTCCGTACTTATACGAATGAAAACCGGGATACGCCAATTACCACCATCACGCAGGACATGGTGGGCCGCCCGGTGGACATGTTCTATGACAAAGAAAAATGCCCCATTGGCGATGTGATGCTGGAGGTGAAAGACCTTCAGCTTACAAAGGACAGCCCCAAAGTGAGCTTTACTGTGCGCAAGGGCGAGATTGTGGGCTTTTCCGGCATGGTGGGCTCTGGCCGCACCGAATTGGTGCGCGCGCTGGTGGGCGCGGACAGCCGCTTTGGCGGGCGCATCTTCATCAACGGAAAAGAAGTACAGATTCATAACCCCAACGACAGCATCAACGCCGGCATTGCCTTCATCACAGAAGACCGCCAGAAGCTTGGCCTGATGCTGCATGCCAGCGTGCTGGAAAACAGCACCATCCTGGGCCTGCGCGAAAAAATCAAAGGCTTTTTTGTAAACGTGAAAAAGTTCCCCCCGCTGGTTGAGCCGCTTTTGAAAAATCTTCGCGTGAAAACACCCAGTGTGTGGACAGAAGCGGTGTATCTCTCGGGCGGCAACCAGCAGAAGGTTGTTCTGGCAAAATGGCTGTTTGCCGAGCAGGATATCTATATTTTTGACGAGCCCACCCGCGGCATTGACGTGAATGCCAAGGCCGAGTTCTACAAGCAGATGAGCGAGCTGACAAAGCAGGGCAAGTGCATCCTGATGATCAGTTCCGACATGCCGGAGCTGATCAGCATGAGCGACCGCGTGCTGGTGGTGCGCGACGGCGCCATCGATTGTGAGCTTACCGGGCAGGATATCAACGAGCAGGAAATCATCAAACGTGCGTTAGGAGTGAAGAAAAATGGCAGATAAAGTGGGCAAATCCTCTGTGGCAAAAAAGCTGATAAAAGACCAGCGCGTGCTGCTTGCCATCGTCATTGCAATCATTATCGTTGTCGTTTCTATCATCAACCCGAACTTCATCGGTATCAGCAACATCGTGGCAATCTTTCAGCAAATTTGTGTGCTGGGCATTCTCACCATGGCCATGAGCATCCTGCTGATTTCCGGCGGTGTTGACCTTTCTGTCGGCAATATCATGGTGCTCAGCGGCGTGGTGATGTATGTGGTGCTGAACAACGGCCTGCCCACGGCGGCGGCTGTGGTGGCCGGGCTTGTCACCGGCATGGCCTGCGGCCTGCTGAACGGCATCATCATCTCGAAAAGCAAGTGCATCCCCCTTGTCATCACGCTGGGCACCAGCAAAATGTTCTACGGCATGGCGCTTACGGTTTCCGGCGGGCGCATCATGAACTTCGGCGGCGCGTTCAATGGCCTGAAAACCAAGTTTTTCGAGGTGTTCTCGCCCATGCTGCTGGTGCTGCTGGCCATGGTGCTGATTGCCTATTTCATGATGACCTACACCAAGTTTGGCCGCCGTGTGGTGGCCCTGGGCGGCAACGAGAAAAACGCTTTCCTCTCGGGCATCAATGTCACGCGCTATAAAATGATTGTGTACGCCATTTCCGGCCTGTTCTGCGCCGTGGCCAGCATTGTGTTTGTGGCGCGCATCGATTCCATCACCTCCAACGCCGGCACCAACTATGAAACGAACGCCCTGGCGGCTGCCATCATCGGCGGCGTAACCTTTGACGGCGGCAAGGGCACCATTGGCGGCGCTTTCCTGGGCTGCCTGCTGATGGGCGTCATTTCGAACGCCATGAACATCCTGGGTGTGGACACCAACGTGCAGACCATCATCACGGGTGCCATCATTGTGGGCGCAGTGGTGCTCAGCAATATCAACAACATCAGAAAGAAATAAGCGCCGAAAGGAGTGGTTGCCTTGGTACATGTCGCGATCATCGGCGCAGGCTTCATGGGCAAAACCCATCTGACAGCCTACAAGGCTATGAACAATGCAAAGGTCACCGCCGTGTGTGACCTGAATGAAACGCAGGGGCGCGCGCTGGCCGAAGAGGCCAGCTGTGCCTGGTATGCAGACGGGGACGAGATGCTGCGCACCGCCCGGGTGGATGCAGTAGACATCTGCCTGCCCACCTTTTTGCACGAGCAGTATGCCCTGCTTGCGGCAAAATACAAAAAACACATTCTGTGCGAAAAGCCGGTTACGCTTTCGCTGGAATCGCTGGACAGAATGCTTCGCGCTGCCGAAGAGGCCGGCGTGCAGTTTGCCGTGGGGCAGGCCGTGCGCTTCTGGCCGGAGTATGTAAAGGCCAAGGAATTGTACGACAGCGGGGTGCTGGGCACGGTGAAATATGCCCGTGCCAGCCGCCTTTCCGTGCACCCCGCGTGGAGCGAGTGGTACCGCAAGCCGGAAAACAGCGGCGGCGGCCTGTTCGACCTGCACCTGCACGATATCGATTACCTGTGCTATATTTTCGGCCGGGTGAAACAGGTGTATGCCGTGGGCCGCAAAAACGATGTGGGCTGCTGGAACCATGTGGCCAGTTCGCTGACCTTTGAAAACGGCGTGCAGGCCATGGCCGAGGGCATCATCGAGATGCCCAAGGGCTTCCCCTTCACCATGGAACTGAATGTGGTGGGCGATGAAAAGGCTGTGTGCTACCGCATGCGCGCGGGCGCCAACCTGGAGGATGTGGCCTCTGCCATCCGCGAGACGTGGCTGTACGGCGGCGAAGAGCCGGAAAAACTGGAGATTGAGCCGTACGACGCCTATCAGAAGGAGCTGGAGCATTTTATTGGGCACATTGACGCGGGTACGCCCATCACGGCCATCACCCCGCAGGATGTGCGCCATGTGCTCACGGTGATTCATGCCATCCGCACATCCCTGGAAACGGGCATGACGGTGGCGCTGTAACAGACGGAAGGGAGTGTGCCGCAGATGAAACAGGGCATCAGCCTGTTTTCCTTCACCGATTCCACCGACGTGCGCTGGATGTTCGAGCACGCGAAAAAGGCGGGCTATGACGGCGTAGAGCCGGTGATGAGTGAAAATGGGTATCTGAACCCCTCTACCCCGGAAAAGGACATCCTCGCCATGCGCCGCATGGCGGAGGATATGGGCCTGGAGATTCCCAGCGTGGGCGTGTGGAGCCTGTGGGAGAATAACCTTGTCTCCGACAGCCCGGCCATTCGCGAAAAGGCATTTGGCATTGTGGAAAAACAAATTGAGGCTGCGCACCTGCTGGGGGCCGACACCATTCTGGTGGTGCCGGGCTATGTAGGCTGTTCGTTTGCCTCTAAGCCAGAGAAAATTCGCTATGACGTGGCCTATGCCCGCAGCCAGGAGGCGCTGGCCAAGCTGGCCCCGCAGGCCGCGGCGGCCAAAGTTTCCATTGGCATTGAAAATGTGTGGAACCGCTTTTTGCTTTCGCCGCTGGAGACGGCCCGCTTTTTGGACGAGATTGGCTCGCCCTGGGTGGGCATGTATCTGGACGTGGGCAATGTGGTGTACCTGGGTTACCCCGAGCAGTGGGTAGAGCTTCTGGCAAAGCACATCAAAAAGCTGCATATGTCCGATTACCGGTTCGACCAGGCGGGCATTGGCGCCTTTGTAGACCTGTTTGCAGGTGATGTGGATTTCCCGGCTGTGGCAAAGGCCATTGCAGCCATCGGCTACGATGACTACATCACGCTGGAGATGCTGCCCAATTACAAGCAGTTCCCCGAAGTGAGCCTGTATGCCGACAAATATGCCATGGATAAAATTGCGCAAATGGTGCGTGAAGCGCGCTGAACCTGGCGCAATTAGACAACACAGAAAAGGGCGTGCCTGCGCGGCGCGCCCTTTTCTGTGTTTGATGGCTCGAGGCCGGTTATCCCAAAAAGGCGCCGCAGCAAAAGCTGCAGCGCCATTTGTAATACAGAGCGAAAATATTATGCCAGAACATCAATAGAGGGGTCCGGGCTCAAATCGATGGTGAACATCTGGTCGGGAATATCGGTGTTTACGGCATGGATTGTGACAGTTGCCTTTTCTTCGCGGTTAATTGGCTTTGTCTTAATCCAGAACCCAATTCTGCCGCCTACTACGGCAATTGTCTTTGGCCCAATCACTTCAATGTTGTCACTGGTCTCTACCGAGATGATGCCGTTGTAATATGGCAGAAGGTTGCCCAGTTGGTCTTGGTATTCGCACACGAAACGGGTAGAATCTACGACAGTGTTGTTCAGCGCAGTGTCGTCCACCGTCACCTTGAGGCCGTCCAGATGGGCATCGCGCGAATAGGTTCTGCGGGCCACCTCTTTCCCCTTATAGTATGCAATAATAGCGCCGCCCTTCCAGAGGTCGGCCCAGTGGCCGGGGTCGTTGTCTACCATGATGGGTGGGTGTGCCAGGCTGGAATAGACCTGGCTGGGGAAATAGCGGCCAATTTTTCGGCCATAGGCCTCTACATCAATATAATCTGCGTTTGTGCACACCATAAAGGGAATAGGCTTGTTGTCATCATTTTCGCCGCGTGCGAACAGTGTGCAGGGCTCCAGCACGATTTCTTTTTCAGGGTCTACCTGGCTGCGATATACCCCGGCTGCATATTTTGGGGTGCGGAATATGCTCATTACACCGTGATAGCAAATTTTGTCGCCGCTGCCATAGTCGCCATGGGTCTGGTAATCGAATGCGCACCAGCCAATGGCGCCCAAAGCATCTTCACGGGCGAAGTTTGCATTCTGCACGCGGGCGTGAATCTGTGCATGGCGCAGCTGACGCTCCTCACCGTCGAACGGTTTGGTGGGGTAGATATGGCCGCAATACTCACTCACCAGGAATGGCACCTTGTGGTCAAGCCCTGTCACGGCCTGCTGGTTGCACAGCACAAGCTCGCGGTAATGCTTTACTTCATGCGTCCAGTGGATGAAATCGTTATAGGTGTACACATCCTCAATCAGGTGGCTGTTTTTTATGCAGCGCGTGCCGGTGGTTGCGCGGGTGGTGTCAATGCTTTTGGCAATTTCATTGGTTTTGGTATAGAATTCATCATCATCGGCAGATTCATTGATGCGGATGCTCCAAATGAAAATGCTGGGGTGGTTGAACTGTGTGGTGATCATGTCACGCACATCTTGATAGCTCACTTCTTTGAATTTTTCTCCGCCAATATAACCCCAGCCGGGTATCTCGGAAAAGACCATGAGGCCCAGCTCATCGCAGCGATCCAAAAATTCTTCCGCCTGCATATAGTGCGAGGTGCGCACAACGGTAAGGTGCAGATAATTTTTCAGAATGTCCGCGTCCTTTTTCTGTACGCGCGCAGGGGCAGCATAGCCGATATAGGGGTAAGATTGATGACGGTTCAGCCCCATCAGCTTGTGCTTTTTCCCGTTTAAGAAGAACCCATCGGGCCTGCATTCCACTGTGCGGAAGCCGATGCGGGCGCTTTTGTCATCCAGCACGGTTCCGTCTTTTTCTACAGAAACCTGGACGGTATACAGGCAGGGGTTGTCCATATCCCAGCGGGTGATTTCTCCGACATTTACTTTTTCCATAACGGCTTTGCCGTGGCCCGCAGCAAAGGAAACCGTCTGCGAATATGTCTTGACCATGCTGCCATTCGGGGCAGACAGCTTTACGGTTACTTTGCCGTCAAATGCCCCGCCCGCGTTGCCGGTTTGAAGCTCAGGGTACAAAATGGCCTCGTTGCCATTAAGCTCATAGCGTACCAGCAGGTTTTCAATCCATATATCTTCGGCCAAATACAAGTTGACATCGCGGTAAATGCCGCCAAAGCACATGTAATCGATGGTATAACCGAAAGGCGGGATGTCCGGGTTCTCGGTAGAATCCACCATCATGACAAGCGTGTTTTCGCCTTCCGAAAGATATTGGGTAATATCCACAAAAGAGCGAGAATAACCGCCGCGGTGCTCTGTCACTTTCTCGCCGTTGACATATAGCTCATAGCGCGCCATGACGCCATCGAACACCAGAATAGCCCGCTTTCCCTTATATTCCTGCGGGATGGTCAGCTTGCGAAGATAGGTGGAAACCATGGCCGTTTCATCGTGGCTGAAACAGTTATAGCTCAATTCTTTTACGGTATGGGGAAGATGAATTTTTTCAAACCCCTCCACAGACGTGTTGCGGATATCAGCCTCGTCAAAGCTGGGCTTAAAATACCAGTTTAGATTCAGGTTGAATTTTTTGCTCATACGCTTATTCTCCTCTGATTTTGATATTTTTGTGCCTTACCCTTTCACAGAGCCTGTCAGGCCGTCCACAAAGCTTCTTTGCAGGACAAGAAATACAATCATCATGGGCAAGGTGGCAATGGCAAGGCCTACCATCTGCACACCATAATCTGCCAAATAAGCAGACCCAATAATTTTGGAAACCATTAGCGTGATGGTTTTTTTGGTTTCGGTTTGCAGGACGATCATCGGCCACATGTAGTTGTTCCAGGACATCATGAACGCATAAATACCGGCGGCTGCATAGGTGGAACGCATGCTGGGCAGCACGATTTGAAGGAAGATGCGTAACTCGCTGGCACCATCGATGCGAGCCGATTCCAAAATTTCATCCGGAAGAGACTTAAAGCTTTGCCGGAACAGGAACAGAAGGAAAATAGACCCGATGGCAGGCAAAATAATGGCCAAATGAGAATCCACCAATTTTGCAGAAGCCATCATTCGATAAAGAGGAATCACCAATGATGTCGTGGGAATCATCATGCCAATGAGAAAAATTGTGTAAGCCTTTTCCGAATTGCGTGTGCGGAATTTTTCAAAGCCGTACGCGGCAAGGGAAGATACCAAAAGGCTGCCCACAACCGTGATGAGAGAGATTTTCAGCGAGTTCAGAATGCCATCGAGAATGGGATATGTTGAGAAGAGGTTGCGCAGGTTTTCAATGAGGTGTGCACCGGGCAAAAGCTTGCCATTGGTGATCTCGCGGGTAGAGTTGAACGCGCTGACAAACATAAAATAGCACGGGAAAATAGAAACAATCGAAGCGGCGATCAACACAAGGTAGACCCCTGCGCGGGAAACAGCTTTTTTCACTTTCGCCATCATCCATCCTCCTTTGTTGTTTTAAGTTGGATTAGGGACAGAACGGCGATGATAATCACAACTACCCAGGATATGGCTGCAGAATAGCCAAAATTGTTGTTGTTGGCAAACGACATGTTGTAGGTGTAGTATGCCACCGTGAGGGTTCCGTTGGATGGCCCGCCTTTGGTGAGGTTGACAATTTCATCAAACAGCTGCAGTGTGCCAATTGTGGAAGTGATGGATGTGAAAATAATCATCTGCTTCAGCTGCGGTACAATAATGCGGAAAAATTCCTGCACAGGGTTTACTCCATCAATGCGGGCAGCCTCAATAATATCCCTTGGTATGTTTTGAAGCCCTGCAATATAATACATGGCGTTATAGCCTGTCCAGCGCCAGCATAGCGCGATGATGACAAGCACACGCGCCCAGCCTGTCTCGGTAAGCCAGGGAATCGGCTCTGAGATGACATTGATATTCATCAACAGCTGATTTATCATGCCGTCCACCTGGAATAACGTGCGGAACACGATGGAATACGCCACGGCGGAAGTAATGCACGGAACGAACAGCGCCATGCGGAAAAAATTGCGAAACCTCAGGTTTTTTGTTTGCAGGATGTATGCGAAAAACAACCCCAGGCAAAGCATAACCGGAACCTGAACAATCAAGAACAAAAGGGTGTTCCCAAGTGATTTGCGGAAAACGGAATCTTGAAACAGCTCGATGTAGTTGTTTAGGCCCACAAATGTCGCTTTCAGGCCCTTGTGCTTGAAAAGCGAGAGAAAAAGGGAATAAACGATGGGGTACAACATAAAGAGCGTAACAAAAAAGATTGCCGGAAAAGAAAACTTCAACCAGGTGTGTTCCGTTTTCCTTAATTTATGTGTTTTTTCAGATTTGCTTTTCAATTGAAAATGCCTCCCCCCAAATGCGAGCCATGCGCCTGTGCCTCAAAACGCTTGCGGGCCAAGGGCCGCAAAGAGGACGCTTTTAACACACGGGCTGCAGGCAAACGTGTTTGTGCCTGCACTGTCAATCAGGAAGAATAAAAAGGGAGCCCGGCCACACTTGGCCTGTGCAACAGGTATCAAGAAAACGAGAAGCTGCCCAAAAAAGCAACCTTGGCTGCACATTTTTTGGGCGCAGCCATGTGCCATTCGGTATGTTCCCTGTGGCCGGGCCGCTTTTATTTCATATCTGACATTGCCGGTGGGTATGCTGCCGGTCAGCGGGTCTGGTCATAAGTCTCCTGCACCAGATCCATGGCTTCATCCAGCGTAATATTGCCGTCAATATAATCCTGCAAGTGTGCCTGAATGGCGGCGTTTACTGTCCAGGTTTGGGTGCCGTAATCAATGGAAGGAACCATTTCTCCCCAGCGGGCGAAATCGCCATAGATGGGCTGATCGTTGAAGAAAGCAACGGGCTCGTTGTAAACTTCGCTTTCTGTGGCGGGCAGCCAGGTGGCCACAGCGGCTTGCTCGCGCAGAATCTGGTCATAAAAATCTTCGTTGCCCGCCCAGATGGTCTTCATGAAGTCGATGGCCAGTTCTTGATTGGCGCTGCTCTCTAAAATGACCCAGCTGGAACCGCCGATGTTGGTATATTTGGAGGGGTTTTCTACAGATGTAAGCAAGGGGACATTGGTATAGCCCCACAGGCCGGCGCTCTCTTCAGAAGCCATGATTGTGGGTGCATACCAGATGGCGTTCAATACGAAAGCAATTTCGCCGTTTTGCATGGCGGCAATACCGGTGGAATCACGCACATCCGTCTGGTAGACAAGGTCGTTGTTCCAAAGTTCCTTGGTGACATCAAACATTTCGCGCACAACGGCATTGTTTGCAAAATCAGCGTCCTCATTTTCATCGTAGAACCAGGTGCCGCTGGCTTGCATCGCGCTGTCAAACCAGGTGAATGCACATTCAGAGGGAATAAACTGGAAAGCGTATTTGCCAGTTTCGGCCTTTACAGTTTTAGCAATCTCTATCATCTCGGGCCAGGTGATGTCTTCGAGATCTTCTGGCGTGAAACCGGCATCCTCAAGAATGTCGATGCGATAGAACAGGCCTGCAGAACCGCTGTCAAACGGGACGCCGTACACGCGGTCGTTGACTGTCAGGCAGGATACCTTATAGCTGGCGAATTCAGAAAAATCAATTTCATCGGTCAAATCGACAAAGCAGCCCTCATAGTTTGTGAGGAAGTTTTTGGCCCAGTTGTCGCCTACCAAAATAATGTCCGGCATGCCGTCCGTCACGCCTGCGGAAAGCGCTGCGACACATTTGGAACGCACGTCTTCTTCGATTGTGTTGACAACTTCCAATTCAAAATCTTCATGGCCGGCAGCGCGGTAATATTCTGCTGCGGTGTTCATGGCTGCGATATTGAAATTTTCGTCCCAACACCATACGGTGAGCTTCTCCGCCCCGGTTCCGGAGGCTTGCGCCGTGCTGCCGCTTTGGCTGCTGCAGGCTGCACAGGAGAGCATCATTGCAAGAACAAGTACAAGTGCTGCAATTTTTTTCATTCTTTTTCTTCTCCTTTCTGATTGGCGAGTTCCCTTTGATTTGGCTACCGCCGTGCTTTTCCAAACGGAATCATTCAGCAGAATGGTAGCATTCAACCTGTCATCCCGGTAGAATTGCGGA
>UREN01000049.1 GCA_900546885.1 uncultured Oscillospiraceae bacterium
CGCGGCGTTACAGCCGCGCGAGCCCTTTTGCATGGAGCCCCAAAACCGCGTTGAAAACAAGAAAGACTGGCCATTTCCCGGCAGGTGGGTACGGTTACAGCAGCTGCACACCGGCCGCGGCGCAGGCCGCGCGGGTGGCGCCGTCCCACAGGGACACCTGCACTTCACCCACATGCGCCTTGCCCAGCATCAGCATGCACAGGCGGCTTTGGCCAATGCCGCCGCCAATGGTAAGGGGCAGTTTGCCCTCTAAAAGCGCCTTGTGGAAGGCCAGCTGGGCGCGCGCTTCACAGCCGGCAGCCTTCAGCTGGGCGGCCAGGCTTTCGGCGTCCACACGGATGCCCATGCTGCTAATTTCCATAGCACAGCCCAGCGGCTCGTGCCAGAACAGGATATCCCCGTTCAGCTGCCAATCGTCATAGTCTGGCGCGCGGCCGTCGTGCGGTGTGCCGCTGGCCAGCGGCGCGCCAATTTGCCCAATGAACACAGTGCGGCATTCCCGGCAGATGGCGTTTTCACGCTGTTTGGGCGTCATGCCGGGCCAGCGGTCTTCCAGCTGCTGGCTTGTCACAAAGGTGACGCTGCGCTCCAGCTGCACGGAAAGCTGAGGGAACTGCCACTTCACCTCGTCCAGTGTGCCGCACACGGCGTGCACAATGTCCTGCACGGTTTTTTCCAGGTAAGCCTGTGTGCGGTCTTCCCGCACAATTACCTTTTCCCAGTCCCACTGGTCTACATAAATAGAGTGTAGGTTATCCAGCGCTTCGTCGCGGCGGATGGCGTTCATGTCTGCCACAAGCCCGTTGCCGGGGAAAAAATCATACTCGTGCAGCGCAAGGCGCTTCCATTTCGCCAGCGAGTGCACCACCTGCGCGGTGCTGTGCACGGCGGGAATGTCGAACGCCACCGGGCGCTCCACACCGTTCAAATCGTCATTCAGGCCCAGGGCCGGGTCTACAAACAGCGGCGCCGTCACACGCTTCAGGTGCAGCGCGCTGCACAGCTTTGCCAGAAAAACCTGCTTGATCAGCCCAATGGCTTTCTGTGTTTCATACAGCCCCAGTGTGCTTTCGTATCCCTGCGGAATTACCGTAGGCATTTTTTCATTCCCCCTTTTTTGGGGCGGCGCGCTTTGCCGGGCCGCCCTGCCGCGCGCTTGCACTGTGTGGCGCTGCGCGCAATTTCCCACGCTTTTTATTATAAAAAAAAGTGCGGCCCGGCGCAAGGGCGCGGGGTGCAAAGAAAGACGGGAACAACCCGGCCGCCATGAGCAAAACGCCGCCCTTGTGCATTGAATGGAGTATCAGCATAAAAAAGGGGCGATCGGCATGGAGATCCTGCGCGTAGAGCACGTCGGGCTTACCTATCAGGCAAAGAACGGCGAGGTGAGCGCGTTTGAGGACATCAGCTTCGCGGTAGAAGAGGGGGAGTTCCTCAGCATCGTGGGGCCGTCTGGATGTGGAAAATCCACGCTGCTCAGCGTCATAGCAGGGCTTTTGCCGGCGACGAGGGGCGAAGTGTATGTGAAGGGGGAACGGGTGCACGGCACATCGCCGCACATTGGGTATATGCTGCAGCGCGACAACCTGCTGGAATGGCGCACCATTCTTTCCAACGTGCTGTTTGGGCTGGAGATACGCGGCACCAAAACGCCGCAGACGGTGGCGCGGGCAAAGCGCCTGCTGGAGACGTACGGGCTTTCCGCCTTTGCCGATAAATACCCGCGCCAACTCTCTGGCGGCATGCGCCAGCGCGCCAGCCTCATCCGTACGCTGGCGGCCGGGCCGGATATTCTGCTGTTGGATGAGGCCTTTTCCGCCCTGGATTATCAAACGCGCCTTTCCGTGGCCGCGGACGTGTTTCGCATTCTGAAAGCGGAAGGCGTCACCACGCTGATGGTGACGCATGACATCCCCGAGAGCATCTCGCTGGGCGACCGCATTATGGTGCTTTCGCAAAGGCCCGCCAAAATCAAAGAGGTGCTGAAGATAGACTTCGGGCCGGGCCGCACCCCGCTCTCCTGCCGGGCGCATCCGCGCTTTTCCGGCTACTTCGACCACATCTGGAAGGAGCTGCAGACCGATGACTGATAAGCCTGTCTCTGAAAACCGGGCGGCATACCTTGCCGGTGTGCGCCGCCGCACGCGATGGGTGCACGCCTGCCAGGTGGGGTTTCTTGCGCTGTTCCTTGCGCTGTGGGAGGGCCTTACCCGCGCAGGTGTGCTGGATGCATTCATCGTTTCCAGCCCTTCCCGTATTGTGGGCACCTTGCTGGATATGTCCCAAAACAACCTGGCGCTGCACATTGGCGTCACACTGTATGAAACGCTTACGGGGTTTTTGCTGGGGGTGGTTATCGGCCTTGCGTTGAGCATTGCGCTCTGGTGGTCCAGCTTTGCATCCCGCGTGGCAGAGCCCTACCTGGTGGTGCTGAACAGCCTGCCCAAAATTGCCCTTGGGCCGGTGATTATCATTCTGGTGGGGGCGGGCACAAGCGCCATCATCTTCATGGCGCTGGCTATTTCGCTCATCGTCACGGTGCTGGAGATGCTGGCCGGTTTTCGCAGCACCGATGCCGAAAGCATCAAAATGGCGCGCACGTTCGGTGCCACCAAGCGGCAGATCTTTATCAAAATTGTTTTTCCGGCCAATTTAAAAACCATGTTCAACTCGCTGAAGGTGAATATCGGCCTCTCGCTGGTGGGTGTAATAGCGGGTGAGTTCCTTGTCAGCAAAGCGGGGCTGGGTTACCTGATTGTATATGGCGGCCAGGTGTTTCAAATGGACCTTGTGATGACGGGCGTCATCATCCTCAGCGTCATGGCGGCGCTGATGTACGAGAGCGTAGTGCTGCTTCAAAAGCTTGTGAACAAGCGCTTTGGGGGGTGACGCTGCGGGGCGCGGCACCCTTGCGCCGCCGGGCCCCGTTTGCGATAAAAGCCCGCAGGGCACGGCGCCATGGCATATGCACAGCTTTGCGCCAGGGCAAAGTGCCGTGCCCCGCGGGCACACAAGAGAAAGGTGTGGTGTATCAATGGGAAAGAAACTGGCTGCGGTGGTTTTATGCGCCGCCCTGTGCCTGACAGCCCTTGCGGGCTGTGGAACGGCGCAGGAAGAGCTGCAGAATGTGACGCTGTGCGAGGTGACGCACTCTATTTTCTATGCGCCGCAGTATGTGGCCATGGAATTGGGCTTTTTTGAGGAAGAGGGCCTCTCGGTAGAACTTTCCAATGGCGGCGGCGCCGATAAAGTGATGAGCGCCGTACTGTCCGGCAGTGTGGACATTGGCTTTGCCGGGCCCGAGGCCAGCGTGTATGTGTACAACGAGGGAAAAGAAGATTATACTCAGGTGTTTGCACAGGTGACACAGCGCGACGGCAGCTTTCTTGTGGCGCGCCAGCCCATGCCGGATTTTGAGTGGACGGACCTTGCCGGCGCACACATTTTGCCAGGGCGCAAGGGCGGGGTGCCCTACATGGCGTTTGAATATGCCCTGAAACAGGCCGGGCTGGACACGGAAAAAGACGTTCTGCTGGATAATTCCGTGCAGTTCGATATGATGACAGGCGCCTTTTTGGGCGGCACCGGCGACTATGTCACCATGTTCGAGCCGGCTGCCTCTTCGGTGGAGGCCGAGGGCAAAGGCTATATTGTGGCCAGTGTGGGCGAAGCCGCAGGCGAAATTCCCTATACGGCATACTTTGCCAAGAAAAGCTACCTGGAAGAAAATGCCGATATCGTCCAGCGCTTTACCAATGCGGTGGCAAAGGGCCAGAAATGGGTGGCCGGGCACACGGCGCAGGAAATTGCCGAGGTGATTCAGCCGCAGTTTGCAGACACCGATGTTGCCCTGCTGGCAAGCGGCATCCAGCGCTATCAGGAAATCGGCGCTTACTGTGAAACGCCTGTCATGAGCGAAGAGAGCTTTGAGCTTTTGCAGACGGTGATGTCCTCTGCGGGCGAATTGGATCAGAAGGCCCCTTATGCGGAAGTGGTGAACAATACTTTTGCAGAAAAAGCAGCCTGAAAAGACGATTGACCATGCTGTGCGGGCAAATTAACGCTTCAAAGGCAAGGCTTTTTTACGGCAAAACGCCGAGTGCGGGGGCGGCACGGTTTGAGCCCCTGACAGGGCAGGCAGAAACGCGCGGGGCGGCCAGCCGCCCTGCGCGTTTGCCCTTTGCGCGCCCGAAGAAAGGCTGCCCGGAACGCAAGCTTGCAAACAGGCCCGGCGTGATTTATGATTAAATATAAGAAATATCCAGCAAAGAATATGCCGGCGCACAGGGGGGGTAACATGGTCTACTATGGCACAGGCATCTCGCGCGGCGTGGCTGCCGGGCCAATTTATTGCTACGAACCGTTTGTGCCCGCGCCGCCTTGCCCTGCACACGGCGGCAGCGTGGAGGAACAGCGGGCCCTGTATGAGGCTGCCAAACAAACTGCCCACGTGGAATTGAGCCGCATGTGCGCCCGGCTGGAGGCCAACAAGGCCGCCATCTTCGAGGCGCACATGGATATCTTGGACGATGAAGTGATGGATGAGGATATCCTCGCGGGCATCGAGGGCGAGCAGTGGACGGCGCAGTGGGCGGTAGAGCAGGTGTATGAACACTACCGCGCCGTGCTGGGAAACGCGCCGGACGCACGGATCCGCGAGCGCGCGGCAGACCTTTCCGACGTGAAGCTGCGCCTGCTGCGCATTTTGCAGGGGGCGCCCGCGCGCGGCCTTGACAGCCTGGAGCGGCCGGTGATTGTGGCCGCGAAGGAATTGCTGCCCTCTGACACTGCCGCCATGGACAGGGCCAATGTGCTGGGCATCGTCACCGAGATGGGCGGCGCCACCAGCCATTCTGCCATCCTTGCCAGAAGCTGGGGCATCCCCGCCGTGCTGGGCGTGGCGGGTTTAATGCAGGCTGTGCAGCACGGCGAAATGGCAGTGGTGGACGCCTGGGCTGGCACGCTGGAAACGCAGCCTTCGCCCGAACGGCTGGCTGCGGCACAGGCCGCGCGCGGAGAATGGCAGAGGCAGATGGAGGAAGAGGCTGCCTGGCTGGAAAGAGAGCCTCTTACAAAAGACGGCGTCAAAATAGACCTTGGCCTGAACCTTGGCAGCGCCGCCGGGCAAGAGCTGGCGGCCGCGCCGTATGCCGGCTTTGTGGGCCTGCTGCGCACAGAGTTCTTGTATATGGACGCCAGCCATTTTCCCACCGAGGACGAGCAGGCCGAACAATACGAAAAGGTGCTGCGCGCTTTTGGGCAGCGCCCGGTGGTGCTGCGCACGCTGGACCTTGGCGCCGATAAAACGCTGCGCTATTTTCAGCTGCCCAAAGAGGACAACCCGGCCCTGGGCAGCCGCGCGCTGCGCCTGTGCTTTGAACACCCGCAGATGTTTCTCACCCAGCTTCGCGCTGCGCTGCGCGCGGCGGTGCACGGCAATTTGTGGCTGATGTTCCCCATGGTGGGTTCGCTGGAGGACGTGCGCCGTGCCAGAGCCTTTGTAGAGCAGGCGCGCAGCCAGCTGGCCGGGCGGGGCGTGCGCGCGGGTGAGGTGAAGCTGGGCGCCATGATTGAGGTGCCCAGCGCCGCGCTGATGGCGCCGGAACTGGCGCGCGAGGTGGATTTTGCCTCCATTGGCACGAACGATTTGTGCCAGTACCTCACGGCGGCCGACCGCATGAACCCCGCCGTGGCCCCATATTATCAAAGCTGGCATCCGGCGCTGTTCCGCCTTGTCGGCATGACGGCACAGGCGTTCGAACAGGCGGGCAAGCCCCTTTGCGTGTGCGGCGAACTGGGCGGCGACGCCCTGGCCGCCCCGGTGCTGGTGGGCCTTGGGCTGCGCAAGCTCTCTATGAATGCGGCCAGCCTGGCCTGCGTGAAGCAGGCCCTGGCGGGCATGACGCTGGCCGAAATGCGCCAGCTTGCCGCCCGTGTGGCGGCATGTGCCGATGCGGAACAGGTGAAACAGGTGTTGCAGAAAACAGGGCGGCCGGCCGGTAACGGATAAGGGCGCGGCGGGCGGTTTTGGCAGGCCGCGGGCCCGTTCTGCCTGCAAAACGATATTTTGTGCGGCCCGGGTGCGGCAAAACCGCGCCCGGGCCGCATTTTGCCTGCGCAAAGCGTTGACAAGCCGGGGCGGAACATGCTACAATATCTTGAAAACCAGTGAAAGGCGGAGAGGACACGATGGCGCATTGCCTGCGAAGCAAGACAGCCGTATGCGTTCGAAGCCTTATTGTTTGAACTTTTCCTTTTAAGGGAAAAGTTCTTTTTTGTATCAGGAGGAAGCAGGATGCGCTCTGTAAAAGTGATGCTGATGGGGCTGGCTGTTATACTGGCCGGGCTGGCCGCATCGGCAATGAACTTTTTCGGCCTGTGCGCGGCGGCTGCAGGGCTGCTGATTGCCCTGGCGGGCCTGCTTATGAAAGACGGCCGGGAAAAATAAAGAAGCGTTTGGAAGGGAGAGATACCATGCTGATTCAACACGCGCGGCTGGTGGATGCCGGGGGCGAGCGCGAAGGTGATATTCTCATCCGGGACGGGCGCATCGCCGCCGTGGGCGAAGGCCTTGCCGCCGGCGAGGGCGAGCCGGTGCTGGACGCGGCGGGGCTTGTGGCCATGCCGGCTTTCATCGACCTGCACACCCATTTCCGCACGCCGGGCTTTGAGCACAAGGAAACGGTGGAGACGGGCAGCCGCGCGGCGGCGCGCGGCGGCTATACGTTTGTGAACTGCATGCCCAATACAAACCCCGTGTGTTCTTGCGGGGCCATTGCGCAAAGCGTGATGGACGAGGCCAAGCGGGTGGGCCTGTGCGATGTGAACCAGTGCGTGTCTATCACAAAAGATTTTGACGGCAAAACGGTGAGGCATCTGCGCGCGCTGCCCAAAAACCTTCGCTTTATCAGCGAGGACGGCAAAGGCGTGCGGGAGTCGAAAGTGATGTACGAGGCCATGTGCATCGCGGCCGAAAAGGGCCTCACCGTCATGAGCCATGCCGAGGATATGGACCTTTCCGCCACCGACTACCGCCTTGCGGAAAACCTGGAGACAGCGCGCAATTTGTACCTTTCTGCCTCCACGGGGGCAAAGCTGCACATGTGCCATGTAAGCACAAAAGAGGCGCTGGAGGATATCCTCACCGCCAAGCGCCGCGGCGGAAACGTCACATTTGAAGTGACGCCCCACCATATCTGGTTCTGCCACAATGAATTCCGTGTGAACCCGCCCATCCGCCAGCAGGCGGACGTGGACGCGCTGATCCGTGCCATGTTGGCAGACGAGGTGGACGCCATTGCCACAGACCACGCCCCCCACACCCCGCAGGATAAACAGAACGGCGCGCCCGGCTGCGTGGGGCTGGAAACGGCCTTTTCTGTGTGCTACACCAAGCTTTGCAGGCAGCACGGCATGCCGCTTTCCCGCCTGAGCCGCATGATGTCCCGCACGCCCGCACAAATCATGGGCCTGAACAAGGGGCTGCTGCAGCCGGGCTTTGATGGCGACGTGGTGCTGGTGGCACCGGATGAGGAGTATACGGTGAACCCGGACGAGTTTGCCGGCAAAAGCCACAACACGCCGTATGCGGGCCTGCGCCTGGCCGGAAGGGTGAGGGCGACCGTGAAGCAGGGTGTTCTTACATATCAGATGTGAATGCGACCATGGAACCATGGAAAGAGAAAGGGAGAATGATGGAAATGCTGCAAGTAGACCGTTTGTATGAGGCAGTGGCCCAGCGCGGCCCTGTGTGCGTGGGGCTGGACACCGACCCCTCTTATTTGCCCGAGGGCTTTGCACAGCCGGGGCGCACCGCGGGGGAAAACGTGTTTTTCTTCAACCGCGAGATAATTGAGGCCACCAAGGAGGCCGCCGCATGCTTTAAGGTGCAGATTGCCTATTACGAAGCCCTGGGGCTGGACGGCCTGCGCGCTTACAAAGACACGGTGGAATACCTGCGTGCGCAGGGCCTGCCGGTGATTGCCGATGTGAAGCGCGGCGACATTGCCAAAACGGCCGAAATGTATGCCCGTGCACACTTTACAGGCGAACTGGAAGTGGATTGGATGACGCTGGCGCCCTATATGGGGCTGGATTCCATTGAGCCGTATGCGCAATATATGCGGGAAAACGGCAAGGGCGTGTTTGTTCTGTGCCGCACCTCAAACCCCGGCGCGAAAGATTTTGAATACGAGCTGCTGGCCGATGGGCGCCATGTGTACGATATGGTGGGCGATAAGCTGAACGCCATGGGCAAGGCATTTTTGGGCGAAAGCGGCTACTCCTCGCTGGGGCTTGTCATTGGCGGCACCCACATCGAAGAGGCCAGGCAAATTCGCGCGCGTTACCGCGATTCGTTCTTCCTCATTCCGGGCTATGGCGCGCAGGGCGGCACCGCACAGGACATTGCCCAGTATCTCAGCGCCGGCAACGGCGGCGTGGTGAACTCCAGCCGCGGCG
Organism: uncultured Oscillospiraceae bacterium; assembly: GCA_900546885.1. Taxonomy (GTDB): domain Bacteria; phylum Bacillota; class Clostridia; order Oscillospirales; family Ruminococcaceae; genus Ruthenibacterium; species Ruthenibacterium merdipullorum. The sequence continues at coordinate 8,461 of UREN01000049.1, forward strand.
TGCTGCTGGCATACAAAAAGCAGCCGGGCGTGCCGTTTGCCGAGGCGGCGTACAACGAATGTGTCAAAATGAAGGAGGCCATTGCCCATGCCTGCGCAGAGCTTTGAGGCCAGTGTCCTGGTGGCAAGCCAGCAGGCGGCAGATATCTTTCTTCTCACCGTCTATCTTCCGCCGCAGTACGATAAACCCAAAGCGGGCCAGTTCTATATGCTGCGCGCCTGGGCGGCAGACGAGCCGCCGCTGCTCTCGCGCCCTATCAGCGTGCATCACTACGAAGAGGGCACGCGCGCACTGAGCTTCCTGTTTCAGGTAAAGGGGCCGGGCACGCGCAAGCTGGCGGCGCTGCGGCAGGGCGACACGCTGCAGCTTACCGGCCCTGCGGGCAACGGCTTTGCGCTGGAGGGCGAAAAAGTTGCCCTTGTGGGCGGCGGCATTGGCACGGCGCCGCTGTTTTACCTGGCCGAACAGCTTACGGCACAGGGGGCGAAGGTAGAGTGCCTGCTGGGCTTTCGTGAGGAGCCCTACCGCCTTGCCCATTTCGCGCGCGGCGGGCGCAGTGTGCGCATTGCCACAGACACCGGCAGTTACGGCCATCACGGCTTTGTGACAGAGCTGCTGCAGCCGCAGGATTACGATGTGGTGTATATTTGCGGGCCAGAGCCCATGATGCGCGCCACAGTGAAAAAGTGCCTTGCCGCCGGAACAAAATGCTATGTGAGCATGGAGCGCAAAATGGCCTGCGGCCTTGGCGCGTGCCTGGGCTGCACCTGCAAAACAGAAAAGGGCGAGCTTGTGTGCATCTGCAAAGAGGGCCCTGTGTTCGAAGGGGGTGTGTTCTTTGGCTGACCTGCGTGTGACGCTTTGCGGCGTGCCGCTGCAAAGCCCGGTGATTGCCGCCTCGGGCACTTTCGGGTTTGGGCAGGAATTTTCGCGCATTGTGGATATGCGCTGGCTGGGCGCTATCTCCGGCAAGGGCCTCACGCTGGAGGGCAAGGCCGGCAACGAGGGCGAACGGCTGTACGAGACGCCCGCGGGCCTCATCAATTCCATTGGCCTGCAGAACCCCGGTGTGCGCCATTTCATCCAGCACGAGCTGCCCGCCATGAAGCGCCTTGGCCCCGCGGCCATGGCAAACCTGGGCGGCAGCACCATTGAGACATACGAGGAGGGCGCGCGCCTGCTGGACGGCACGGATGTGGATTTACTGGAACTGAACATTTCCTGCCCGAACGTGAAGGCCGGGGGCATTGCCTACGGCATCAAGGCGGAAAGCGCCCGCGAGGTGGTGGCGCGCGTGCGCGCATGCACCCAAAAACCCCTGGTGGTAAAGCTGAGCCCCAACGCGGAAAACATCACCGAGATGGCACTGGCCTGTGAAGAGGCCGGGGCAGACGGCCTCAGCCTTGTGAACACCTTCCAGGCCATGGCCATCGACCTCGCCTCGCGCCGCCCGGTGTTCCAAAATGTGTTTGCAGGCCTCTCTGGCCCGGCTATCCGCCCCATTGCCCTGCGCATGGTGTATCAGGTGTGCAAGGCGGTGCACGTGCCGGTGGTGGGCCTTGGCGGCATTGCCACGGCCGAAGACGCGCTGGCATTCATCATGGCGGGCGCCACCGCTGTTCAGGTGGGCACAGCCAGTTTTGCAAACCCGCGCGCCTGCGAGGATGTGGCCCGCGGCATGGCCGCCTGGATGGACGAAAACGGCGTGGAAACGCTGGACGAGATACGCGGCGCGGCGCTGTAAAGTGCCTGCCGGAACAGAAAGGAAGAAAAACGATGAACGACAAGCTGGATATTTTGAAAGAGACGGGCGCTTTTCTGGAAGGGCATTTTCTGCTTTCTTCCGGGCGCCATTCCAACGCCTACTGCCAAATGGCAAAGCTGCAACAGTACCCGGATAAGGCCGCCCAGGTGCTGGCCCCGGTGGCGGAAAAGCTGAAAGAGATGAACATTGATGTAGTGGTGGGCCCGGCCATGGGCGGCATTGTGTATGCATACGAAATTGGCCGCCAAATCGGCCGCCGCGCCATTTTTACCGAGCGCGTGGACAATGTAATGACGCTGCGCCGCGGCTTTGAAATTCAGGCGGGCGAGCGCTGCATCATTATGGAGGACGTTGTCACCACCGGAAAATCTAGCCTGGAGACGGCGAAGATTATTGAGGAACATGGTGGCGTTGTGGTGGGCATTGCCTGCGTGGTGGACCGCTCGAAGGGCACCAGCCCCCTGCCTGTGGTGGCCAGCGCCCTTCAGCTGGACCTGCCCAACTGGGCCCCGGAAGAATGCCCTGTGTGTGCCGAGGGCAAGCTGCCCCTGGTGAAGCCGGGCAGCCGCAAAATGGCCTTGAAGTAATGCCGCAGGCAGAAAGGGGGCGCCTTGCATGACGAAAAGCCAGCTTGTGGCGGCTGTGGCCGCCCGCACGGGCCTGCCGGAAAGCGAGGCCGCCCGCGTGATGGAGACGGCGGAAGAGCTTATTTTGGAGGCGCTGCGCCGGGGTGAAAAAGTGACCATTGCAGGCTTTGGGCGCTTTGAAATGCGCCCACGCAGCGAAAAAGCCTATGTGAACCCCCGAACAGGCCAGCACACCAGGCTGGCCCCTGCCATGGCGCCGGGTTTCCGGCCCAGCGGCGCCATGAAGCGCAGGCTTGGCCTGAAGTGAACCCCACCGCCCGGTTCCGGCGAAAGCCGTGCCCCGGGCGGTTTCTTTTTGGCAGCGGATGTGGTATGATAAAAGGCGCTGAAAGAGAGTTCTGTGCAAGGGGAGAAACCAATGAAATATACAGAGTTGAACGTGCCGGCCGAGATACACAAAGCGGTGGAGCGCATGGGCTTTACCGAGCTGACCGAGGTGCAGGAAAAGGCCATCCCGCCTATGCTGGCGGGCCGCGATGTCATTGCAAAAGCACCCACCGGCACCGGCAAGACGTGTGCCTTTGGCATTCCGCTTATTTTGGGCGTACAGCAGGAGAAGCATTATCCGCAGGCTGTGGTGATGGCCCCCACGCGCGAGCTTGCCCAGCAAATTACGGAAGACCTGCGCGATTTGGCCCACTTTTACCCGGATATCCGCATTGTGTGCGTCTATGGCGGCGCCAACATGGCAAAACAGGTGGAACAGTTGAAAAAGGGCCCGCAGATTGTGGTGGCGACGCCCGGCCGCCTGCAAGACCATATGAACCGGCGGAGTATTGACATCTCGCATGTGAAAGACATTGTGCTGGACGAGGCAGACGAGATGTTGAACATGGGCTTTTACAAAGATGTGCGCAAAATTCTGGATTCCATCAAATCCAAACAGCGCCTTGCCATGTTCAGCGCCACCATCAGCCGCGAGGTGATGGACATTGGCTGGCTGTACCAGCGCGACGCAGAAGAGATCACCGTGCAGCCTGTGCTGGAAAGCGCACCCAAAATAGACCAGTACATGATGCTCACCACAGGGCGCAACAAATTGGCAGACCTGACCGAGCTCATCATCAAAGAGGGCTATTCCCGCGTGATGGTGTTTTGCAACACAAAATACACCACCGCCATGTTGTCGAACCAGCTGGCGCGGCTGAACTTTGATGTGGACTGCCTGCACGGAGACCTCTCGCAGGCCGAGCGGAACAAAATTATGGCCCGCTTCAAAGCGGGCGAGCTGGCCGTGCTGGTGGCCACAGACGTGGCGGCGCGCGGCATTGACGTGACGGATGTGGACGCCGTGTTCAACTACGATGTGCCGCCCTCGAACGAATATTACACCCACCGCATCGGCCGCACGGGCCGCGCCAAAAAAGAGGGCAAGGCCTATATCCTTTATATGAAAGAAGAACGCAACCGCGTGCGCGACATGCTGCGCTATACGCGCAACACGGCCAAGCCCATTGCCTTTAACGAAAACGGCGAGCTGGTGGACGCGGAATTCTGACGCAGACAGAAAGGAAAAAACAACACCATGGGAAAACTGACGGGAAAAACGGCGCTTATTACAGGCGCCTCTAAGGGCATTGGCGAGGGCATTGCCCGCACCTTTGCAAAGCACGGGGCAAACCTGGTGCTGGCCGCGCGCGGCAGCGAAACGCAGGCGCTTGCGCAAAGCCTGTGCGAAAACGGCACAAAGGCCATTGCCGTAACGATGGACGTGTCGGATATGGCCAGCGTGCAGGCCGGCTATGAGGCGGCCGTGCAGGCGTTTGGCGGGGTGGATATCCTTGTGTCCAATGCGGGCATCTGCCGCCTGGGCGATTTTCTTACCCAAAGCGACGCAGACCGCGACGCCCACCTGGACATCAACGTGAAGGGCGCCTGGAACACCTGCAAAGCCGTGCTGCCCGGCATGGTGGCGCGCAAATGGGGCAGGGTGGTCATCATGTCCAGCGTCACGGGCGATATGGTGGCAGACCCCGGCGAGGCCGCCTATGCCATGAGCAAGGCCGCGCTGGTGGGCCTTACCAAGGCACTGGCGCGCGAATTTGCACCCTATGTGAATATAAACGCCATCTGCCCGGGCTATGTGCTTACGCCTATGGTGCAGGGCATGGCGCGGCAGTCCTGCCCGGAAAACCCGCAGAGCGTGGTGGACGGCATTGCGGCCGCCATCCCTCTGGGCCGTCTGGCAGACCCCATGGAGGTGGGCGAGCTTGCGGCTTTCCTTGCCAGCGACGAGGCAAGCTACCTCACGGGCGCCCAGTTTGTGATTGACGGCGGCTCTACCCTGCCAGAGACAAGCACCATGGGCGTATGAGCCAAAAACAGAATGCATGCAAAGCCGAATAAAATTCCGGCAGGCACGCACGGAAAAGGCCGGGGCCGGCAAAGTAAACTGCCCGAGCTTAGGCGCGTTGGCGTAAGAAAACATTGCCTCTGAAACAGAAATTCGGGCGCATAGCATCGTCAAGGACATTTGCAGGCCAGAAGCACGGCCTGCATTTTCCCGCATAAGCGGGAAAAGCCATGCCGTGTGCTGCCGCACACCTTGACAACCACAAAGGGTTCTGCGGTTTTACGAAGTAAAATGCCTGCTTCCAGCAGGCAAGCAGACCCTGCCGTAGGCAGGCGCGGTTTTACGAAGTAAAATGCCTGCTTCCAGCAGGCAAGCAGACCCTGCCGAAGGCAGGCGCGGTTTTACGAAGTAAAATGCCTGCTTCCAGCAGGCAAGCAGACCCTGCCGAAGGCAGGCGCGGTTTT
>UREN01000050.1 GCA_900546885.1 uncultured Oscillospiraceae bacterium
GGCCCGCCCTCTTATGCCAGGGCCAGGGCCAGCGCCTCGGGCAAAGTTTGCGCCGCGCGCACCCCGCAGGGCGCGGGCTGCCCGCCGCGGCACAGCAGCACGGCCTCTATGCCCGCCGCGCGGGCGCCTTCAACGTCCGAGCGCGCCGAATCGCCAATGTGCACGGCGCCGCCCGCCGTGCAGCCGTTCAGCGCCAGGGCCTTTTCAAAAAACGCGCGGTGCGGCTTATAGGCGCGCGCCATGTCCCCCGTCACAATGCCCGCGGGCACAATGCCGTGCGCGGCCAGGTTTTCGCGCACACAGCCCTCGCTGTTGTTGGTAAGCACCCACACCGGCACCGGGCACGCCGCAAAAAAGGCGGGCGCGTCTTCAAACAGGGGCGCGCTTGCCCAAAAGCGCCGGATGCCCGCGTGCAGGGCGGCCTTGTCGGCCTGCAGGTGCAGCTGGCGTTCGCAATCGGCCAAAATGCGCTGCACAATTTCGTCCTGCGTCAAAAACGCGGGGCCAAAGCTGGCCGCCTCGTACTGTTTCAGCCGCTGCCACCAAAAGGCCAGCGCGCGGCGCGGGTCTTTTTCATCGCTGTTCGCGCAGATGGCGCGCACCACGCCGTGTAAATCCGGCCCGTCCTCTTTCACCAGCGTGCCGGTGTAATCTACAAAAACTGCCTGTTTCATTTCATGCCTTCCCTCTCTTTGCCGGATGCGGCCGCCGCGCCCGGCGCGCCCCCCGGGGGCGGATGCGCCGCGCGGCGTTCCCCCAATAGTTTACCACATTTTCCCGCTGCGGTGCACGCTTTCACACAGGTTTCACCCCGGCGGGGCCGCCGGGCATGCCGGAGGCGGGCAGCCGTGCCGCCCCGCCTTGGCTTTTGCGCGCAAAAGGTGTATGATAAGGCAAAACGCCGCCCTTTGGCGTGCCAGTGCAAAAAACGCGGCCGGGTTGGCGCACCGCGCAGCCCGCGCCGCCCTTTGCGCGGCCCTTTGGAAAGGAGGGCGCCCCATGGCGCAGCTACCCGTTGTCACAGCCGAAATGGCGCGCAGCCACCGCCTGCGCGCGCACCATCTGGCCGCCCCGCTGCCGCCGGGCGCCTACTGCGAGGCCGCCGCGGCCTGCGGGCTGCAGAATTCGCCCCCCGGCGCCTTCGAGACGGCGCTGTTCGCCCGCGTGCAGGGCGCCTCGCCGGCCGGCATCCGCCGCGCGCTGTATGAGGAAAAAAGCCTGCTTCAGGCCTGGAGCCTGCGCGGCGCGCCCGCCGTGTTTCCCACGCGGGACAGCGATGTGTTTCTGTGCGCGCTGCAGGGCGCGCACAGCGAGCAGCCCTGGGTGTATACGCGCGGCATTGGCCTTGCGCTGGGCCGCCTTTCCATGACGGTGCAGCAGCTGTGGCCGCTTGTGCGGGGCGCGGCGCAGCAGTGCCTGGGCCGCCAGGTCATTGTGGGCAAGCCCGCGCTGGACGCCGCCGTGGCCGCCCTGGTGCTGCCGCAGCTGCCCGTGGAAAAGCAGCCCGTGTGGAACAGCCCCTCGCCCTATGGCCGGCCGGACGTGCAGACGCTGGGCGGGGCCGTGGCCTCGTTTCTTCTGCGCCCGTGCGCCTTCGAGCGGCTGGTGGTGTTTGGCCGCCGCCAGGGCGCGCTGCCCACGTTCACTTCGCCCCGGGCCTGGCTGGGCGCGCCGCTGGCCGCCCCGCGGCCAGACGCTGCCGCGGCCCTTGCGCGCCGGTTTTTGCACTGCTATGGCCCGGCCACGCCCGCCGCGTTTCAAAGCTGGCTGGGCGCAAGCCCGGCGCAGGCCCGGCGCATGTGGGCCGCCGTGGCGCCCGAAACCCGGCCCGTAAGCCTGGCGGGCCGCACGGCCTATGTGCTGGCGCAGGATATGCCCGGCCTGCTGGCCGCCGCGCCGGCACAGCCGCAGCTGTTGCTGCTGGGCCCGCACGACCCCTACCTGGACGTGCACGGCCCGAGCGAAAAGGCCCTGCTGCTGCCAGACGCCGCCCGGCACAAAGCCGTGTGGCAAACCGTTTCGAACCCGGGCGTGCTGCTGCAGGCCGGGGCCGTTGCGGGCGTGTGGCGCCAAAGCGCGCAGGGCAAAGGCCTTGCGCTTCGCTTTACGATGTTTGCCCCGCTTTCTTCGGCCGGGCGCGCGCAGGTGCAGGCGTTGGCACAGCGCTATGCCGCCTTCCGCGGCCAGCCCCTTGCGGCCTGCACGCTGGAAGAGTAATATACAATTTGTATTTTTTATACTTTTTGTATTATCTTCTTGCCCGGCAGGCACACTGGGCAAAAGAACACAAAAAAATGCGCCTGCATTTTGGTTACCCTGCCGCCTTGCCGCCTTGCGCAAAACGGGGTATAATAGAGCAACAGGGCCGGCAGGCCATGCGGCACAAAAGAGGTGTGGGCGAATGAAAAATGAAGAGATGATTTTGCAGCTGCTGGCCGAACTGAAAGCCGGGCAGGACGAACTGCGCGCGGGGCAGGACGAGCTGCGCGCCGGGCAGGATGAGCTGCGCGCCGGGCAGGACGAGCTGCGCGCCGGGCAGGACGAGCTGCGCGCCAGGCAGGACGAACTGCGCGCCGGGCAGGACGAACTGCGCGCCGGGCAGGACGAGCTGCGCGCCGGGCAGGACGAGCTGCGCGCCGGGCAGGACGAACTGCGCGCCGGGCAGGACGCACTGAGCGCGCGGCTGGAAAAGGTGGAGGCGCGGCAGGAAGCGCTGGAGGCCGAGATGCGCCACACGCGCGTATTGGTGGAACAGCAGGACCACAAAATCAGCCTGGTGGCCGAGCAGTATGGCGATGTGGCCGCAAAGCTGGATACGCTTTTGCACAAAGCCGCGCAGGTGGACGAGCTGCGCAGCCGCACAAGCACGCTGGAAACCGTGGTGGCGCACCACACGGCAGAGCTTCAGGCCATGCGTCAGGCGCACTGAACAAACGCAGAAAGGCGCTCGCTTTCCCAAAGGGGAAAGCGCGCGCCTTTTTCTGTTTTGTGCCTCGCACGCGGGAACAGGGGCAGCGCTGGCGCTTCGCTTTGCGCCAGCGCCGCGCCCGGCACGGGGCGCCAGGGCCGCAGGGCAATGGCTGCCGGCCGGGCCCGAAAGCGCCCGGGCGGCCCCGGCGGCCGTTTCCCGGTTTGCAGATGCTACACGGGCACAAGGCCCGCGGCGCCCAGCGCAAGGCTGGCCGCGCCGCACAGGCACATCACCAGAATGGGGTTCCACTTGCGCCAGCGCAGCAGCACCAGGGCCGCGCAGAACAGCGCCGCCGAAGCCCACTGCACGTTGCCCGGCGCCGGGGCTGCGCCGCCCAGCACGGCCGTGCCCAGCATGGCAAGGCCCGCCGCCGCAATCAGCGCCACCACCGCCGGGCGCAGGCAGCTCAGCACGCTGTCCAGCGCGGGGGCGCTTTGGTAGCGCCGGTACAGATACGCCAGCACCGACACCAGAATAAGCGCCGGGAAAATGCACCCCAGCGTGGCCACCACGGCGCCCGGCACGCCCGCAATGCGAATGCCCACAAAGGTGGCCGAGTTCACGGCAATGGGGCCGGGCGTCATTTCGGCAATGGTGACAAGGTTGGTGAACTCGGCCATGCTAAGCCAGCCGTGGGCCTCCACCACCTGCGCCTGAATGAGGGGAATGGCCGCATAGCCGCCGCCCACGCTGAACAGCCCCACCAGCAGAAAGCTGAAAAACAGCTGCACATAGGTCATGGCGCGCCCGCCCCCTTCCGCCGCAGCCACAGTGTCTTGCCCACGCCCGCCAGGGCCGCGGCCAGAATGATGAAAATGACGTTTACGTCAAACACAAAGTTTGCCAGAAAGGCCCCGGCCATCAGCGCCAGCGAAAGGGCGCTGCGCTCTTTGGCCACCTTGGCGCCAAGGCCGCAGGCCACGTCCAGTATCACGGCGGCCACGCCCGCCTGCATGCCCTTCAGCGCCAGCGCCACCCAGCGGTTGGCGGCAAAGGCCGCATAAAACAGCGAAATCACCGACAAAATCACCATCGGCGGCAGAATGGTGCCCAGCACGGCCACCACCATGCCCGCAAAGCCGCACACGCGCCAGCCCACCAGAATGGCCGCGTTCACCGCAATGGCCCCCGGCGAGGCCTGGGCCAGGGCGGCAAAATCCAGCATTTCCTCTTCGCTCAGCCATTTCAGGCTGTCCACAAATTTGCGCTTCATAAAGGTGACAATTACAAACCCGCCGCCAAAGGTAAACGTGCTGATATACAGCGTGGCCAAAAACAGCGGCCACAGCTTGGCCCTGTCACAGCGCGGCGCGGCCGCCGCGCGGCCCGCGCTGTGCCCGGCTTGCGGCGCGGGCTGTGCCCCGGCCTGGCCGGGGCCCTTTTGTGTGTGCAATGTTTCCTCCCCCTTCTGCGGCCCGCCCGTGCGCCGGGCCGCGCCGCATGCTGTGTGCCCCTTTGGGCCCGCCTTCATCTTACCACTTGCACAGTCATAATAAAAATACTATAATTTTATATAGTTCTTAGCCTTTTTGCTATCATCTTGCCCCGGCGCGCGGCCGCGCTGTGCCGGGGGAAAGGAGGCCTGCCCGTGACCATCCGCCATTTCCGCATCTTCATTGCCGTGGCCAACACCGGCAGCATCACCAGGGCCGCGCAGGCGCTGTATGTGTCGCAGCCCACCGTCAGCGTGGCCATCCGCGAGCTGGAGCAGCACTACGGCACCCGCCTGTTCGAGCGCATCAGCCAGCGCCTGAAAATCACCGAGGCAGGCCGCGCCCTGCTGGGCTATGCCACGCACCTCATCAGCCTGTACGACGAGGTGGAGGCCTCGTTTCAAAACCCGGATTCCCACGGTCTGCTGCGCGTGGGCGCCAGCGTCACCTTCGGCGTGTACGGCATGCCCGCCCTGGCGGCCAGGTTTGCCGCGCGCTTTCCGCACATCCGCCTGGAGGTGACGGTGGACACCACCGACGAGGTGGAAAAGCGCCTGCTGGAAAACGAGCTGGACGCCGCCATTGTGGCGGGCGCGGTGCGCTCGCGCTTCATTGCCCTCACCCCCCTGTTCACCGAGCAGCACGTTGCCCTGTGCGCGCCCGGCCACCCCATGGCAGGGCGCAGCGTCACGCTGGCGCAGTTCATGGCCCAGCCGCTGGTGCTGCGCCAGCGCGGCTCGGGCGCGTTTCAGCTGTTCAGCGCCGCCGTGGCCCAGGCGGGCTACACGCCCCGCCCCGCGTGGCAGTGCGCCTCGGTGCAGGCCATTCTGGCCGCCGTGGGCCTGGGCCTTGGCGTCACCGTGCTGCCCCGCCAGGTGGCCGCGGCCGCGCTGGACGCCGGGCAGCTGGCCGTCATCCGCGTGCATGGGCTGGACGTGCACAGCACCGTGTGCCTGGCCGTGCACAAATCGAAATTCCTCTCGCCCGCGCTGGGCCATTTCATGGATATGGCCCGCGCCCTGGCACAGCCGCAAACGGGGGAATAACATGCCCCCGCGGCGGGCTTCCGCCCGGCCTGCCGCGCCCAAAACGCCCCTGCGGCCAGGGGCGGGCCGCAAAAACGCATCGCTTTTGCGCCCATTTTGCGTGAACCGCAGTGTAAAAAGCGCCCGGCAAAGGCGTGCCTGCGCAAGAAAGCATCGGTTTTGGGCAAACAATTTTGCCGCCCGGCGCATTCAAAAAGCCCGGTAATCCGTCAGGATTACCGGGCTTTTTTCACGCTGCGGTTCGCACAAAATTGCCGGGCCGGCCCCTGGCGGCAAACAGCATTGCCGCCATCGCTTCGCGAACGGGCAGTTTGCTCAAAAGTTCCAGCGGAACTTTTGCTGCCATGGGCAGCCGCAAAACCGCTTCAGGGGCAATGGTTTCTTGCGCCAGCGCGCCCAAAGCCAGTGCGTTCTTGCTTTTGCACGCCCGGGCCGGCGCGTGCCTGCGCCCCTGCGGCTTGCTTTGCGCTGCGGGGGCGCTTATTTTTGCGCGCCTGGCAAGGGGCAGGGCGCGCTGCCTCAGGCGCCGAAATAGGCGCAAATTTCTTTCATGCGCTGCGCCTGCTTCACATGGAAGGGGCAGCGTGCGTCGCAGTGGCCGCAGCCCACGCACGCCGCGGCCGTTTTGCCCAGGTTGGCATAGTGGTTTTTCGCCAGGGCGTCCCCGGCGCGGGCCAGGTCGTAATATTTGTTGACAAGGCCAATGTCCAGCCCGGCCGGGCACGGCTGGCAGTGGTTGCAGTATACGCACACGCCCGCGGCGTCCTGCGGGGCAAAGGTGCCCAGCACAGAATAATCCCGCGCTTCGGGGCCCGCCGTCAAAAAGCCCAGCACGCGCCGCACGTCCTGCCGGTTGCGCACGCCGGGCAGCACCGTCAGCACGCCGGGTTTATCCAGCGCATACTGCATGCACTGGTATTCGCTAAGCGCCTGCCCAAACGGCGAGGTGGCCGCGCGCAGCAGCTGCCCGCCCGAAAACGCCTTCATCACCGAAATGCCCACGCCCTCGGCCTCGCACCGGCGGTACAGCGCCTGCCGCTCGTCCACTTCGCCAATGGCAAACTCGCCGTGGCGGTAATCGTAGGCGGGGTTGATGCTGAACATCAGCATGTCAATCAGCCCCATGTCCAGCACCTTGTGCACCACCTGCGGCGTGTGGGACGAAAGCCCAATGTGCCGCACAACGCCCTGGCGCTTCAGCGTTTTTAAATATTCCAGCGTGCCGTGCGCCCGGGCCGTTTCCAGGTCTGCCACTTCGTCTATGCAGTGCAGAAAGCCGAAGTCGATATAGTCTGTTTTCAGCGCCTCCAGCTGCCAGGCCACCGAGCGCCGAATCGCCTCCAGCTCCAGCGTCCAGCCGTATTTGCCGGTGCGGTAATCGGCCCCGAAATGCACCTGGTAATACACCTTGCTGCGGCTGCCCGCCACCGCGCGGCCATACGCCGCAAACGGCCGCGCGTCGCCCGCCGCCATGTCAAAATAGTTCACGCCGTTTTCCAGCGCAAGCTCCACCGTGGCCTGCGCCTCTTTTTCGCCCGCATCCCCCAGGCTGCTGTTGCCAAGGCCGATGATGCCAATTTCCTCTGTGCCCTTCGGCAGTTTGCGGTATTCCATTGCGTCTCCCTCTTCCCGTGCGCCGCGGCGCGCCGGGGCTTTTTTCTTTCATTATACGCCCGCTTTGCCCGCCTGCCAAATGCCTTTTTCCCATGGCATATCATGCCTTTTTGCTATACTTCAGCGCGCCCGGCCCTTTGCCGCGCCCTGCGCCATGGCTGAACTCTGTTTGTCAAACGCCGCGCCCGAAAATTTTCATTTTAGCTTTTGCAGCACTTCGCCAATGTCCCCATCCAGGCAGATCGCGCGCTCTGCAATCTCCCTTGGCGCCCAGGCCTCGCCCAGGTTGACACAGGCATACACCGCCCGCCGGTTCTGCGCCGTCATGCGCCAGAAGGGATATTTGATAATCATCGGGGTGTTGTGTTTATTGCGCACCGAAAATAAAGTCATTTAGATCTCGTAAAGCAAGAAGAGGCATTATTGCGGCTTTTTCCGTTATAATGCGTGGATTTCCTTTTCCAGCTCTCCAACGGCCTCCATCATGGTTTCAAAGGATGGAATCTCCCCATAGAGCATATTCCGCATGGCAGTGTAGTCCTCCTGCAGCGCACCCTGGCGGTATGACGGAGGAAGCAGCTTTAAGGTGGCCGGAACAGCCTCCGGGTAGCGCGCCCAGGCCCGCGGATAAAACTTCATCTTGAAATCGACCACTTTCTGCAGCAGGTCCAGCCGTGCAAACGCTTTTTCCTTCACAGGCGATTTCGCCATACAGTAAAGGTCATAATAATGGCGGGAATACCGTTGGGGCATGGAAAGATGTTCAGGCCGGTTGGCCTCATGGTGAAGGATCGTCGCCTTTTCCCAGAAAGTCCGCTCCGGCGCCACCGTCAGGACAGAAACCTCTTTCTGCTTGAATAACTGCGGGTACTGTTCCGCGGCATACGGTACAATATCCACCAGCTCTGCCGGTGTCCAGGCTGCCAGCGCCCCAATCTCCAATCGAATCACCTGCAAGGTAGAGGCATCGGTAAACAGGTTTGGATAAGCAAAAATCACCGTCTGTTTATCTTCCTCGTCTATGTAAAGATTGGCCGGAAGGCCCAATTCAGCAGAAAGCCCTTCCCGGACCTGCGGGCAGAAGCTTTCTGCCAGGAAAACCTCGGCCTTTCGGTTCGCCTCTTTATTGAAGGCATCCTGCTTGGTATTTGAGCGTTTTTCCCAGGGTTCATTGACACCATACCCCAGGACACGCCAATCCAAAATCAGATCAATGTCCTCGGAAAACCGGCTGATAAGGTGATACCCTTTGGATAAGCTGGTCCCGCCCTTAAATGTGACCGCCTTTCTCCACGGAGAGCGGTGGAACAGGTAATCCAGCGTCAGGCATACCCAAAAATCCTTTTCCACAATGGCATCGTGAAGGCCGGTTTTTGCTGCGGTGTTATGAAACAGCTCCCGCCGGTCATCAGCCGGAAGTCTGGCAATCTCAATCATTTTCTCTTTCTCCTTTGCAGATCTCTTTAATCACAGTGTAAATCCAATCCGTCGCTTCGGCCCCTTCTGCAAGGAGCGCCGCCTTTTCATCTTCATTCAGCCTGCGGGAAAGCATCCGTATGGTTTTTTCATCCACATGTTCTTTTCCCAGGGTCTTTAACGCCTGGATCACCAGGATCGTCATAGGCGACAGGCCCGTAACCTCCTTGTTGGTCCGGTGCTTAAATTCAATCTTTGTCTTATCCCATTCATAGGTTTTATATGGCCCGTCGCTGATATAGGACCATACTGCCGTTACCTGAGTAGACAGCCCCAGCATATTTAATGCGGTATCTCCACAGGGAGCGATCGTCCAATGATAGCATCTCGCCAATGCTTTGGCAACCGCATCCGGGTCCGCTGCCACAAATTCCCCAAGGAGCTTGCTGAATTTCGGCTTTTCAAAGACTCCTTTCAAAATACGCCTGAGTGTACCCGCCTGCACAAGCCGGTTCAGGTTTCTTCGTATGGTCTCGCTGTCCGCTACATCCGAAAAATCGGAAACAATAAAAATCGTACCGTCAGGAGCCGCACCAATGCGTTTTTGAATCTCTTTCGCATAACCGTATGCCATGCGTATCGCCTCCTTTTGTCCCGTTTATTATATATTATTCGGGACAAAAAAGCAATGTACCTGTCCCTTTCCCTAAAGGATTCCCAGGAAAAAACCTCCTGATACCTTAGCAACTGGCTCAAAATGTGCCCCGGTAACGAATAGATACTGAATCTGCTGCTTTTCATTTTAATTTTTTTAATACTTCGCCAATGTCCCCATCCAGGCAGATCGCGCGCTCTGCAATCTCCCTTGGCGCCCAGGCCTCGCCCAGGTTGACACAGGCATACACCGCCCGCCGGTTCTGCGCCGTCATGCGCCAGAAGGGATATTTGATAATCACCGGGGTATTGAAGCCAACGGCTGCTTCTAAAAACAACACTCTCATGTTTTGATGCTTACGAAGAAAATCGGAATATCGTTGAGCTGCTCGATGCCAGCCTTCGTCCTCCACAAAGGTATCATCAGACCGAAGATTCATACTCATAGGCTTGCCGCACTTTGGGCAGTGTGGAACCAAATCAGAAGGGATTTTCATTTCAGGCAAAATCCCATCCGGCAAACTTAACCCGCCATTTTCAGAGATCACATAGCCTTGTGCTTCAACCATTTTACGGATAATCGCTGCATTATCATAGGTTCCTTGATGACAAGGCTCACTGCACTGAAATAAGCCGTAATCTCCTTGCGTATAGAACAGGCGGTGTTTGTCAAAACCCGCTTTTTGAAAGCAATGATCCACATTGGTTGTCAAAACGAAATAATCTTTATCCTTTACCAAGTCATAAAGCTCTCTATAAACAGGCCTCGGAGCATCCATATACCGGTTGATGTAAATATACCGGCTCCAGTACGCCCAATGCTCTTCCAGCGTGGGAAACGGGTAAAACCCGCCGGAATACATATCGCGAAAGCCGTATTTTGCCATAAAATCCCCAAAATATTTCCGAAAGCGTTCGCCGGTATAGCAAAACCCGGCCGAGGTGGAAAGCCCGGCCCCGGCCCCAAGCACCACGGCGTCCGCCGCGTGCAGCGCCTGTTTCAGCCGCATGGCCTCATTGCAGCAGGCGCTTGTAAATTGCATAGTCGCTGTCTTGGAACACATTGAAAATCACCTCCACGTTCCCCGGGTTCTGCCGCCGCCATTCCCGCACCGTCTGAACGGCAATCTCTGCCGCCGGTCCGGCGGGGAAATGGAACTCGCCGGTGGAAATGCAGCAAAATGCCACGCTGTGCAGGCCGTGGGCTGCCGCCAAATTCAGGCAGGAGCGGTAACAGCCTGCCAGCAATTCCCGGTCTTTCCTGGTAACGGCCCCGCCCACCATGGGCCCCACAGTGTGCAGCACATAGCGGCAGGGCAGGTTAAAGCCCGGGGTTATCTTCGCCCTGCCGGGCGCTTCTTCCCGCCCCTGCCGCTGCATCTGCTGCGCGCAGGCCAGCCGAAGCTGCACACCGGCCCAGGTGTGAATGGCGTTGTCAATGCAGCCGTGGCAGGGCACAAAACACCCCAGCATCTGGCTGTTTGCGGCGTTGACAATGGCATCGCAGCGCAGGGTTGTAATGTCCCCCTGCCACAGGTAAATTCCGCTTTGAACCGGCTGCAGGCCGGCAACATCCGTCGTTCCCCTGCGCTTTGTCTCTTCCTGCAGGTAGGCGTCCTGCACGCGCAAAAACGCCTCGCTGGCCGGCGCGGGCGGGCGCACGTTCATCAGGCTGCGCAGCAGGCGCTGCTTTTCGGGCTGCGCGGCAGGAATTTCAATGTTCCGGTACTCTTTTCTCTCGCCCAGCAAATAGCGAAGCAAAAAGTCAAGCCGCTGCGCCTGCGTGGCTGGCTGCGCCATGGGGCTACCTCCTTTCAATGGCCCCTGCGGGGCAAATTTCAAAGCAGTTTCCGCAGTGCAGGCAGTGCGCCTGCTGAATGACAACGGGCTTTGCCGAACTATCAATGCACTTCTGCGGGCATTTGGAATGGCACAATTTGCAGCCGGTGCACCGGTCCGTCACAAAATAGCCCGTCTTCTTTGCCTGCGCGCCGCCGAACGAAAAGGCAAACCGCTCGATGGGCTTTTTCGATAAATCGAACCACTCGCCAGCCCCCTCGTAAATTTGAAACACAGTAAGGGCGCTGCGCGAGCGGGCGTCCGGGTAAATCTGTTCCATATACGGGTTTTTGCAAAATAAATCCGGCAGCCTTTGCGGGCCAATTTCCTTCGCTTTGCCCTGCACCGACACCGCCACACAGGAAAGGGTATCTTCGCCCTTCATGGCGGTAAAAGCCATATTCTCGTTGGCTTTCAGCCGGTCATAAAAATTCTTGCCCTTGGCCGTAAGAAAATACAGGCCGTTTTCGCCGCCGTCCATAATGTCAATGGCGCAGGTGACGGGGCGCCCCTCGCTGTCCACGGTGGCGAACACGGCGGAGTGGATTTTTTCCACAATATATTTCAAAACATCTCTTGCCTGCATGCAAAGCCTCCTGTTTCTGCCTGCCCTTTCCGGCAGGGGTAAGCCGCTTGTAAAAAACGTGGTATGCGCGGGTTCACAACAGGCCCCGCAAGGTTTTGCACCTGCGGGGCTGCTGTTGTCATGTTCTCTCCCGCCCAAGCTGTTCCCGCCGGCAACGGAATTGCACCGCTTCGGGCCGCCTGCCGTTCGCAGGTGATTCCTGCCGGCCGGAAATTTCACCTTGCCCCGAAGCGCTTGGAAAAATTGTGCTTACAGCTCGTACTCCTTGGGCGGGTTGCCAGAGAAATCGGCAATCACCGCGTGGGCGTTTTTCAAATAGAACACTTCAAAAACCGGGTTGGTTGCCTCGCCATACTGCCCTTTCACAATGGGGTTGCGCATGCACATTTCTTTGGCCGCCATGTTATTCTCAAAAACGGCCTCGCCGTTCAGGCGAATCCACGCATAGGCCGGGCTGGAAACAGAGACCTCCACATTGGGGTTGGCCTGCATATCCCGGTAGACGTCCTTGGTGTCGTTGGTGCAGAACCACAGCCTGCCGTCCAGCTGCCCGGCAAACATGAAGGGGCGGCACTTGGCCTTGCCGTCACGGCCCACGGTAGCCAGATACTGTACGGGGTTTTCCTGCAAAAATTTTACTACTTCATCCATGGTAAGTACCTCCTGTATTGTTCTGATGAATCTATGGTAGCTTGCCTTGTGCGGCCTGTGAAGTACGCACAATTTTGTGGCATAGTTACCCGCTTGTAACCACTAAAACTTCCCGTTCTGGTTCTGCCAGGCAGACGGCCCGGCAATGGTTTCCATCACATCCCAGTGCTCGGCAATTTTGCCGTTTTCCACGCGCCACAGGTCGTAGTAACTGGTGGGCGCGCCGCCAAAGGCGCCCTCGCTCACCGCCAGCACAAAGTTGCCCTGCGCCAGCACCTGGTGCGTTTTGTCATACACCATCTGCACACCCTGTCCGGCCAGGGCAGCCAGCGCCGCGCCCAGCCCGGAAAGGCCGTCGGCAATGCCCGTGTTGTGCTGAATATAGCTGTCTCCGTCAAAGTAACTGGCCGTCTTTTCCGGGTGCTTGCCCTGCATCACATCGAAAAGAAAGTGTTTCACCAGCTCGCGGTTTTCCCCGGTTTTGTCCAGGTCTTTCACTTCCTTCGTGCCGTCTATCTGGGTTCTGCCAGAGGGGTTGGGCCCCGCCTTTGCCGCCAAATTGTCCCAGTGCTCGGCAATTTTGCCGCTTTCGTCAAAGCGGAAAATGTCAAAGGCCACCTGCTCGCCCGCGCCGGCAAAGTTGTACACCGTCTGCAAAAACACCTTATCCCCGTCCTCAAAGGCGCGGATATTCTCCACCGTGGTTTTCACCGGGGCCGAGGCCAGGTAAGCAACCGACCCCACAAACGCATCGCGCCCTGTGCCATAGGCCAGGTTGTGCTGAATGTAGCCCTCGGCCAGCAGGCCCTTGGCCTTTTCCGTGTCGCCAGAGGCAAAGGTGCCAATCAGTTCAAGTGCTTTCTGGATGTTCGTCATTTCAGGTTCCTCCTTTGCGGGTTTGCTGCCAAACAGTTTTTGAATCAGCGTCATTTTACATTTCTCCTTTGGGTTTCGCCGGGCCTTGAAGCGGCCGTTCCTCTCAGCCCTTGCCTTTATCCTATGCGCAAAAGTTTCTGTTGTAAAGTAAGCACTTTATTGTGCCGTAGTTACTAAATAGAAACCATTGGCCTTTCTCCGGCTCCAAACTGCTCTGCAAAAGCCAAACGGCGTGCCCGTGCCGCCCCTTCCTTGCGGCGGCGCACCGCGGCCTTGCCCTGCGGTTCCCGGGGCCCCGCGCGCGGTTTCGGGGGCATGGTTCCCGCTCCTCGCGGCGCGGCTTGCCCCTTCCGGCGGCCGTCTCTTGGGCCGTTCTGCCCGCCGCGCACCC
>UREN01000051.1 GCA_900546885.1 uncultured Oscillospiraceae bacterium
AATTATATTCACAGAATGAAATAGAATATGTATATTTTGACGAAGGCGGCGTGATGGATGAAAGAAATAAGACAAATTGTCATTGCGCCCGATTCCTTCAAGGGCACTATGGATGCCAGCCAGGTATGCCAAATCATTCAGGGGTCTGCACGGCAATATTTCCCTGATGCGGCTGTGCGCTGCATCCCTATGGCAGATGGCGGCGAGGGCATGGTGGACGCCTATTTGAAGCTGCTGGGGGGGCGCAAGGTGCTGCTTTCGGTGCAGGGGCTTCAAGGGCGCCCGGTTGCCTGCTATTACGGTATTCTTCCTGATGGGACGGCTGTGATGGAAATGGCCGCCTGCGCAGGCCTGCCCCTTTTAGATGGCGCGCTGGACCCGATGCACACCACTACATACGGTGTAGGGGAAATGCTGCTGCATGCAGAACGCAACGGGGTGCGCCGGGTGCTGCTTGGCATTGGCGGCAGCGCCACGGTAGATTGCGGGCTTGGAATGGCGGCGGCGCTGGGTTACCGCTTTTTGAACAAAGACGGCGCTGCGGTGGAAGCCGTCACCTGCCATATGGCGGAAATAGCCGCCATTGTGCCCCCTGCGCGAAAGCCTGCGCTGGACATTATTGCGGCCTGCGATGTGGATAACCCCCTGTGCGGGGAGACGGGCGCCATTTATACATTCGGCAAGCAGAAGGGCATCAGTGAAGAAATGATGCCAGAGATGGACGCGCGCATGAAACACTTTGCCCAGGTGCTGACGCGCCACACCGGCGTGGAAGTGCTGGATGTGCCGGGCGCCGGGGCTGCCGGCGGCATGGGCGCCGCGCTGTTGGCGTTTTTGCACGCAAAGCTGCAGCCGGGTGTGGAGCTGCTTTTGGATGCGGTGGGCTTTGACAGCCTTCTGCAGCAGACAGACATCGTCTTTACCGGCGAGGGGCGCATCGACTGGCAAAGCGCGCGGGGCAAGGTGCCCGTGGGGGTGGCCCGCAGGGCACAGGCCGCGGGCGTGCCGTGCATTGCGCTGTGCGGTTCTGTTGGCGAGGGTGCGGAACAGGTGTTTCAGCAAGGCATTACAGCGGTTTTCAGCGCCATTGGGGAAGTGTGCGACTTTGCCCAGGTGAAAAAGAACTGTGCGCGCGACCTGCGGCTTTTAAGCGATTCTGTCATGCGCTTGCTGGCCGCAGGGAACATGGCGCAAAACTGGAAACCGGACGTCCCTCTGGTGCTGGACCGGAAGCTTGCCGGCAGCGGCTTTCGGGAAAAATGGGCGCAACGGGCAGAATTTGGCTGCATGCAGCCGGCCGGAATATCCCAGCCAGATAGAAACATTACCACAGAAAGGAAGGAAGCCCGATGACAAAAAGCAACGTTGCAGGCCGGCGCGGCCGCAGGCTGAACCTAAAGCAGAGAGAGGCGCTGACAGGCTGGCTGTTTGTGTCGCCGGCGCTGATTGGCTTTGGGATATTTACGTTCGGCGCAATTTTGTATTCTCTCTACCTCTCTTTTACCGATTATGACATGTTCGGAACACCCGAGTGGGTGGGCCTGGAAAATTATATTAAGGCCTTTACAAATGATGAGTATTTTTACCAATATTTTGGGAACACTTTCTATTTTGCCATTGTGCTGGTGCCGGTGGTGCTGGTAATTTCGCTTTTTCTGGCTATTTTAATCAATAAAAAAGTGGGCAAGCTGACAAAGGCATACCGTGTTGCGCTTTTCCTGCCCAGCATCACCTCTACGGTTGCGGTAAGCATGGTGTGGCTGTGGATTTTCAACCCGGATATGGGCATTTTGAACAACTTCCTCACGGCCATTGGCTTTCACAACCCGCCCATGTGGTTAAGCGACCCGGAGTGGAGCAAACCGGCGCTTATCATTATGCGTGTGTGGCAGATGAGCGGCTATTACATGCTGTTGTTCCTGGCCGGGCTGCAGACCATTCCGGAAACTTTGTATGAAGCGGCGGAAGTGGACGGTGCATCTTCCTGGCAAAGGTTTACACGCATCACCGTGCCCATGCTTTCCAACACAACCTTTGTTGTGGTGATTTTGCTGATTATTGAATCCTTCAACATGTTCGAATCCATCTTCGTCATGACGGAAGGCGGCCCGCTGGGCTCTACCAGCACCATCATGTACTATATCTACGAGCAAGGGTTCATGTCTTATAACATGGGTTACGCTTCGGCCCTTGCGTGGATCTTCTTTGCCCTGATTCTTGTGTTCACGCTGATACAATTCCGTTTCCGCCGTGAACAGGGAGGTGAGTGAGAGTGAACATGAAGAAAATGACCATGGGCATGAAAATGCGCAGAAGAGTGGGGAACACCGCATATCACATTCTGATGATATTGCTTAGCCTCACCATGATTTATCCGTTCGTTTGGGCTATCTTGTCTTCTTTCAAAACACCAGAGCAGTTGTACAACGGCAGCCCGCTGGATATGGTTCCTCAGCCCTTCACACTGGACAACTACGACAGGTTGTTTGAAGTGTTGCCTTTTGGGCGCTTCATCATCAACTCCATTTTTCTGTCTATTGCAATTCCGCTTTGCATGATTGCAGTGGCCTCTATTACGGCCTATGCGCTTACCAGGCTGAATTTCCGGGGAAGAAACGTGTTGTTTCTGGCCTTTGTTGCCACGATGATGATTCCCGGCCATGTGACAATGATTCCAAACTACAGCTTGGTGACAAGTCTGAACCTGACAAATACATATACCGCATTGTTCCTTTCCAGTGTGTTTACGGCTTCCAACGCCTTTAACATCTTTTTCTTTAGGCAGTTCTTCCTCAGCATCCCCAAAGACCTTGAAAATGCAGCCATCATTGACGGATGTTCCCGGTTCGGCGTGTTTTTCCGCATTGTGCTGCCAAACGCCAAGCCGGCCATTGCCACCACGGCAATCTTGTCATTCCGAAATATCTGGAACTCGTTCCTGTGGCCGATGCTGGTGCTGAACGATTACGACAAGCTGACGCTGACCGTAGGTTTGCGCTACTTGAAGGATTGGGAGCCGAACTGGGCTGTGCTGCTGGCAGGCACAACGCTGAGCATTGTGCCCATCATCATTGTATTCCTGATTTTCCAAAAGCAATTCATGGCATCTACTGTGAATTCCGGTTTCGGCGGAACCTGATTTTGTTGCCCATGGCGCATCTGCGCCATCAATATAGAAATGGAGGTTTGAACATGAAAATGAAAAAGTTCCTAGCAATGGCACTTGCATGCGTAATGGCACTTTCGCTTGTTGCATGTGGTGGCAGCCCTGCTTCTTCCGGCACGGCAAGCGGCTCTCAGGCAAGCTCTGGCACGGCAACGGGCGAGCCTACAACCCTGCAGGTTTATACCTGGTGGGACATCACCAAATTTGAACACCTGCAGAAGATGCAGGCCGACTTTGAGGCGGCAAACCCGGACATCAAACTGGAGTTTGTGACAATTCCCAGCGATTACGCCAACACGATGATCACGAAACTTGCCGGCGGCGAAATTCCCGACGTGATGATGCTGGCGATGGACCAGGTGCCCCGCTATGCGCTGAACGATATGCTGCTGCCTTTGGATGACCTGGCCAGCCAGGAGTATATGGATGCCCTGTACCCCGTGGTGAAAGACGCCCTTACCGTGAACGGCACCATGTATGCCGCCGCGCGCGATGTGACGCCGAAGGTGATGTACCTGAACACGAAGATGTTTGCAGATGCTGGCATCGAGATCCCCTCTGACGACTGGACGATGGAAGAATTTACGGAAATTGCCCAGCAGCTGACGACGGGCAGCGGCGCGGACGCCCAGTGGGGCTATTACTGGGCCAACTATATGGACCAGACCTATTCCATGATCGCAGCCTTTGGCGGTAAGATTTACAGCGAAGACGGCAAATCCAGCGTGCTTTCTGCCGATGAAAACACAAAGCGCGCAGTGCAGTTCATGTATGACCTGTACAACACCTACAAAGTGTGCCCCAGCGACCAGCAGGCCAAGCAGTATGGCGAGAACGAGTTCTCTGCTTTCATGGCCAACAAGGTTGCCATGCAGATTGGCGCTTTGTCCACGGCGTCTACCTTTGATGCCAATGGCACAGAGTATACGGTGCTGCCCATGCCCTCTGTGGACGGTGTCAGCCGCTGCTCTTCCTTCGTGAACACCTGGGTTATCCCCAAAGAGGCCGAAAACCCCGAGCTGTCCTGGCGCGTGGTAGAGTTCCTCTCTGGCAAGGAAGGCCAGCAGATTGCTTTGGATATGAACTACGGCCTGCCTGCCTCCACGATGGTGGACACCACCGATTTCGAGGCAAAGACGCCGTATAACAAGTACTTCGTGGAAGCGCTGGAGACAGCCATTCCCTTCCCCACAAACCTGAACGGTTCGGAATTCCAGACCATGTTCCAGAAGGAATGCGAGTCTCTGTGGGCGGGCGTGCTTACCCCGGAAGAATTTGAACAGCGTGTGGATGAGCAGGCTGCGGAGATCCTTACCAAAGAAGCTTAATGCCACAAATTATCAGGAAAAGGGCGGCATTTTGCCGCCCTTTTCCAGAGCGGAGGAAAACATGGAAGAGAAACTTCTGAAAGACGGCACATATCTTTCCAGCATATGCACCATGCTGGAACAGGTGGAGCAGCAAGAGCAGGCCGGAATAGAAGCGGCTGCCAAGGCAGCCTATGAGTCGATTCAGAAAGGCGGCCTGCTGCATGTCTTTTCTACAGGGCATTCACACATGATTGTAGAAGAGATGTTCTACCGCAGCGGCGGGCTGGTGCCGGTGAACCCCATTTTGGTGGATGAGCTGATGGTGCACAAGGGCGCCATCACCAGCACCCGGATGGAGCGGCTGCACGGCAAGGCGGAAGAGGTGCTTTCTGCGGCGGGGCTGCAAAAAGGGGACACCATCATCATTTCTTCCAACAGCGGCATCAATGCGGTGCCGGTGGAAGCGGCCGTATATGCAAAGCAGCAGGGGCTTACGGTGGTTGCCGTCACATCCCGCAAAGTGTCGCAGACGCTGCAATCCCGATGCGAAAACGGGAAGCATTTGTATGAGGTGGCAGACATTGTAATAGACAACCATGCGCCCAGAGGCGATGGCTTCTTTACCATACCGGGCACCGAACAAATCACGGGCGGCGCCTCCACATTCAGCAGCCTGTTTATTGCACAGCGCATTGTGCTGAAAATAGAAAACCTGTACCTGGCACAGGGTGAGATGCCGCCTGTTCTTCGAAGCGCGAATTTGTCCGGCGGCGATGAATACAACAGCAAGGTGATTGCGCAGTATCAATCCCGCATCAAGGCGCTTTGCTGAGAACGGAGGGCGTCATGTATCTGGTATGTGACGGCGGCGGCACAAAAACAGAATTTCTGCTGTTTGATAAAACGGGCCGCGTGTGGGCCCGTGCGCGCAGCGGCGGCGCCAACGCCAATTTTACGCCGCCGCAGCAGGCTGCCGCACATGTGTGCACCGGAATAGAAGAATGCCTGCGGGTGTCGGGCGTGCCCCTAAGCGAGGTAAGCGGCATTGTTCTGTTTATTCCCGGGTTTCACACGGTGCTGCCCCAGGTGAAAGAACACTTTGGCAGGGATGATATTCGCCAGATGGGCGATGTGGAAAACGCGTTTTATGCGGCGCTGGGCGCGCCGTATGGAATTGCCGTCCTCAGCGGCACAGGCTCTTTTGCCGTGGGGCAAACCAAACCCGGCCAGATGGTGCGCGTTGGCGGCTGGGGCCCGCTGTTTGGTGACGAGGGAAGCGGGTACCACATTGGCGTGCTTTGCCTGTCAAAACTGGCAAACCTGTATGACGCGGACAAGCGCGGCACTGTGCTGGAAACCATGGCCCTGCAAGAGCTGGGCCTGGCTGACATTGCCGATTTGCGGCAAGCGGCCTATCAGCCCGGCTTTACGCGCGCGCGGGTGGCCCGGCTGTGCTATGTGGTAGAGCGGGCTGCGCGTGCCGGCGATGAAAATGCGTGCGCCATTTTGGACGAAGCCGCCGACGCACTGAGCCAGCTGGCACAGACGGTAGCCCGGCGGATGGGCGAAAACTGTTTGCCGGTGGCCCTGACAGGCGGCGTATCTAACATGGGGCCGCTGTTTACCCAGCGGTTTGAACAGGCGGTGCACCGGCGGCTGCCGGGGTGCGTATGCCGCTGCCCTCAGTTTTCCCCGGTGGAGGGCGCCGCGCTGTATGTGCTGTGCACTCAGGCGGGTGTGGACATTACAGACAAGGCTGTGCTTGACAATTTGAAAAAGAAAGAAAAAGGGTGAAGATACCATGCTGATGGATGAATATTTTTCGGCCATGAAAGGCGTGCTGGAAAAGGTAGAACAAACACAGAGGGACACCATCATAGAAGTGGCAGAGAAAATTGCCGACAGGCTTGCTCAGGGCTATGCCTGGCATATTATGGACACCGGCCACATGCTGATGTTTGAGGGCGTGGGCCGCACAGGCGGCATGATGGCCCTGAAGCCCATCAAAATTACCTGCGAAATCAATAACCCCGTCCGTCACCGTCCTTCGCCGGCCCGCGGCGTGGTAGGCTATGACAGCGTGCCGGGCTTTGCAGATTTTGTGCTGGGGCGCGCCAACGTGCTTGCCGGGGATATTGTAATGATTGGCTCTGTGTCTGGCTACAACTATTTCCCGGTAGACCTCGCCCTGAAAGCCACAGAGATGGGCTGCCTGACGGTGGCCATCACAACGGTGGAATATTCGGAAAAACTCACCAGCAAACACCCCAGCGGAAAACGCCTGTTTGAAGCGTGCACCTATTGCCTGGATAACTGTTCCAACTATGGCGATACGCTTGTGGACGTGCCCGAGCTGGGCCAGCGCATTTGCCCCGCCAGCGGCATCAGTGCCAGCTATGTAATGTGGGCCCTGCAAAGCACAGTGGTGGAAAAACTGCTGGCCAAAGGCCTGAAACCCAGCGTATATATTTCGAACCATATGCCCAATGCCGCGCAAATCAACGGCAGCGCACTGGAAAATTACGAAAAATTCGGATATTGAGGAATGGGACCATGGAACTGAAAACACCGGCGTTTCGCGCATGTTTTTCGCAAGAAAAAAACAATTTTGTCAGCCTGGTAAATCTGGCCACGGGCACGGAATATATTCGCCAGGCCCCCAGAGACCCGCTGGTAGAGCTTTATGCCCTGGCAGACGGCCAGAAGAAAAAATTGGTGGCGGGCCAGCCGCAGGTGAGCGGGGACAGCGAGCACCTGGAAATTTGCTATGCAGAATTCGGCGGGCTGGACATTCGCATGACAGTGCACTGCCATGCCGTGCAGGACAGGCTTTCCATTCGCGCCGAGCTTGAAAACCACAGCCAGGCCGATGTAGTAGAGATTTTGCTTCCCCATATTGGCGGGCTGTACCTGGGCGGCGAGGCCCACCCGGATTATATTATCTACCCGCACCATGCCGGCGAGCGCTCGAAAAACCCGGTTATGGCGTACGGCCAGAACAAAAAAGATTTCTGGCGTGCCAGCAGCGTGGCGTTTGAGGACATTTACCGGCGCGAAATTAACTACTGCGGCCTGGCCTCCATGAGCTGGATGTATTATTACAACGAGACAGATGGCCTTTACATTGGCAGCCATGACGCGCGCTTCCCTGTGACGGGTGTAATAGCAGACACAAGCGGCAATATGCAATCGCCGTGGATGGCCCTTGGCTTCCGCAAGCATCACCGTGTGCGCCCCGGAGAAAATTACGACACGGCAGAATATGTGCTTGCGGTGTCCAGCAAAGACTGGCACTATGGCGCGCAGATATACCGCAGCTACATTGCGCCTTATCTGGATTTTGACCACAACCCCGACTATCTGCAGGACGAATATGCCCTGAACCAGTGCTATAACTTCAAGCGGCGTGACAACATTGAGCACCGCTTTGAAGAGATTCCCGCCCTGTACGAAGCGGGCGCAAACTGGGATGTGCGCCACATGTTTATCGCTGCCTGGAACCGCACCGGTTTCGACTCTTTTTACCCGGAATATTACCCGGATATGGAGCTTGGCAGCGCCATGGAATTCCGCCGCGGGCTGGAATATGTGCGGGAACACGGCGGCTTTTCCACTTTGTACATCAACGCGCGCATCTTCGATTTGAAATCAGATTTCCACAAAACGCTTGGCGAAAAAATGGCCATTCGCACCGAGACGGGCGAAATGCGGTACGAGACATACGGCCCCGAGCACTTTACCGTAAACTGCCCGTCCGACAAGCTGTGGCGGGAATTCCTTTTGGATACGGCGGAATTCTGCGTGAAGGCGTACGGCTGCGACGGCATTTATCTGGACCAGTTGGCCTCGGCCGAGCCGTTTGCGTGCTATTGCGAAGCGCACAGCCATGATGACATCGGCGAATTTAACAATGGGTATGTGTATGTGCTTCGCGAGCTTTTGGCCCGGCTGCGCAAATATAACCCCAAGGCGTATATTATGACGGAAAATTGCGGCGACATCTACGGCAGCTATACCTGGGGCAACCTCACCTGGAACGGCGCAGAATACGATGAACACTACAATGTGTTCAAATATACGTTCCCAGAGTTTGTGCAGGTGAACATGGTGAACCCCAGAAGCTGGGCCGCCAATAAAAAAGAAGAGCGCCTGTGGTTTTACCGCGATATGCACCGCGCCATTGCGCTGGGCAGCATTTTGTGGCTGGGCATCACCACCTGCCTGAGCGAAGAGGGCACCGAGTACCATGCGTATGCGCCCAAGGCCATTGCGTTTCGAAAGAGCCTGCAGCCTATGCTGAAACATGCGCAGTTTGCAGACGATGCCTGGCTGCGCTGCGTGCCGCAGTTCTGCCAGGGCACCTGCTGGAAGCTGCAGGACGGGCGCCGGATGGTTCTGCTTTCGAACGGAACCGAGGAAAAGCAGACGTTCGAAGTGTGCGGTGAAGGGCTGAAAAAGTATTCCCTCTCGGTTATAGAGGGGCCTGCCCCGGCCGTACAGTGCGAGGACAACAACACGAAACTCACCTTGGACCCCTTACAAATGTGCTGTTTGATATTGGGCTAAGACGGTGTGGCTTTGCTGCCTCAAAAAGCGGCATTTCTGGCCGGTTGGCCGGAAATGCCGCTTTTTTGTAAAAAGGGGGAGGAACCATGATGTACCTTACCGTATTCGGAAACAATGCCAGTTTCCCACGGGCGTATGGCGCGTGCGCCTGCTACCTTGTGGAGGCCTGTGGAAAAAAGGTTTTGCTTGACATGGGAAGCGGCAGCCTTTCACAGCTGCAGCGCACCGAAGACCTTGCCGCGCTGGATATGATTGTGGTAAGCCATTTGCATTTCGACCACATGGGCGATTTGTTCTGCGCAAAATACCAGCTGGAGACGCGGCGCGCATGGGGCGAGACGGTGCCAAAGATACCGCTGCTTGCCCCGCCCATGCCGCAGTGGGCCCGGCAGGAGCTTGGCGCAGGGGAAGTGTTTGACATCTGCGAGGTGGACGATGGCGCCTGCTTCACCCTGGGCGGCATTCGCCTGACCTTTATTCGCCTGGAGCATTTGGTGGAATCGTACGGCCTGCGGCTTTGCACAGGGCAAAAAACATTGGCCTATTCTGCCGACACCGGCCTGTGCCCGCAGCTGCCGGCACTTGCAAAGGGCGCCGATGTCTTTTTGTGCGAGGCAACCCTTACCGGGGGCAGCGGGGCCGAGCAGGGCCACCACTTATCTGCAGCGGCCGCGGGCCTTCTTGCTGCCAAGCACCATGCAAAGCGGCTGCTGTTAACGCATTATCACGAAGACAGGGCCCAGGATGTTCTGCGGCAGGCGCGGGAATTTTTTTCGGCCGCAGAGCTGACCCATATTGGAACCACATATGCCATTTGAAGGGCTGCGGCCGCCGGCGTGCCAGGGCCCCGGCGCGCGGCGGCTTTGCCTGGGAAGGCGCAGATGCGCTTATGCAGAGAGAGGGACGTTACAATATGAAGTTTCGCCCGCAGGATAAGCAGCCCCTGCCAAGTATGGGCCTGCGGGGCTTTTTGGACGAGAAGCTGGGAAGCCCCCAATTTACCAGCCGGCAAATTCTGGGGATGCTGGGCCCCCTGGTGCTGGATCAATTCTTCATCCTTGCCATCAATACCCTGACCACCTCCATGGTAAGCGCATCCGGGCAGGACTCTGTGTCGGCAACCAGCCTGGTCAACCCGCTTACGCTTCTGGTGATGGGCTTTTTAAGCGCCATTTCGTCCGGTGGCTCTGTGGTAGTGGCCCGTTATAAAGGTGCGGGCAATGCCGATGGCCTGCGCAGGGCGGGCGGCCAGGTGATTTTGGCCTCATTTTTTGTGGCCTGCATCATCACCGCAGTGCTGGTGCCGTGTTCCGGCCCAATTGTCCGCATTTTATTTGGAAACGCCACGGCCAGCGTGCAGGAAAAGGCAATTGAGTACCTGGCGGGGTACTCGCTCTCTTTTCTCTCGTTTTCGGTGTACTACGGTGCCACCTCTGTGCTGCGCGGCATTGGCGATGCCCGCATGTGCCTGAAACTCACCGTTCTGATCAATCTGGTGCACCTGGCGGCCAGCGCGCTGTTTCTGAACGTGTGGAAAATGGACATTCTGGGCACCACGCTTTCGTTTAACATTGCGCGCCTGATTGGCGGCGCGGCGGCCCTGTATATGGCCATGACCCGCCACCGGGAACCCGGCATCCGCTTTCAGGATATTTTCCGCATAGATAAAAAGCTGCTAAAGGCGGTGTTTTATCAGGGCGTCCCGTTCGGGGTGGAACAGGTTCTTGCAAACGGTGGAAACCTCATGATGCAAACCTACATGGTGCAGCTTGGCACGGCCAGCATAGCGGCTAACGCCATCGCCATGTCTATGCTGGGGTTGTTTTACGCGGCGCCAAACGCATCGGCCCTGCTGGCCATCACGGTTGTGGGGCAGTGCATGGGGGCAGACAATATCCGGCAGGCGCGCCAATACGGCGTCCGGCTGGTACAGGTGGGCATTGTGCTGACCATAGCGGCCATTTTGCTGCTGCTTCCCGTTTCCCCGCTGATTTTATCCTGGTATGCGCCGCAGGCAGAAACGGCGCAGCTTGTGTGGCGCGTGCTGTTTCTGGGCCTTGTGTTCATGCCTGTTTTCTGGCCGCTTTCCAACACCATGCCCAACACCCTGCGTGCGGCGGGGGACGCTGTGTTTACCTCTGTTGCCTCCCTGGCCTGCATGTGGGGCATACGGGTAGGCCTTGGGTATCTTCTTACAGTGCCTTTGGGCTTTGGCATCTATGGCGCCTGGGGCGCAATGGTGCTGGAATGGGTCATCCGCTCTATTATTTTCACGTGGAGGTTCCGCAAAGGGAAGTGCTGGGACCAATAGGCGCAGGCCTGCCCCTGGCGGGCGCCAGCACAAGCGGGGAGCAACAGCCGTGCCCTGCCGGCCGGGCCTGGGGCCGCCTGTTTGGGCAGCAGGCAAAACAGGCAACCAGACAGCCGGGGCGCACCACTGTGCCCCGGCTGTTTTGCTGTGGCCGCCGCCCGCCATGGCCGGGAACCCGCGCCGAGGTGGGCATTCCGCATGAAGTTTGACAATTTTTGATTGCTTTCCATGTGAAAAATTTAACAATTGAACAATAGATTTCTTCCTGCTGCCGGGCTATAATTTCTTTGGAAATATTCCGGCGCGCATGGCCCGCATACGGTGTTCCGCCTGTGTGTGGCTGCACACAGTGCGCAGCCGGAATGCAGAAAGGAGCTATCAAAATGGCAAATATTATGGCAAGCCCTTCGCGCTATGTGCAGGGGGCCGGTGAATTGAAGAAATTGTGCGAGCATGTGAAACTGCTGGGCAGCAAGCTGTTTGTGCTGACAAGCCCCTCCGGCAAGGGCCGGGTGGAAGCAGACCTTGCGGCCAGCGCCGCCGCGCAGGGCGCCAGCCTGGTATACGAGGCGTTCCACGGCGAGTGCAGCATGACGGAGATCGAGCGTGTGAAAGCGGCATTCGAGGCCTCTGGCTGCGATGTTGTGGTGGGCATTGGCGGCGGCAAAATTCACGACACCGCCAAGGCCGTGGCCTATTATGCCGGGGCGCCGGTGGTGATTGTGCCCACCATCGCCTCCACCGACGCGCCGTGCTCTGCGCTCAGCGTCATCTATTCGGATGAAGGTGTGTTTGAAAAATATCTGTTCCTGCCTGCGAACCCCAATATGGTGCTGGTGGACACCACCATCGTGGCGGCTGCCCCCGTGCGCCTGCTGGTGGCGGGCATGGGCGACGCGCTGGCCACTTATTTTGAGGCGCGCGCCTGCGAGGCATCTGGTGCCACGAACTGTGTGGGCGGCAAAACCACGCTGGCCGCCATGGGCCTTGCCCGCCTGTGCTATGACACCCTGCTGGAGGATGGCGTGAAAGCCAAGCTGGCGGTGGAAAATGGCGTGTGCACCAAGGCGGTGGAACATGTGATTGAGGCCAACACCTATCTCTCTGGCCTTGGGTTTGAATCTGGCGGGCTGGCCGGTGCCCACGCCATTCACAACGGCTTTACCGCTGTGCCCGAAACGCACAGCATGTACCACGGCGAGAAGGTGGCGTTCGGCACCCTGGTGCAGCTTGTGCTGGAAAACGCCAGCGAAGAAGAGCTGGAAGAGGTACTGAGCTTCTGCGAGGCAGTTGGCCTGCCCACCACGCTGCGCCAGCTTGGCATCGAGCAGCCGAAAGCAGAGCAGCTGATGGAAGTGGCAAAGCTTGCCTGCGCCGACAGTGATACCCTGCACAACATGCCCTTCGAGGTGACGCCGGAAAGCGTGTATGCCGCCATCCTCACGGCTGACGCGCTGGGCCGCCGCTATGCCGAACTGTAAGCCCGGCAAGGCAACCATGTAAAAAGGCAGATCGGAAGAGCGTCGTGTAGGGAAAGAGTGTAGATCTCGGTGGTCGCCGTAT
>UREN01000052.1 GCA_900546885.1 uncultured Oscillospiraceae bacterium
TCTGAAATCAGACTTGCTGAATGTCTCAAAGTCTACATCATCTGCAAACAACGGCTCGATTTTCACCTTGGAAAGATCAATCTGTACGCTTGGCGCGGACACGGTTGCATCCTCTGCAGAACCATTTACCGCTGCTTTTTCGGCTTTGTTTTCAGCCTTCTTTGGGTCCAGGGTCTTCATTGTGGGGAACAAAATAACCTCGCGGATGGTGTCGGAATTAGTAAGCATCATTACGGTGCGGTCCACCCCAATGCCCATGCCGCCCGTGGGGGGCAGGCCATACTCCATGGCGGTGAGGTAGTCTTCGTCCATCATGCCGGCCTCGTCATCGCCCTTGGCGCGCAGCTCTACCTGCTTTTGGAAGCGGCCGCGCTGGTCGATGGGGTCGTTCAGCTCTGAGAAGGCGTTGGCCAGCTCGCTGTGGCAGATGAACAGCTCGAAGCGCTCGGTGAGGCGCGCGTCGGCAGGGCTGCGCTTGCTGAGCGGCGAAACCTCCACCGGGTACATGGTGATAAACGTGGGCTGAATGAGGTTTTCCTCTACCTTCTGGTCAAAGCAGGCATACAGGGCGTTGCCCCATGTTTTATCTGCCGTGTCGGCCAGCTCTACCCCCACGGCCTTTGCCGCGGCCACGGCCCCGGCGTCATCGGAAATGGCGTCAAAGTCAATGCCCACATATTCCTTCACAGCCTGCACCATGGTCATGCGCTTCCAGCCGGGGGCCAGG
Organism: uncultured Oscillospiraceae bacterium; assembly: GCA_900546885.1. GTDB lineage: Bacteria > Bacillota > Clostridia > Oscillospirales > Ruminococcaceae > Ruthenibacterium > Ruthenibacterium merdipullorum. Next base: position 728 of record UREN01000052.1, read on the forward strand.
TTCACCTTGTAGCCCATCCACTCCACGTCATAAGTGCCCAAAATTTCTTTGGCCGCGCCAGAGATGATGCCCTCGGCAATATCCATCATGTCGTGGAAATCGGCATAGGCCTGATACAGCTCGATGGTGGTGAACTCGGGGTTGTGCTTTGGGTCCATGCCCTCGTTGCGGAAGATGCGGCCAATTTCGTACACGCGGTCCAGCCCGCCCACAATCAGCCGCTTGAGGGGCAGCTCGGTGGCGATGCGCATATACATATCCAGGTTCAGCGTGTTGTGGTGCGTGATGAACGGGCGCGCCGTGGCGCCGCCGGAAATGGTGTTCAGCACGGGCGTCTCCACTTCCATATAGCCCATGTCGTCCAGATATTTCCGCATGAACTTGATGAACTTCGAGCGCACCTCAAACGTGCGGCGCACCTCGGGGTTCATAATGAGGTCTACATAGCGCTGGCGGAAGCGCAGCTCGGTGTCGCGCAGGCCGTGGAACTTTTCCGGCAGCGGCAGCAGGCTTTTGGAAAGCAGCGTCACCTCGGTGGCATGCACGCTGATCTCGCCCATTTTGGTGCGGAACAAATTGCCCTTTACGCCAATGATGTCGCCAATGTCAAACTTTTTGAAATCGGCATAGGCCTCGTCGCCCACATCGTCGCGGCGCACATAAATTTGAATATCGCCCTCGTTGTCGCGCAGGTGGGCAAAGCTTGCCTTGCCCATTACACGCTTGGACATCATGCGGCCGGCCATGCACACCGCTTTGCCAAGCTGGCCCTCCGGCACGTCGGTGAACCCGGCTTTCGCCGTGGCGGAATAATCGGTCTGCGGGTATTTGGTAATGACGAACGGGTCTTTGCCCGCGTCGCGCAGAGCCTTCAGTTTTTCATGGCGTACCTTCACAATCTCGTTATACGCCTGCTGTGTCATCTCGCCCGTCTCTTCGGGCTTGTTCAGATGCTCCGGCATGGTCTGCCACTCCTCCTGTTTTTGATATCCCCCGGCGCGCCGCAAACGGCGGCGGGGTGCCGCGCAAAGCCCTGTGCGGCAAATTTGAGTATAACACAAAAACAGGCGCTTTCGCACCTGTTTTAAAAAAAAATATCGTGTTTTACAACAAAACCTGCGCTCAGATGTCCGCGCGGCCCACTTCCAGCACTTCGTACAGCACCACGGCGCCGGTGGGCAGGGTAATTTCCACTTTATCGCCTGCGCTGTGCCCCAGCAGGGCGGCGCCCACGGGCGATTCGTCCGAGATGCGGCCGTTCAGCGGGTCTGCCTCGGTAGAGCCGGTGATATCGTATTCATCCGTATCGCCGTCTTCGTCCTGAATTTTCACATGGCTGCCCACGCTGATGACGCTGGTGTCGATATCGGCAGAATCCAGCACACGGGCGTGTTTCAGCATTTTTTCCAGTTCGGCAATGCGGCTTTCCAGCATGCCCTGCTCGTTTTTGGCCTCGTCGTATTCGCTGTTCTCTGAGAGGTCGCCATAGCCGCGGGCCACCTTGATTTTTTCCGCCACTTCCTTGCGTTTTACTGTTTTCAGTTCTTCCAGCTCGGTTTCCACGGCGGCATAGCCGCTTTTCGTCATTACGATCTCTTTGTTCAAGGCTCTCAGGTCTCCTTCTGGGAATCTTCCGGCCTGTGCGGCATAGTTCCCTCTTGATACACAGGCTCACAATGCCCATTATTATATATGTTTTATAATGCAGTGTCAAGCCATTCGCCATTTTTTGTCTATTTCGTCACTATTTTAACTCAACACAAGAAAAGATGCGCTGTTTTTTCGTAAAATTGCACATATCTGCCCGGCAGGTTCGTGACAAATGCCCAAAAAGCAAAAAAGCGCCGTATGGAGAAGCCTCCATACGGCGCCGGGCTGTTTGCATGCGGTGCGGGGTTATTCTTCGTCCGCCTTGCCGTCGAACAGCTTTTTCGCCTCTTCAATCACCTTGCCCTCCAATGTGGCAGGCAGCGGCTCGTAGCGCACAAATTCAAACGTAAAGCTGCCGCGCCCCTGCGTAAGCTGGCGCAGGTACATGGTGAAATCGTGCATTTCGCTTACCGGCACCTCGGCCTCCACACACTGCGTGCCGTCCTCGCCGGGGTTCATGCCCAAAACACGGCCGCGGCGCTTGGTCACTTCGCCCATGATGTCGCCCGTGACATCGCTGGGCACGGTGGCCTTCAGCTCGCCAATGGGCTCCAGCAAAATGGGGCCCGCCTCGGGCAATGCAGCCTTATAGGCCAGCTTGGCCGCCATTTTGAAGGCCATTTCGCTGGAATCCACCGGGTGATAGCTGCCGTCCAGCAGGGTTGCCTTCAGGCCCACCACCGGGTAACCGGCCAGCACGCCGTGGCGCACGGCCTCCTGCAGGCCCTTTTCCACCGCCGGGAAGTAGTTCTTGGGCACGGCGCCGCCAAACACCTTTTCTTCAAAGACAAAATCGCCTTCCTCTGTGGGCTCAAACTCAATCCACACATCGCCGAACTGGCCATGGCCGCCCGTCTGCTTTTTGTGGCGGCCCTGCGCCTTGCACTTTTTGCGGATGGACTCGCGGTAGGGAATGCGCGGGTCTGCCAGGGTAACCTCTACGCCAAACTTGTTCTTCAACTTGGCGCACACAACGTCCAGGTGCTGCTCGCCCAGGCCGGAGAGCACCTGCTCTACCGTCTCTGCGTTTACCTCGTAGCCGATGGTGGGGTCCTCTTCCATCAGGCGCTGCAACGCGCCGGAAATTTTGCTTTCGTCGCCCTTCTGCTTCACCCGCACGGCCATGGAAAGCGTGGGGTGCGGGAACACCGGGCGCGGCAGGTTCACCACGCGGCCGGGCGCACACAGCGTGTCGCCCGTTTGCGCGGTGGGCAGCTTGGTGACGGCGCCGATGTCGCCGCAGCCAATCTCTGCCGTATCCGTCTGCTTTTTGCCGCGCACATACACCAGTTTGCCAAGGCGCTCGGCCTCGCCGGTGCGCGCGTTTACCACAGCGGTGTCGGCGGTAAGCTTGCCGCTTATCACCTTTACATAGCTCACCTTGCCCACAAACGGGTCGGCCACGGTTTTAAACACATAGGCGCACAGCGGGGCGTCCGGCACGCAGGGCACCTCCACCTCGTTGCCAGAGGCATCTGTGCCCACAGCGCCCGCGCCGCGGGCCGCGCTGGGCATCAGCTTCTGCAGGCCCCACACGGCCAGGTCTACAGCTTCCATTGCCGTGGCGGAACCGCAGAACACCGGCGTGATGGCGCCCGTTTTGGCGCCCGTGCGGATGGCCTCGGTAAGCTCTTCCTCGGTAAAGGGCTCGCCCTCGAAGAATTTTTCCATCAGGGCGTCGTCCGTTTCGGCCGCGGCCTCGCGCATGGCCTCCAACAGGCCCTCTGTGCGGTGGCCATAGCTGGGCACCGGCACCTCGCGCACGCCGCCGCCCGTATAGCTGTAGGCCTTTTGGGTGATAAGGTTCAGATACACACGGCCGCCCGCCTGCTCTACCGGCACCACCACGGGGCACACCGAGGGGCCAAGCTCTGCCTTCAGCTGTTCGAACACTTTATAGAAATCGGCATGCTCTGCGTTTACTTTGTTCACGAAAATCATGCGGCTTTTATTCTGTTTCAGGGCAAGCTGATACGCCTTGCGCGCGCCCACGGCCAGGCCGCTGCGCGCCGACACCACCACCATCACGCTTTCGGCGGCGGGCATGCCCTCGTACAGGCCGGCCTCGAAATCGAACAGGCCCGGCACATCGATGAGGTTCAGCTTGACATTGCCCTGCTCTACCGGCGCCACGGCCAGCGAAAGGGACACATGGCGCTTGATCTCTTCCGGGTCAAAATCGCACACGGTGTTGCCATCCTCCACACGGCCCTGCCGGTCGGTGGCTTTCGTCAGGTACAGCATGGCCTCCACCAGGCTGGTTTTCCCTGCGCCGCCATGGCCTGCTACAAGGACGTTGCGGATGTGATCGTTCGCGTAGTTCATATTCTATTCCCTCTTTTCGTCCACGCGCGAAAGGCGTGTGGCAACTTATACAAAAATATTATCATATTTTCCTCTTATATAAAAGATGTCACCAAGAGATTTTCGCCAAAGCGCCTGCCAAAACTTTGCAGCTTTCCTTGTATATATTGCCAAAAAGCGCCTCTGGGAACCCCAGAGGCGCTTTGAAGGCTGTTTCAAATTTCAAACCAGCGAATTTCGTTGGCGGCCATATCCAGCTCAAAGCTGGCGCCGTCGCCCGTGTACACTGTGGTGTGCTGCGGCTCGTAGGTGTTGTTCACCACGCAGTACTTGCCGTTTTTCACATAGGCGTGCACTTCCACATTGAAGTTGGACGAGAACCACCTGTGCAGGTTCTGCTCGTCGTGGGTGCTCCACAAAATGCTGCGGTAGAGGATGCGGCTGTTCTCGAAGGAATACGGCAGGCCGCTGAGATACACCGCACGGCCCGCGCCGAATTCGTTCACGGCCATCTGCACCTCTTTGTCGCGCTGCACCAGCACCTGCGCGCCCTCCAGCGCATAGATGCTTTTTTTGCCCTCGCCGAAGTCCACAGGCTTTGTGCAGTCTGCCAGAATGAAGTGCTGCGGGTGCTCTTCCCAGTTGTACTTATCATACCCCAGGGTAAAGCCCGTCTCTTTCTCTACCCCCAGCACGCCGGCCAGCTGGAAGAAGCGGCCCTGATACTGGTGGCCGCTGGGCTCGCCCACGCCGATGAAGCCGCCGCCGCGGTGCACAAAGCCGCGCACGGCCGCTGTGATGGCCGGGTTTTCCCACACGATGCCGCCGGTGTGGGCCGTGTCTGCGTCGCCCACGTTCACCAGCACGTCCACGCCGTCCAGCACATGCGCATCGCGCTCAATGTCGTCAAAGCTGAGGAAACGCACATCGAACGGTGCGCCCGCCAGCGCCTCAATGACGCCGGCATAGCTGTAGTTCTGCTTTTGATACAGCGCATGGTGCACCATGTGGCAGCCCCAGCTGCGCGCGCGGCCCCAGCTGTTCAGCACGGCCACTGTCTTGATGCAGTAGGGCGTTGTGCCGCGGATGTTTGTGTACAGCAGGCGGAATTCGTCGCACACCGATTTGATGTAGTCGATAAACTCCGGAAACTGCAGCGCCAGCTTCAAATAGCCGCCGTAGCCAATGCGGTCGATGGGTTTGCGCAGAATGGCGCGCCGGGCCGTCACCCAGTTCTCTTTGCCCTCCTTCACAGGGTCGCCGCCCTCGTGGAAGGTGTCGGGGAAGAAATAGGGCAGAAAGCGCCCCTCGGTGTATTTCACGCCCGGGATGTCGCTGATGAGGCGAAGCGTGGCGCCGTTGCCCACGCTGCCCACCACGGCGTCCAGGCCAATGGATTTGAATTCGTCCAGGAAGGGCTCGGTGCCAATCCAGTGGTCGCCCAGGAACATCATGGCCTCTTTGCCCAGCTCGTGGGTGATGTCCACCATCTCTTTGGCCAGCTTGGCCACCTCGCGGCGCTGGAAAGCCATAAAATCTTTGAATTCCCTGCTGGGCACGCGGTACTGGTTGTTGTAATAGCCCTGGTCGATGATAAACTCGGGGCGGAAGCGGTAGCCCACCTCCTGCTCGAACTGTTCAAGAATATACGGGCTTACCGAGGCCGAATAGCCATACCAATCCACATACTTTTCGCGCTTCAGCTCGTCAAACACCAGCGTGAACTGGTGGAAGAAGGTGGTGTAGCGGATGACATCCACATACGGGTGCTCGGCAATAAACTTGCGCAGGCGCTGCATGGTGAACTTGTGCGTTTTGGGCTGGCGCACATCGAAGGTGATCTGGTGTTCAAAGTTCGTCCAACCGTTTGTCACCGCGTTGTACATGTGCACGGGGTCCCAAATCAGATAGGCAAGGAAGCTTACGGTGTAATCGTGGTACGGCTTGGCGCCGTGCACCACCACACAGCCCGTGGCCCCGTCATAGCTCCACTCGTCCGGCCCCAGCGGCTCGCCCGCGGTGCGGTCCATCACTTCCCACCAGCGCTTGATGTCGTCGCGGGTGTTCACCTGCATCAGCTCGTTGGAAACGCCCTGCATCAGCGGGATGGAAAGCGTTTCGCCCACGGCGGTGTGAAAGCCCGTCATGATATAGCACTGCTGCACTTCGTCCGGGTTGGCTTTGGCCCAGGCGTTGTCCTTGCGGGTGGTGTAATAGGTGGAATAGATTTTGGCGCCGGTGTCCTTCAGGGCCTCTGGGAATTCCGTGCCGTCGCAGTCTCGAATGGCGTCTGCGCCCCACTCCTCCAGTATTTTCAGCGTCTCGGGCACCACGTCCACATCTGTGGGGATGGTGACGCGGCCCCTGTTCGGTTCGGTCATTCTATACTCCTCTCTGGGTCAAAGCCGTTTTTTGGTGTCTTCAAACGGTTTGTTGTAAATCATCAGGGCCGACAAAAGCAGAATAAGGCCCACAATCATCAGCCCAAGGCCGGCCAGCTGGCCGGTCATCTTCCAGCCCACAATCAGCAGAACCATTCCCGCCACAAAAAAGGCGAAAATCAGGCCCAACCGCAGGCCCACATGCTCTTTCCAGTATTTCATAAGGTTCACCTTACCCTTTCAGGCCGCCCACAGTCATGCCCTGGGTCAGCTTTTTCTGTACGCAGATATACAAAATAAGAGTGGGCAGCATTACCAGCACAAGGCCTGCATACATAATGCCGTACTGTGCGGCCGACTGCTGCGCCTGCATCAGGCTCAGCAGCCCAACCGGCAAAGTTCTGGGGCCGTTCTGGGCGCTGAGCAGCGTCAGCGAGATGATATACTCGTTCCAGAAAGACAAGAAGTTGAACAGGATAATGGTGATGATGGAGGGCTGCGCCATGGGGAATATGACACTTATCATGGTGCGGCCGTAGCCGGCGCCGTCGATGTAAGCGGCCTCTTCATAGTCGTGCGGCAGCGTGGCAAAATAGCCCGACAAAAGGTAAATGGTGAAGGGCAGCGCCGTGGCGGCATACACCACGGCCAGAACAAAGATGTTGTTCAGCAGGAAGCTGCCGCCCACCAGATTTTTCAGCCAGAGGTCGCCGTCCCGCAGCATGAGGAAGATGGGCACCACAATGTAGTTCACATTGATGAACAGCCCGCCCATGAAGCACACGTTGAGAAACTTGCGCCCTTTGAATTGAAAGCGGGACAGCACATAGGCCGCGGGCAGCGCCACCACCAGCAGAATGGCAAGCGCAAGCGCTGTTACAATGACTGAATTGAGCATATAGCTGCCCATGCTGGCCTTGTTCCAGGCATCCACAAAGTTCTGCCAGTAAAAGCCGGCGGGCAGCGCCCAGGGGTTGCCGTAGAATTCACTGTTCTGCTTGATGGAGGCCAGGAACACCCAGGCCACCGGCACAATGATGCTGATGGCAAGCAGGCCCAGCACCAGGTAGACAAACGCCTTGTACAGGCGCTCGCCCGATGTCTTTTTCACGTGATCCATACCTACCCCTCCTTAAAATTCCAGCGGCTCGCGCTTGGTCACCTTGTTCACCAGCGCAGAGAGCAGGAACGAGAACAGGAACACCACCACGCCAATGGCCATGGAATAGCCGTATAGGCCGGCGTCCTTCTGGCCGTACATATAAGACAATGCCACCTCAGAGGCGCCGTTGGGGCCGCCGGAAGTCATGGCCTTGACGAACAGGAACGCCATGTTGATGGTGGAGATGATAAAGAACGTCAGTGTCGTGCGGATATTCGTCCAAATCAGGGGAATGGTGATTTGGAAAAACTGCGTCAGGCGGCCGGCGCCGTCCAGGCTGGCGCTTTCGTACAGGCTGCCGGGCACGCTGGCCATAGAGGCCATGTACATCACCATGTAATAGCCAATGGCCTGCCACACCATGGCAATAATCAGGCTTACCATTACAAGGCTTTCACCCTTCCAGCGGATGGGGTCGGCCATGTTGCGGAACAGGCCGATGATGCTGTTGAGCAGGCCCGTTTCGTCCGGCTGGTAAATGGCCGAGAAAATGCCGGAGATGACAACCACGGAAAGGATATTGGGGATGTAGAACACAACCCGGAAGAACCCCTGGCCGCGAATTTTTTCACGGGTCAGGATGTTGGCGAACACCAGTGCGAAAGCGAACGTCACAATGGTGACAACCACAATCAGCAGAATTGTATTCTGCATAGAACGGATGAACGTTGCATCATTCAGCAGCGTCTGAAAGTTTTTCATTCCCACAAACGTCTCTGTGGGAGAAAACGCCCCGCGCTCGAACAGGGACATCCGGAACACGTTCAGTGTGGGGATGATCATGAGTACAGTGAACAGGATGGTGGCCGGTGCCACGCAAAGGGCCACGAATGCCTTATGCCGTCCGTCTTTCTTCACACTTTCAACTCCTCTTCTCAAAAATGGGCGGCGATGAACGAAATTTCCGCTCATCGCCGCTTTTATTTGGTGTTATGAATCCTGCGACGGAGACCGGCGCAATCAGGCCACCAGGTTGGCACGCATTTGATCGGTAGCGGAAATGATATTGGCTCTCCACTCGTCAATGCTCAGGCTGCCCTCTACCAGAGAGTTGATCGGCTCGAAGAACACAGAGGTGTTGTCGATGCCGGGAATGGGCGAGTAGGCTGCAAAGCCGCCCATGGCAGCGCCCGCGCCATTGTCATAGATGGAATAGAACAGTTTGTTGTCGCCTTCCAGCTGGTCGGTCATGCCGAGGATGGGCTGCACAGCACCGCCCTTGGCAAAAATCGAGGCGGCCTCATCGCTATACAGGTAAGACAGGAATGTCTTGGCCTCGTCAATGTGCTCGGCGCCGGAGGGGATCCACGCCTGCTCCAGGAAGGTGTAGCTGTAGCCGATGCTGTCCGCATCCAGGGCGGGCAGTGCGGTCATGCCCCACTGGAAGCCGTCGGCCACATCCTGGGCAATTTCCGCCTCGGCCATCTCGCCGATAATCCACGTGCCGTTGGGCATGAACAGGGCCTCATCGGTCATCACCATCAGCTGGTTGCGGGTGAAGTCCTGGTTGTTGGCCTGCGCAGGGGTGCTGGGGTGGGTGTAATCGGCCAGTTTATCCAGAATTTCGAACAGCTTGTCCGCTTCCGGGGTCTCCCAGATGCCCTCTTCATAGTGCGTGGCCTTCTCGAAGAACTCGGGGCCGCCCACCACGTTCATCAGAGCATACAGGAAAGCGTCAAAGTAGCCGGCGGTGGGGTAGGTGAACAGGTAAATGCCTTCCTCCATGGCCTTGTCGCCCAGCTCCCACATCTCGTCCCACGTGGTGGGCACTTCCCAGCCTTTTTCCTCAAACAGGCCGGCGTTGTAGAACAGGCCGCAGGGGCTGTAGAACATGGGGGCAAGGTAGGTTTTGCCATCGCCGTAGGGGTTGGTGGCAGAGGTCTCGGTAAAGCCCTCAATAATCTTGTCGCCAACCTTCACGTCTTCACCGGGCACCGTCATATCCAGCACATCGGTGATATCGGCAATCATCTTGTCGTTGATGAACTGCTCGGTCAGGCCGGCGGGGCGGCCGGTGGCCAGATGGATGACATCCGGATAATCGCCGCCCTGCATGGAAGCGTTCAGCACATCCTCCAGGTTCTGCTCAAGGGTGAGCTCCACGTTGATGCCCGTCTGGGCGGTGAAGGCGTCGCATACCTCCTGCCACATGCCGGGGTAGGTGTTCTCGTAGCCGGACACCAGCGCGGCCACCTTAATGGTGGCGTTTTCTGCGTTTCCGGCAGAACCGGAAGCCGCCGTGCTGCCGGAAGAAGCGGGCGCGCCGCCGCAGCCGGCCAGCAGCGCCAGCGCCATGGCAAGCGCCAGCACAGTGCACAATACTTTTTTCATCTTGTTGACCTCCTAAAAGAATTTCACCCTGCGCCCCGGGCGGCACGGCTGCCGCGTGCGGCAGGCGCGGAGTGTGTTCCTGTATGTTCAGCATAGCCCTCACAAAAATTTCTTTCAATCAGTTTCTTGCGTTCCATTTTATATTTCTTGTTCTTTTGTGCACAGCGAACATTCAGTTTGCACCAGACAGGTGATTTTTATGAATATTATCAACAAAATTATAAAATAAATTCTAGCATATTGCTGTTTTGGAAAAATCAGGATATTCACCCCGGCTTGTATCCTGCGCAAAAGATGTTTATAATGGAAAAAAGCAGATGGGAAATTTCTCCCATCTAAAAAGCACGCAAGATTTCTAAATAACGTATGAGGTGCCCGTTATGAGCAATATCCGTTACGAGCTGCTGGACACCGGGCCCGCGCCGCATGGCGGCCCGCAGCTTTTGTATGTCACCTCTGCCCAGTATGGGCCGGATTGGCAGGGCTCTATGCACGCGCACACCTGCACCGAGCTGTTTTACTGTGTGCGGGGCATTGGCGAGTTTCGCCTGACAGACCGCGCCCAGCCCGTGGGCAGCGACGACCTTATTATTGTAAACCCGCATGTAGAGCACACCGAAACCAGCTTTTCTTCCAACCCGCTGGAATATATTGTGCTGGGCGTGAACGGGCTGGACCTGCAGCTGGCCGGCAATGCCTCGCCCTGCACGGTGCTGAACTGCCGCCAGCAGCGCAGCGAGATGCTGTTTTACCTGCGCGAGTTTGTGCGCGAGGCCGAAAACGCCCCGCAGGGCTGGCAGGCCGTGTGCCAGCATCTGCTGGATGTGTTTTTAATCAAATTATCCCGCCAGGCGGCGCTGCGCCTGGCGCCCGCCGGCACCTACCGGGCCAATTCGGAATGTGCGGCCGCGCGGCGGTATATTGACGAGCATTTCACCGAGCCCCTTTCGCTGGACACGCTGGCCGAGGTGGCGCATGTGAACAAATATCACCTTTCCCACACGTTCCGGCGGGAATACGGCATTTCGCCCATCAACTACCTGATTATGCGCCGCATTCGCGAGGGGCGGCACATGCTGGAACACACCAGCTATTCCCTTTCGCAAATTGCCCATTCCATCGGCTTTTCCTCGCCCAGCTATTTTTCGCAGAGTTTTCGCAAAGCCGAGGGCCTCAGCCCCGCAGAGTACCGCAAGCGCGCACGCGCCGCACAGGCGGCCGCGCCGGTGCAGCCATAAGGAGGAACTGCCATGGATTATAAAGCCCTTCGGCTGGAGCGCCCGTTCGAGGTGGACGAGGTGGTCTCTGTGCATTATTTTGAATACGCCAGCAACTATTGCTACGAGGGCGAACAGCACGATTTCTGGGAATTTTTATATGTGGACAAGGGCGAGCTGCATGTGCGCGCGGGCAGCCGCGAGCTGACCATGAAGCGCGGCCAGATGATTTTTCACGAGCCGGGCGAATTTCACAGCCTGCGCGCAAACGGCGTGGTGGCGCCCAACCTTGTGGTGATGAGCTTTGTGTGCCGCAGCCCGGCCATGGCGCGCTTTGCCGGGCGCGTGCTGGCCATTGGCGACGCCGAGCGCGAATATCTGGCGCGCATCATCAAAGAGGCCGCAGAGGCCTTTTCCACCCCGCTGAACGACCCCTACACAAAGCAGCTTCTGCGCGCGCCGCACGCGCCCTTCGGCGCCGAGCAGCTGATTGGCGCCAGCCTGGAAAGCCTGCTGGTGTGCCTGGCGCGCCGGGGCCAGGGCGGCGCGGCGCAGGGCACGGCAAAGCCCACCAGCCTGATACGCGCGCACAGCCAGCAGGAATTTGTGGACAGGGTGCGCGCCTACCTGGAAAAGAACATTTCGCGCAAACTGACGCTGGCCGACATCTGCCGCGACAACCTGGTGGGCCGCAGCTATTTGCAAAAAGTGTTCCGCGAAAAGACGGGCGGCGGCGCCATGGAGTATTTCGGCAGCATGAAAATAGAAAAAGCGCAGGAGCTCATCCGCGAGGGGCGGCACAATTTCACCGAGATATCGGCGCTTTTGGGTTACACCTCCATCCACTATTTCTCGCGCCACTTCAAAAAGGTGACGGGCATGACGCCCTCGGAATATGCCTCCAGCGTGAAGGGGCTGGCCGGGCACCGCAGCGAAGGAAAATATTCAGCATCCAGAACACATAATGTTTTTAATGAAGCAAGTTCAAATAGTGATGAATCGAAAACATCCGCTCTTTATTCTTTTCCACCTACTATAAAACATTTTGGCCTTAATCTTAAATCTCCTAA
>UREN01000053.1 GCA_900546885.1 uncultured Oscillospiraceae bacterium
TATTCCGACAAGGCGCGCCTTTCGGCGCGCAGAAAAGAGGGGTTTCTTGATGAAAAAGACCATTAGCCTTTTGCTGGCGCTTGCACTGTGCGCCACACTTTTGGCCGGGTGCAGCGGCCCTGCCTCCAGCGCGGCCTCTTCGGCCCCGGCGCAAAGCGCCGCCAGCGAAAGCCAGCCGCAGCAGGCGGCCCAGCGCACGGCGTTTCGCATCGCCAGCCTGAAGGGCCCCACCACGATGGGCCTTGTGGGCCTGATGGACAGCGCAGACAAGGGCGAGGCGCGCCACGACTATGAAGTGACGATGTATGGCGCAGCGGACGAAATTACCCCGCTGCTGGTGAAAGGGGAAGTGGACGTAGCCCTTGTGCCCTGCAACCTTGCCAGTGTGCTGTACAATAAGATGAAAGAGACGGGCGGCGTGGAAGTGGCCGCCATCAACACGCTGGGCGTGCTGTATATTGTGACGACGGGCGACGGCATCACCAGCGTGGCCGACCTTGCGGGCAAAACCATCTATTCCACGGGCAAGGGCACCACGCCGGAATATACGCTGAACTATATTTTAGAGCAAAACGGCCTTGTGCCGGGCGAAGATGTAACGGTGGAATATAAAAGCGAGGCCACCGAGGTGCTGAGCGCCATGCAAATGTCCAGCGGGTACCCCATTGCCATGCTGCCCCAGCCGTATGTCACCACGGCGCAGATGCAGATGGAGGGCCTTAGCGTTGCGCTGGATATGACGGAGGAGTGGAACAAGGTTTCGCCCGATTCTGCCCTTGTCACCGGCGTGGTGCTGGCGCGCACGCAGTTTGTGGAAGAGAACGAGGCGGCCTTTGCAGAGTTTCTGGAAGACTATGCGGCCAGTGTAGAGTTTGTAAACGCCAACACGCAGGAGGCCGCGGCCCTTGTGGCGCAGTATGGCATTGTGCCCAAGGCCGAGGTGGCCGAAAAAGCCCTGCCCGCGTGCAATATCACGTTTATTACCGGGGCGGATATGAAGGCCAAGGTGTCCGGTTATTTGAATGTTCTGTATGAACAGAACGCACAGGCAGTGGGCGGGCAGATGCCCGGCGACGATTTCTACTACGGTGCGTAAGTTGCTGCATCACAAGTGGCTGCAAAACGCGCTGGCCATTGTGTTTTGGCTGTGCGTGTGGCAGGCCGTAAGCATGGCGGTGGCCTCTTCGCTGATTCTGGCCTCGCCGCTTGCAGTGCTGAAGACGCTGGCGGGCCTTGTGCCCACCGCTGCCTTCTGGCACACAGTGTGCCAAAGCACAGCGCGCATTCTGGCGGGCTTTTTTCTGGGCCTGTTCGGGGGGCTTGCGCTGGCGTGCCTTTCCGCCGCCTGCGCCTTTGTGCGCGTGCTGCTGCACCCGCTGATCCTCACAATAAAAAGTGTGCCGGTGGCCAGTTTTACGGTGCTGGCGCTGTTCTGGCTGAGCAATGCGGCCAACCTTTCCATGCTGATCAGCTTTCTGATGGTGATGCCCGTGGTATATGCCAACACGCTGGAGGCCCTTTTAAGCGTGGACACCGCGTTGCCCGAGATGGCGAAAGTGTTCCGCCTGGGGCCTGTGCGCACGGCGCGCTACGTCTATGCCCCCGCGGCAGCGCCCGGCGTGCGTGCCGCGTGCCGGGTGGGCCTTGGCCTGTGCTGGAAAAGCGGCGTGGCGGCCGAGGTGATTGGCATTACGGCCGGCAGCCTGGGCGAAATGCTGTACAATGCAAAGCTGCTGCTCTCGGCGCCAGACCTGTTTGCCTGGACGCTGGTCATCATCCTGCTCAGCTTTGGCTTTGAAAAGCTGTTTCTGGCGGCGCTTGGGCTTGCCGAACAGGCTGTGTGCCGCCGGTGCCCGCCGCCCATGCGGCACCGGGCCGCAGCGCCTGCGGCGCTGCAGGCAGACGGCGTGTGGAAAAGCTTTCACGGCAATGCGGTGCTGTGCGGCGTAACGCAGCGCTTTGCCCCGGGCGAGGCCGTGTGTGTCATGGCGCCCAGCGGCGCGGGCAAAACCACGCTGCTGCGCCTGCTGCTGGGGCTGGTTAAGCCCGACCGGGGCAGCATTTCCCCCGCGGGGGCAAAGCTTTCCTGTGCTTTTCAGGAAGAACGGCTGGTGCCCGGCCTTTCGGCAGTGGGCAATGTGCTGCTGGCCTGCCCGTGCACGCGGGCGCAGGCAGAAAGCGCTTTTGGCGCGCTGGGGTTTGAAGCGCACACCATGCACCAGCCCGTGTGCGAGCTGTCGGGCGGGCAGCAGCGCCGGGTAAGCCTGGCGCGCGCCATGCTGGCAGACAGCGCGGCCGTTCTGTTAGACGAGCCCTTCAAAGGGCTGGACGATGAGGCAAAGGCCGCTGCCGCCGCCTTTGTGCGCGAAAATGCCGCGGGGCGCGCCGTGGTGTGCGTGACGCACGACGCCGCCGATGCAGGCCTGCTTGCAGCGCGCACCGTGCAGCTTTTTGCGAAAAAATGACGGCAAAGCCTCCCGGCCCACTTGAAACCGGGAGGCTTTGCTGGTATAATTTGCTTATTCGGCAGAACAGGCGCCTGTTCTCTGTTTTCACCGTCTGGTGAAAACAATTTTCCCTGAAAAGAAGGGCCGCCCTGCTCTGCCTTTCGAAGCCCGAAAGAAAGGTGAAGCGGATTATGAAATATGCGGTATGGAAAAAAGCGGCGGTATTTCTGCTGGCGGCATGCATGGTGCTTGCGTTTGGCGGCGCCGCAGCGTTTGCCGAAGGCGAGGCAGGCAATGTGGCGCAGGTGAACGGCACACAGTACGCTACTCTGGCGCAGGCGGTGGAGGCCGCGCCGGACGGGGTGGAAACAACCGTCGAGCTGCTTGACGACATTGTGATGAAAACAGAGGATATCGTTACCGTTCCGGAAGGCAAAAATATTCTGCTGGATATGAAGGGGCACAGCATTACGGTAGAAAGCAGTTTTGAGGGCCGCCCCTTTGTAAACTACGGAACATTAACTGTGACAGGCGAAGGCACGGTGGACAGCAGCGCCGGTACTTTGGGGTACGGCAGTATTGACAACTATGGGGTTTTGTGCCTGAAGAATGGTGCTTACCGTGGAAATTTGCAGGCGGCCGGCAGCAATATTTGGAACCGCGCAGGTGGGACAGCTACTTTTGAAGGCGGCACTTATACGGGCTGCGGCACTGAAATTGCCACACAGGAGGGCAGTACGACTTATATAAAAGGCGGTTACTATGAAAGCCCCTGGTATCCCGCTGTGGAAAACCGGGGAGACATGACGATTTCCGGCGGCGAATTCCGTAATACGTCCTGCAGCTCCTGCTCGGACAAGTGGGGATATACAGTTCGCAGCGGTGAAAGCTCCAGTACTGCTTACCTGCGCTTTGAAAATGGTAAAGTAGTAGGCGTACAGGGCGGCTTGGCGATTGCAGGGGGTACAGCGGATATTTATGACGGCGATTTCAGCACAGTTTCCTGTGTAAATAACCCGGCCCATACGACTACTTCCTTCTATGCACTGTATGTGGCCGGAGAATCTTTTGAAAATATGGCTACTGTATATGGCGGCAATTTTCATGCGGCATACAGGGAAGCGGTGCATATCGGGAACAGTAACCCTGCGCCTGACAGCGGAGCGGGAAAAAGCTCTATCGTCTTGATAAAAGGCGGCACATTTACCGGCGGGACCCTCGATGGAACCGCGGTTGTTGTAGAAAATACAGATAACGCCGTGGGCGCGGCGAGTATTACCGGCGGCACCTTCAGCTCGGATGTGAGCGCATATGTGCCCGCGGGCTCTGCGGCGGTGGAAGACGAAAACGGGAACTTCATCATCGCGCCTGCCGCGGACGCCTGCTTCGCCATCGGCAATGTTGGGTACAACACGCTGGCCGAGGCCGTGGCCGCAGTGCCTGCGGATGGCACGCAGGTTACCATCACCATGCTCAGGGACGCGCAGGGCGGCGGCGTGGTGGTGAAAGAGGGGCAGAGCATTGTGTTCGATTTCGGCGGGCACACATACAATATCAACGGGACGCTGGTCGGCTCTGCGGGCACAGAGACGAACGGCATGCAGCTTTTGAAGGGCTCTGCCGTCACGCTGAAGAACGGCACGCTCACTTCCGACAAAGCCAAGATACTGGTGCAGAATTACTGCGACCTCACATTGGACGGCGTGAAGCTGGACGGCACGAAGAGCAGCGTCTGCGGCTATGTGCTTTCGAACAACTTCGGCAACACGGTGGCAACGGGCGATACCTGCATTACGGCGGGCGAAGGAAAAGTGGCCTTCGATTTGTATTATAATATGTCGGATGCATATAAAGACGGCGTCACCGTCACCTTTGACGAAAACTTTACCGGCAAAGTGACCGGCAAGATAGAATACGGCGCAGGCAACCCGGTGGACGGCTGGGAGGATAAAGCTGCCCTCACCATTCAGGGCGGCACGTTCGACACACAGTTCGCCGCCAGCGGCAGCAATGACATCAAGCAAGCCAATATCAGCATTTCGGGCGGCTCCTTCACCTCCAAAGATGCGGCCGGTTACGTTGTGCCCGGGTTTGAGCTGAAGCAGAATGCAGACGGCACCTTCGGCGTGGTCAAAAAGACGGAAACACCCACCCAGCCCCAGCCTCAGCCGTCCGCACCCAGCGGCGGCCAGAAGGCAAACCCCAAAACAGGCATGCCGGCCTGAGGCTGGGCACAGCCGGGCAAATGCGGCATATGATGCAGCGCAAAGGCAAAGGGGCCGCCCCTGCGGGGCGGCCCCTTTGCCTGCGCCTGCCGTGCGCGAAAAATGCAGGTTTTGCAAGGAAAAGCACGGCAAAAAACCTTGACAAACCGACGGTGCAAAGCATAAACTGAATAATGCGGCGGCATGGAGACGTACATGCAGGCAGGCCGCGGAAAGGACTGTGAGCAGGCCATGGAAGGCGACGCCCAAGGGCGATTATGCAAACAAAAATTACATAGCGCTGTTCACGGTGCGCGGCGGCCATAGCTGCCCTTTCGCGCCGTGTTTTGGCGCGGAAAGGAACGGCTGATGGTTTCGATTTATGAGACGCAGGAGGGGCGGCTGCATGAATGCGAGCAAATCTGCCCCGGCACGTGGGTGGATTTGTGCGCCCCCACGGAAGAAGAAATTGCTGCGGTGTGCACGCAGCTGCACATTGACGCAGACCTGGTGCGCGCGGCGCTGGACGAAGAGGAGCGAAGCCGCATCGACTCTGAAGACGGGCACATGCTGATTTTGGTGGACACCCCAACCGTGGAGGTGCGCCCCGGGCGCGGCTTTGTGTACACTACACTGCCGTACGGCATCATTCTGACAGAGGCAAATATCGTGACGGTGTGCCTGAAAGAGACGGCGCTGACGCGCGCGTTCAGCGACAGCCCGGTGAAAAGCTTTTCCACCAAAAAGCAGCGCCGCATGACGCTGCAGATGCTGTACCGCAATGCCACGCTGTTTCTGTTCTACCTGCGCGAGGTGGATAAAGCCTCCAACCGTGTGGAAAACGAGCTGCACATCTCGATGAAAAATAAAGAGCTTATTCAAATGCTGGGGCTGGAAAAAAGCCTTGTGTATTTTTCCACCTCGCTGAAGGGCAACGAGCTTGTGCTGGAAAAACTGATGCGCACCCAGTTTGTGAAAGCGTACCCCGAAGACGAAGAGCTTTTGGAGGACGTGATTATCGAGAACAAGCAGGCCATTGAGATGTCGAACATCTACCGCGACATTCTTTCCGGCACCATGGATGCGTTTGCCTCGGTGATTTCGAACAACCTGAATATTGTGATGAAGGTGCTGGCATCTGTCACCATCATCCTCACCATTCCCTCCATTATATTCGGGCTGTGGGGCTCGAACGTGCCGGTGCCGTTCGAAACTTCGCCCTATGGGTTTTGGATTGTGATTGCCATTGCTGTGCTGTTTACAGGCGCTGCTGTGGTATGGATGCTGAAGAAAAAATGGCTTTGAATTTGGCCGGGCCGGGCGGGAAACTGCATTTCCGCCCGGCTTTGCTTTTGTTTTGCGAGTGTTTTCGTGCCTTTTGCGGTGGCGGAAGCGCTCTTTTTTTTGCGTCTTTTGCGCGGAAATGGTAAGTTTTAATAAATTTTGTGTAAAATATCTAAAATATCCTCTTTTTTTTGGCAGTAGATTGCCTAAATGATACAGAATTCCCTTGAAAAATGCAAGAAAGATGAGTAAAATAGAGGAAAGAATCATGCGTTGCATCGCGCCCGGCAGCAGCCGGCGCG
Source organism: uncultured Oscillospiraceae bacterium (assembly GCA_900546885.1). Classification (GTDB taxonomy): domain Bacteria; phylum Bacillota; class Clostridia; order Oscillospirales; family Ruminococcaceae; genus Ruthenibacterium; species Ruthenibacterium merdipullorum. Next base: position 6,238 of record UREN01000053.1, read on the forward strand.
GTGCCGCTGTCAGCCTGAGGCGCCCTGGCGCCAAAAAGGAGGAAGTATTTTGGCAAAAAACCTGAAACATACAAACGCTGAAGTTCCAGTATACTTATTCAAACAGGGCAAAAATTTCGAAAGCCAGAAATTTTTTGGCGCGCACTTCGAAACGCGCGGCGTGCAGCAGGGCGTGGTGTTTCGCGTGTGGGCCCCGCGCGCCAAGGCGGTCAGCGTGGTGGGCGATTTCAACAGCTGGGTGCCCGGTGCGGCCCCCATGGAAAACCTGGACGAAGACGGCGGCATTTGGGAGTGCTTTGTGCCCGGCCTTGCCGTATACGATATTTATAAATACTGTGTCACCACGCCGGATGACGAGCTGGTGTTCAAGGCAGACCCTTACGCCTTTCACACGGAAACGCGCCCGGCAAACTGCTCTAAGGTGTACGAGCTGGCGGGCTATGAATGGGGCGACGCCGCCTGGCAGAAAAAAGTGGCCAGGCACAGCCCGCTGAAGGAACCGGTGAACATCTACGAGATGCACGCCGGCTCTTGGCGCACCTATGAAGACGGCAACCCCTATAATTACCGCGAACTTGCCGCGCAGCTTGTGCCCTATTTGCAGGAGATGGGCTATACCCATGTGGAGCTGATGCCCATTATGGAACACCCGTTTGACGGAAGCTGGGGCTACCAGGTGACGGGCTATTTTGCCCCCACCAGCCGCTATGGCACGCCGCACGATTTCAAGGCCTTTGTGGACGCCTGCCACCAGGGCGGCATCGGCGTCATTATGGACTGGGTGCCCGCGCACTTCCCGAAGGACCAGTTTGGCCTTTACAAATTTGACGGCACCAACTGTTATGAAGACCAAAACCCCCTGCGCGCCGAGCACAAAGAGTGGGGCACCATGGTGTTTGACTATGGCCGCCCGGAAGTGCAGAGCTTTTTGATTTCCAACGCGCTGTTCTGGCTGGAGGAATACCACGTGGACGGCCTGCGTGTGGATGCCGTGGCCAGCATGCTGTATCTGGATTATAACCGCCGCGACGGCGAGTGGGCGCCCAACAAAAACGGCGGCAAAGAAAACCTGGAGGCCATTGAATTTTTGCAAAGGCTGAACAGCGAGGTGTTCGCGCGCCATCCGCACGCCATGATGATTGCAGAAGAAAGCACGGCCTGGCCGCTGGTGTCCCACCCTGTCAGCGAAGGGGGGCTGGGGTTCAACTTCAAATGGAACATGGGCTGGATGAACGATATGCTCAGCTACATGAGCACAGACCCGCTGTTCCGCTCTGGCAACCACAACAAGGTGACGTTCAGCTTTTTCTATGCGTTCAGCGAAAATTTCATCCTGCCCATCAGCCATGACGAGGTGGTGCACGGCAAGTGCAGCCTTATCAATAAAATGCCCGGCGATTACGAGCAGAAATTTGCCGGCCTGCGCACCTTTTTTGGCTATATGATGGCCCACCCGGGCAAAAAGCTGATGTTTATGGGGCAGGAGTTTGGCCAGTTTATTGAGTGGAACGAAGCGCACCAGCTGGATTGGCTGCTGCTTGGCTACGAGCGCCATGCACAGCTGCAGCAGTATGTGCGTGCCCTGAACGGCATATACAACGAAACGCCGGCCCTGTGGCAGGACGATTTTTCGTGGAACGGCTTTCAGTGGATTGTGCCGGACGATTCATCCCAAAGCATCATCGTGTTCCTGCGCAGGGACGAAAGCGGCAATGAGGTTATCTGTGTGGCAAACTTTGCACCTGTGCTGCGGCCCGATTACCGCTTTGGCGTGCCCAACCCCGGCACCTATACGGAACTGCTGAACTCTGACGCGAAAGAGTTTGGCGGCACCGGTGTGTGCAACGGGCCGGTGAAAGCGGTGAAAAAGCCCATGCACGGCTTTGAGCACTATATTTCCGTGAAGGTGCCGCCCATGGCGGCGGTGCTGTTCCGGGTGCCGAAAAAGCGCGCGCCGCGCGCGGCCGGCAAACGGGCCGCCGCAAAGCCCGCGCCGGGCACAAAGCAAAGGGAGGCCAGGGGGCCGGCTGCCGGAAAGGCAGAGCAGACGCCTTAAAAGCGAAGCGATTCGCTTGCAGGATAAAAGGCCCGCAAGGGCGAAAGCAAGGGGAGAGAATTATGAAAGAATGTATTGCCATGCTGCTGGCCGGCGGCCAGGGCTCGCGCCTGTACGCGCTTACCAGAAAGCTGGCAAAACCCGCCGTGCCGTTCGGCGGAAAGTACCGCATCATCGATTTCCCGCTGTCGAACTGTGTGAACTCGGGCATCGACACGGTGGGCATCCTTACGCAGTATCAGCCGCTGGTGCTGAACGATTACATCGGCAACGGCCAGCCGTGGGACCTTGACCGGCTGTACGGCGGCGTGCATGTGCTGCCGCCCTATCAGACGGCCACCGGCTCGGATTGGTACAAAGGCACGGCCAACGCCATTTACCAGAACATCAATTTCATCGAGCGGTATGACCCGCAGTATGTCGTCATCCTCTCCGGCGACCATATTTACAAGATGGATTACTCCGAGATGCTGGCTTTTCACAAAGAAAAGGGGGCCGATTGCACCATTGCCGTGCTGGAGGTGCCCTGGGAAGAGGCGCCGCGCTTTGGCATTATGACGGCGGACGCCGATGGAACCATCACCAAATTTGAGGAAAAGCCCAAGCAGCCGCAGTCGAACCTGGCGTCCATGGGCATTTACGTTTTCACCTGGGAAAAGCTGCGCAAATATCTGGTGGAGGACGAAGCGGACAAAACCTCCTCGAACGATTTCGGCAAGAATATCATTCCCAATATGCTGGCAGATAACCAGAAGATGGTGGCCTGGCCGTTTGACGGCTATTGGAAAGATGTGGGCACCATCGACAGCCTGTGGGAAGCCAATATGGACCTGCTGGACCCGAACCAGCCCCTGGATATGTGGGACCCGGCATGGAAAATATACTCCCGCACATCGGGCCGCCCGGGGCACTATATTGCGCCGCAGGCCCATGTGGACAACTGCATGATTACCGAGGGCTGTGTGGTGGAAGGCAATGTAAGCAACAGCGTGCTGTTTGCCAATGTGCGCGTGGCCCAGGGCGCGGTGGTGGAATCTTCCATTCTGATGCCGGGCGCCGTGGTGGAAGAGGGCGCCGAGGTGTGCTATTCCATCATTGCGGAAAATGCCGTAATTAAAAAAGGCGCCCGCGTGGGCGCGCGCCCCGAGACAGTGGAGGACAAAGCCAAATGGGGCGTGGCCGTGGTGGCCGAGGGCCGCACCATTGGGGAAAACGCCAGCGTGGGCCCCAAGGCCATGCTGGAAAAAGACGTACAGGACGGTGAGAAGTTATGGTGAACAAAAACACGCTGGGCATCATTTTCCCGAATACCTATGACGACCTCATCCCCGAGCTGGTGCACCGCCGCACCATGGCAAGCGTGCCCTTCGGCGGCCGCTACCGCATGATAGACTTTACCCTTTCGGCCATGGTGAATGCGGGCATTGACAATGTGACGGTGCTGGCCAAAAAGAATTATTATTCCCTGATGGACCATTTGGGCAACGGCCGCGAGTGGGACCTCTCCCGCAAGCTGGGCGGCCTGAATATGGTGCCGCCGTTTGCCCAAAGCAACACCAAAATGTACCATGGCCGTGTGGAGGCCATTGCCTCCATTCTCAGCTATTTGGAGGCGCAGAAGGAAAAATATGTCATCTTGTCCGACTGCAACATCGCCTCGGACGTTGACTATGCCGATTTGATGCAGAAGCACATCAGCGCGGGCGCCGACGTAACCATGGTGTATGAGCGCGCCGCCATCCCCGAGGCGCTGCAGACAGACAACTACACCTTCGATTTCGACGAGAGCGGCCGCATGACGCAGCTTCGCTGCAACGATTACCGCACCGGCGTGCAAAACCTTTCCATGAACGTTATTGTTATGGGCCGGGAAGAACTGATTGCCATGGTGCGTGACGCCACGGTGCACAATTATGTATATTTAGAGCGCGACATTCTGGCCCCTGCGCTGAAGATTTTGCATGTGCGCGGGTATGAATACACCGGCTACCGGGCGCGCATCTATAATATGAAAAGCTATTTTGACGAAAACATGCGCCTTTTGAACCATAAGAATATGGAGGCGCTGTTCCCGCCCGAGCGCCCGGTGTACACCAAGGTGCGCGACGAGGCGCCCGTGCGCTATGCCATGGATTGCAAAGTGCACAACAGCGTGGTGGCCGACGGCTGCATCATCGAGGGCGAAGTGGAAAACTGCGTGCTGTTCCGCGGTGTGCGCGTGGCCAAAGGCGCCAGCATAAAAAATTGTGTGCTGATGCAGGGCACCGTGGTGGAACAGGGTGTGGAGATGGAATATATCGTCACCGATAAAAACGTCACCATCACCGAGCGCCGCCATTTGAAGGGCAACGAGAACTTCCCCGTGTATGTGGAAAAGGGCACGGTTGTGTGATGTGCTGCACCGGGCGCATGCCATGCGCCCGGCAAACTGGAAAGAGGGAAATCGTATGAACATTTTATATTGTGCCAGTGAGGCCGCGCCGTTTGCCGCTTCCGGCGGCCTTGGCGATGTGGCGGGCAGCCTGCCCAAAGCCATACAAAACTGCGGCGCAGCCTGCCGCGTGGTGCTGCCGCTGTATGGCGATATGCGGGAAGAATACCGCGGCAAGCTCACTTATCTTACCAATTTCAATGTGCCCGTGGGCTGGCGCAACCAGTATTGCGGCCTGTTCGAGCTGGAGGCCGGCGGCGTAAAATATTACTTTTTAGACAACGAATACTATTTCAAACGCACCGGGCTGTATGGATTTTACGATGACGGCGAGCGCTTTGCCTTCTTCTCGCGTGCCATTTGCGAAATGCTGTTCCATGTGGATTTCCACCCGGATATCATCCATGCCAACGATTGGCAGACGGCGCTGGTGCCCGTGTATTTGAACCTGTATTACCGGCATCTGGAATCTCACCGCAGCATTAAAACGGTGTTTACCATCCATAACATCCAATACCAGGGCAAATATGGCATGGATATTATGGAGGACACCCTGGGCATTGGCCGTGCAGACGCCCATTTGCTGGAGTATGACGGCTGTGTGAACTTCATGAAAGGCGCCATTGAATGTGCCGATAAGGTAACCACCGTGTCGCCCAGCTATGCCACAGAAATTTTAGACCCATGGTACAGCCACGGGCTGGACGATTTGCTGCGGCAAAAACAGTATAAGCTGTGCGGCATTTTGAATGGCATCGACACCAAAAGCTATGACCCTGCCACAGACCCGAACCTTGCCGAAAATTACACGGCGGCCAACTTTAAAACACACAAGCTGGCCTGCAAAAAAGATTTGCAAAGCATTTTCGGCCTGCACGATTGGCCTGTGCCCGTGCTGGCCATGGTGACGCGCCTTGTGGGCCATAAGGGCGTAGACCTTGTGCGCCATGTGGCGCAGGAGGTGGTGAACAACGGCATTCAGCTGGTGGTGCTTGGCTCGGGTGAAAGCGAATATGAAAGCTTTTTCTCCGAGCTGGCGGCGCGCAACCCCGGGGCGGTGGGCGTGCGCATTGGCTTTGTGCCCAGCCTGGCGCGCAAAGTGTACGCAGGGGCAGATATGTTCCTGATGCCCTCGAAATCGGAACCGTGCGGCCTTTCCCAAATGGTGGCGCTGCGCTATGGCGCCATTCCCATTGTGCGCGAGACAGGCGGCCTGCGCGACTCCATTCACGATTCGGGCGACGGCAAGGGCAATGGCTTCACCTTCCGCAATTACAATGCCCATGAAATGCTGGGCACCATCCTGCGCGCCAAAGAGGGCTTTGAAAACCAAAGCGGCTGGCATGTGCTGGTGAAGCGCGCAATGGAGTGCGATTGCTCCTGGGGCGCCAGCGCAAAACAGTACGTGGATATGTATGAACAGGTATGCCAGCTTTGGTGATGCATGCCTGAAACCGAAAAAGTACGCCTGCCTGCGTCCCTTTGGGGCGGTGCAGGCAGCAGGCCGGGCGGCCCGTGCAGCAAAGCACGGGCCGCCCGGCTGTTTGCTGCGGCATTTTGTTCATGGCTTAAAAACAACCTTGGGTATACAAGCTGGCTTTCGTACAGTTATGGATAA
>UREN01000054.1 GCA_900546885.1 uncultured Oscillospiraceae bacterium
TTTTTTTTTTTTTAATGATACGGCGACCACCGAGATCTACACTCTTTCCCTACACGACGCTCTTCCGATCTGGGGCGGCGGCACAGGGCTTTCGCGCTGCGGCGCAGCCGGCCCGCCGTGCGGCCGAAAAAAAGCGCCGCCTGAAAAAGCTGCGCGGCCGCCGCGAAAGCGCGGCCATTGCCGCGGGCGGCCACCTGGCCATGGGCGCTTTGTTTACGGCGCTGGCCGTTACCACCGCCATCGAGGACGGCTGGGCGGGCGTGCCGGTGCTGGCCGTGTTTGCGGTGTGGGGCTTTGTCAGCGGTGTTTTCAAGGTGCGCAAGGCCAGGCGCCTGCGCCTGCTGGTGGGCTATATGACGGTGCTGGAAGACCGCTCGTACTGCCGCGTCAGCGAGCTGGCGGCGGCCACCAGCCGCACGGAAAAGGCCGTGCTGGCAGATGTGCGCCGCTTTTTGCAGATGGGAGAGATGGAGGGCATGTACCTCTCGCCAGACGGCGCCCGCCTGTTCACGGGCCGCACCGCATACCTTGCCTATCTGGCCCAGCAGGAGGCGGCCGGCCGGGCGCAGCAGCCGGAAGAACCTGCCGCGGAGGCAGCCGCGCCCACGGTGAGCGAAGTGTACGAGAGCTTTTTGCAGGAGCTGGGCGCCGAAAAGGCGCGCATCCGCGACAAAGAGGTGTGCGCCAAGGTGGAAAAGCTGGAGCGCCACACCCGGCAGATTGCCGCCTGGCTGAAGCAGCACCCGGGCAAAGAGGCCAGTGTGCGCCGCTTTTCGGGCTATTACCTGCCCACGGTGCTGAAACTGCTGCGCACCTACAACGAGGTGGAGCAGCACGCCGGTGACAGCAGCGTGGCCAGCGGCATTCAGCAGGAGATTGGCGATATTCTGGAAACCATCGACAAGGCTTTTGTCACCTTGCACGACGGCCTTTTGGAGGATACGGCGCTGAATGTCTCGGCCGAGATCAGCGCTTTAGAGACCGTGCTGGCACAGGACGGCCTTGTGCAGGACGGCATGGCCGGGCAGTGACGCTGCCTGCGCCGCAAAAAGGGGGAAACGCGGTTGGAGATTATTGTTCTTATTCTCTTTCTCACCGTGGTGATGCCGCGGCTGAAGGAAATGAGCATGCCGAAAAAATTTACCGATTCCGGCGCAAAATTCTATGCGCCCAACCTGAACGCAAACGGCGCGGCCCGGGCGCGCCGCCCCGCGCCGGCGGACGGCGGCACGCTGGCAAAGCAGCTGCTGGGCGGGGCCGTGGGCGTGGGCTGTGCGGCGCTGTGCGTGCTGTTTGCCTGCGTGGGGCTGAGCCAGCTGGCCGAAAACGCCTTTTTTATCTATTCGCTGAGCTCGGCTGTGACGGTGGCCGCCGATGTGGCGCAGTATGGCCTGCTGAGCCTTGCGTTCGGCAAGCTTTCCCAGCTGGGCTTCCGCCTGCTTGAGCGGGTGAAGAACTTTCGAAGGTACCGCGACATCATCAATTTGCAGGAGGCCTGCCCGCTGGCGGACATTGCCCGCGCCTCGGGGCGCAGCGTGGCTGCCGTGGAAAAAGATTTGAAAGACCTGGTGCGCCGGGGCTATTTCCCCTTTGGCTTTGTAGATGACGAGACGGGCTGCTTTTGGGCCAACAACGCCGTGTGGCGGCTGAAAAACCCCCAGCGCGCCAAGCAGCAGGACGAACAGGCCCGTGCAAAGCCGCGCCGCAAAAAGGCCAAAAAGCCTGCATCGGCACAGCCGCAAAGCGCCTTTGCCGCGCAAAGCCAGAACTTTTTGCGCGAGCTGGACGCACAGATTAAAGAGATTGACGACGAAGAAATTGCCAAAAGCGCGCGCGGCATCCGCGAAAAGGCGCAGGATATTTTTGAATGGGTGCAAAGCCACCCCGGCGCGCAGGACGACGTGCGCCGCTTTTGCGATTACTATATGCCCACCACGCTGCGCCTTTTGAAGGTGTACAACGAGGTGGAGCCGCACACGGCCTCCAGCGAGGCCGCGGCCAATGTGCGCAACGAGGTGCGCGATGTGCTGGCCCCGGTGAACGATGCCTTTGCCAACCTGCTGGACAGCCTTTTGCAGGCCGCCGCGCTGGATGTGAGCGCCGAGGCCGGCGCCCTGAAGGCCGTGCTTTCGCAGGAGGGCCTTGTAGAGGGCGGCCTGGCCATGCATGCGGCGCCAAAGACTGAGGAAAAGGAACGATGACCCCCCATGACGTATTGCCCATGGCGCCTTGCGCCGCAAGATGAAGATGCAGCCCGGCGCCTTGCCGCCGAAACCGGCATGCCGCAGCTTGTGTGCGGCGTTTTGGCCGCGCGCGGGTGCGGCACGCCCGAGGCGGCCCGGGCCCTGTGCGGGCCCGGCGGCCGTTTGGGCGACCCCATGCGCCTTTCGGGCATGCCGCAGGCGGTGGCGCGCATCCAGCAGGCCATCGACAACGGCGAGCGCATTGTGGTGTTCGGCGATTATGACGTGGACGGCGTGACAGCCACCGCGCTGTTGTATACCTACCTGGACAGCGCGGGCGCCGACGTCTATTACAAGCTGCCCAGCCGCGGCGAGGACGGCTATGGCCTTTCCGAGGCGGCGGTGGAGCTGATGGACGAAAAGGACGTCACGCTTATCATCACGGTGGACAGCGGCATTTCGGCCGCCGCGGCCGTGCGCCGCGCCAAAGAGCTGGGCATGGACGTGGTGGTGACAGACCATCACCTGGCCCCCGCGCAGCTGCCCGAGGCCGCCGCCGTGGTGGACCCGCAGCAGCCCGGCGACGAGAGCGGCTGCGGCATGCTGGCCGGGGCCGGGGTGGCCTTTAAGCTGGTGTGCGCGCTGGAGGGCTGCGACGCGGAAGAGCTGCTGCCCGTGTATGGCGACCTTGCGGCCATTGGCACCGTGGCGGATATTATGCCCCTGGTGGGCGAAAACCGCCGCATGGTAAAGGCGGGCCTGGCCCTGCTGCAGGAGACAGACCGCCCCGGCCTTGCCGCGCTGATTCGCCAGTGCGGGCTGGAGGGCAAGCGCCTGACGGCCGAGAACATCTCGTTTGCGCTGGCGCCGCGCCTGAACGCCGCGGGCCGCATGGACGACGCCACCGCCGCGCTGGAACTGCTGCTTTGCGAGGACGAGGCGCAGGCCGCGGGCCTTGCCGCCGCCCTGGAGGAAAAGAACGCCGAGCGCCAGAAAACCGAACAGCACATTGCCCAAAGCGTGCTGGACACCCTTGCGGCCGACCCCTCTTACGAGACAGACCGCATCCTGGTGGTGTGGGGCGAGGGCTACCACCAGGGCGTCATTGGCATTGTGGCCTCGCGCATGGTGGAAAAATTCGGCAAGCCGGCCATTGTCATTGCCGTGGACGAGGCGGGCGAGGGCAAGGGCTCGGGCCGCAGCGTGCCGGGCGTTTCGCTGTACGACGCCATTGCGGCGTGCGCGCCGCTGCTGGTGCGCTATGGCGGGCACGCGCAGGCGGCCGGCCTTTCGGTGAAAAAAGAAAACCTTGGCGCGCTGCGCCGCGCCATCAACGCGTGGGCCGCGCAGCAGTACCCCGTGCCCGCCGCGCCGCCCATTGAGGTGGACACGCGCGTGCAGCTTGCGGCGCTGAGCTGCGAGGCCGTGGCAGGCCTGGAAAAGCTGGCACCCTTTGGTGCGGGCAACCCTGCGCCCCTGTTTCTTGTAGAAGACGCCCTGCTGGAGGGGGTGTACCCCCTGAGCGAGGGCAAGCATGTGCGCCTGCGCCTGCGCCAGGGCAGCGCTGTGCTGAACGCTGTGTATTTCGGCAAAGGGCCGGACACCCTGTGCTATGCGCCCGGCGCCCAGGTGGACGTGGTGCTGGCTTTGAGCATTTTTGAGGGCAAGGCGGGGCCCACGGTGTCTGCCCGCGTGAAGGACATGCGCCCCGCGGGCCTGAAGGACGATTACCTGGACACCCTGCTGCCCGCGCAGGCGGCGCTGGCAGGGGCTGTGCTGGGCCCGCACGAGGTGCAGCAGGTGTACCCCCAGCGCGAGGACACCGCGGCCGTATACCGCCTTTTGGCGGCGCACCCGGGCGGCATGTGCGCCGAAGATTTGCGCGGCATGTTTGCCCGCTGCGGCGCACAGCGCGCGGGCAAGGTGCTGGTGTCGCTGCGCGCTTTGTGCGAGCTGGGCCTTGTGCAGCAGCGGCAGGACGCGCGCGGCGAATTTTTGCACATTGTGCCCACACAGGGCAAAAAAGACCTTGCCGCTGCGCCCATTTTGCAGCGGCTGAGAGGGGGGAGCTGATATGGCACTGACAAACGAGGGCATGGCCCGCGGCCCGGTGAAAACGTATGAGGACCTGCGCGCCACCATTGCCGATTCCGGCCGCGCGTATGACGAAGAGAAAATACAGCGCGCCTATGCCCTGGCCGAGCGGGCCCACAAGGGGCAGCTGCGCCTTTCGGGCGAGAGCTATATCAGCCACCCGCTGGCCGTGGCCTGCCTTGTGGTAGACCTGGGCCTTGACACCGACAGCGTGGTGGCGGCCCTGCTGCACGACAGCGTGGAGGACACCGACACCACCCTGGACGATGTGAAAGCGCAGTTCGGCGCGGACGTGGCCCTGCTGGTGGACGGCGTGACCAAGCTGGGGCGCATCAAGTTTTCTTCTGTGGAAGAGCAGCAGGCCGAGAACCTGCGCAAGATGCTGATGGCCATGAGCCACGATGTGCGCGTGATGCTGATTAAGCTGTGCGACAGGCTGCACAACATGCGCACGGGCGATTCCTGGCCCGAGCAGAAGCGGCGCGACAAGGCGCTGGAGACAATGGAGGTGTACGCCCCCATTGCGCACCGTTTGGGCATGGCCAATGTGAAGGAAGAGCTGGAGGACCGCAGCCTGCAGTATCTGGACCCCGTGGGCTATGACGAGATACGCGCTTACCTTGCCAAAAACGGCGCGGCGGAAGATTTTATTGCCAACATTGCCGATAAAATCAAAGAGCGCCTGGCCGAGAACGGCATGGCGGGCTGCACCATCAAAAAGCGCGTGAAAAGCGTGTACGGCATCTACCGCAAAATGTATATCCAGAACCGCACGTTTGCCGAAATTTACGACGTGTACGCCGTGCGCATCATTCTGGACACCGTGGCCGAATGCTACAACGCGCTGGGCGTCATCCACGACATGTACCACCCCATTCCCAGCCGGTTCAAAGATTATATCTCTACCCCAAAGCCAAACATGTATCAATCGCTGCACACCACCGTCATCGGGCATGAGGGCATCCCCTTCGAGGTGCAGATTCGCACCTGGGAGATGGACCAGACGGCCGAATACGGCGTGGCCGCGCACTGGAAATACAAGGCGGGGCTGGGCGGCAAGGCCGAAAAGCTGGACGACCGCGTGGCCTGGGTGCGCCAGCTGCTGGAGAGCCAGCGCGACAGCGACGACGCGGGCGATTTGCTGCGCGAGATAAAATCTGAGCTTCTGCCCGAAGAGGTGTTTGCCTTTACGCCCAAGGGCGACGTCATCAACCTGCCCGCGGGCGCCACGGCCATCGACTTTGCCTATGCCATCCATTCGGCGGTGGGCAACCGCATGGTGGGCGCCAAGGTGGACGGGCGCATTGTGCCCATTGACCACAAGGTGAACACGGGCGAAATTATTGAAGTGCTTACCGGCCCGCAGGATAAGGGCCCCAGCCGCGACTGGCTGAACATTGTGGTAACCAGCGAGGCGCGCAACAAAATACGCAACTGGTTTAAAAAAGAGCGCAAGGAAGAGAACATTGCCGAGGGCCGCGCCGCGCTGGAGCGCGAGCTGCGCCGCAACCTCATCACCATCCCGGCCGAGGAATACGACGCCTTCATGACGGATATGGCGCGCCGCATGCGCCTGAACACGCCCGAAGAGCTGTACGCCGCCATCGGCTACGGCGGCATTCAGCTTTCGCGGCTGATGATTCGCATTAAGGACGAGGTGGCCAAGCAGGCCCGCGAGGCCGCGCCGCCGGCCGTCACCACCGTGCCCATCCGCAAGCAGAAGGCCACCGAGGGCGTCATTGTGGAAGGGCTGGACAACTGCCCCATCAAGTTTGCCAAGTGCTGCAACCCGCTGCCGGGCGACGAAATTGTGGGCTTCATCACCCGCGGGTTCGGCGTGTCCATTCATAAAAAGGACTGCGCCAACGCCCGGGCCGGCATGGCGGGGGAGGATTCGGCCCGCTGGCTGCGCGCCTGGTGGGCGGAAAAGGCGTCGGAGAAAGAGACGTTCAAATCTTCGCTGGAGATCTCTGCCATGGACCGCGACGGCCTGGTGGCCGACGTGGCGGGCCTGATTGCCGAGATGCGCCTGACGTGCTATGCCTTTTCGGCGCGCCAGCTTTCAGACGGGCGCGCCTCGCTGAACCTCACCATTGCCATCTCTTCCAAAGAACACCTTACGGGCGTCATTCAGCGCCTGAAAAAAATCAAAAGCGTGCTCAGCATCCAGCGCCTGTAAAGGCGCGGCGCGCACGCAGAACACAGAAAGGCGGATGCATGCAATGAAGGCAGTCATCCAGCGCGTGTCCCGCGCGCACATCACCATAGACGGCGTGGGCGAGCGGGCCATTGGCCCCGGCCTTGTCATTTTGCTGGGCGTGAAGGACACCGACACCCCCGCCATGTGCGCCAAACTGGCGCAGAAGTGCGCGGGCCTGCGCATTTTTGACGACGAGAACGGCGCGCTGAACCTCTCGGCCGAAGACCTTGGCTATGAGGCGCTGGTGGTTTCGAATTTTACGCTGTATGCCGATACCAAAAAGGGCAAGCGCCCGGGCTTTACACGCGCGGCAAAGCCGCCCGTCTCGGTAGATTGCTACAACGAGTTTGTGGCGCAGATGAAGCGCACGCGCCTTGCCGGCGTGCAGACGGGCGAGTTCGGCGCCGAAATGCACATCAGCCTTGTGAACGAGGGGCCCATCACCATTGTCATCGACACGGATGAATGGGCCGCAAAGGGCGAGTAGGCCCGCGCACAGAAAGGAACACACGCTATGGAAATTTTGCATCTCACGGGCCCTGCGCCCCTTTACACCAACACCTTCCTTGTGCTGGACGGCGCGGGCACGGCCGTTGCCGTAGACCCGGCCGCAGACGCCCAGGCCTACCTGGCCCAGCTGGAAAAGCACGGCGCAAAGCTGGCGGCCATTTTGCTGACGCACGGCCATTTCGACCATGTGGGCGCCGTGCGCGCCCTGAAGCAGGCCACCGGCGCGCCGGTGCACCTGGCAAGGGCGGACGCCGGGGCGAGCCGCATGCTGCCCCTTGCCCCGCAGGATGTGGACGTGTTTGTGCAGGACGGCATGGCCCTTTCCTTTGGCGGGCTTTCGCTGCGCGTGCTTGCCACGCCCGGCCACACGCAGGGCAGCGTGTGCTATTTGTGCGGCGGCACGCTGTTTTCCGGCGACACGCTGTTTGACGGCGATGTGGGCCGCACAGACCTTGCCGAATCGGTGCCCGCGCAGATGGCCCCCAGCCTGGCAAAACTGGGGCGGGAGGTGCCGCCCGAGGCGCAGGTGCTGCCCGGGCACGAAAGCTTTACCACCATGGCTGCCCAGCTTGCGAACAACCGCTGGCTGGCCGCGGCCTGCCGCGAGGGGTGACGGGCGTGCAGCTGTTTTTCTGCGGCCTTGCCAGCACCTACGAGGCCGAACACATTGCGCGCATGTTCTTCCCCGGCGCCAAGCTGGCGCAAAGGCGCTGTGCGCCCGGCCAGCCCTGTGTGCGCGTGCGCAAAGCGGGCGCCCGGGTGCTGTGCGGCGTGCGCACGGCCGGGCAGTGCGCTGTAAAGGTGTTTCGCTTGCCGGACGGCGCGGGCCCGAAAGAGGAAGAATATGCGGTGTGCCGCGCGCTTTACCTGCTTTTGCAGGCCCAGACGGGCACGCGCCCGCCCTGGGGCATGCTGACAGGCGTGCGCCCGGTGCGCCTTGTGCACGATTTGCGGCGCAAGGGCCTTTCCCCGGCGCAGCAGCAGGCGTTTTTCTGCCAGCGCAACGACGTCAGCGAGGAAAAATATAAACTTGCAGTAGAAATTGCAAATAATCAACAAAATGTAATAAACCACAACAGCTTGTGGTCTTACAGCCTGTACATCTCAATTCCGTTCTGCCCGTCGCGCTGCTCGTATTGCAGCTTTGTCTCCACCACCACCGAGAAAAGCGGCGCTTTGGTGGCGCCCTACCTGGAAAAGCTGGAGCAGGAGCTGCAAAGCATTGCGGCCATGGCCGAAAAGCTGCACCTGCGGCTGGAAACCGTGTACATCGGCGGCGGCACGCCCACGGCCGTCAGCGCACAGCAGCTTGCGCACCTGATGGCGGCTGTGCGCGGCGCGTTCGATTTTTCGCATGTGCGCGAGTTCACGGTGGAGGCCGGCCGGCCCGACTGCACCACTCCCGAAAAGCTGGCCGCCATCCGCGAGGGCGGGGCCACGCGCATCTCCATCAACCCGCAGACACTTTCAGACGAGGTGCTGCGCGCCATTGGGCGGCGGCATACGGCGCAGGACGTGGTGGATTGCTTTGCCGCGGCGCGCAAAGCCGGGCACCGCAATATCAATATGGACCTCATTGCCGGCCTTCCGCTGGACACGCCCGCCGGTTTTGAAAAAAGCCTGGCCGGGGTGCTGGCCCTTTCGCCAGAGAACGTCACCGTGCACACGCTTACTTTAAAGCGCGCCTCAAACCTTGTCATGCAGGCCGCGCCGCCCGCCTACGGCGACGTGGCGCAGATGGTGCAGCACTCCATTGACGCGCTGCAGCGCGCCGGTTACAGCCCCTATTATCTCTACCGCCAGAAGGGCACTTTGCAGAACCTGGAAAACACCGGCTGGGCGAAACCGGGCTTTGCGGGGCTGTATAATATCTATATCATGGAAGAAGTGCATACCATTTTATCAGCGGGGGCGGGTGGCTCTACCAAACTGGTGGGCCCGGCAGGGCGCATCGAGCGCGTGTTCAACCACAAGTATCCGCTGGATTATTTGAACCACTTCGACGAAGTGCTGGCGCGCAAACAGAAAATAGAGGATTTTTATGGCAAATGGTTTGATTTGGATTCCGAAACGGCTGGTTGAGCTGGGCCTTTTGAACGTGGCCGCCCAGCTGCCGCAGAAGTTTGTGGAATACTGTGAGCAGGATTACGCCGCCCGCGTGCAGCAGGCGGCTGTACAGGTGCGGCAAAGCGGCGCGCGCGTGGTGATGCTGACGGGGCCCTCGTCCTCGGGCAAAACCACCACCGCCCACAAGCTGGCCGCGGCCCTGCGCGGCGCCGGGGTGGAAAGCGCCGTTGTCTCGCTGGATAATTTCTTTAAAAACGTGCAGGATTACCCCCGCCTGCCCGACGGCAGGCCGGACTATGAAAGCGTGGACGCACTGGACATCCCGGCCATTCTGCGCGCGCTGGCCTCGCTGATAGAGACGGGCCGCGCCGAGATTCCGGACTTTGATTTCAACCGCGAACAGCGCGTGTGCGGCACGCTGGAGGTGAGCGTGGGCCGCGGCGTGGCCGTGGTGGAGGGCATCCACGCGCTGAACCCGCGCCTGGTGGCGGGCCTGCCCGCGGGCAGCGTGTACAAGGTGTACGCGGGCCTGCGCGAAGAGTATTCGCACGGCGGCCAGCGCATTTTGCCCACGCGGGACGTGCGCCTTGCGCGCCGCATAGTGCGCGATTACCAGTTTCGCGGCCACTCGCCCCAGCGCACGCTTTCCATGTGGGCGGACGTGTGCCGCGGCGAGGACGAGAACATCAAGGTGTTCAAGCCGGAGGCCGACCTTCTGCTGGACACCAGCTTTTCTTACGAGCCCTGCTGCCTTGCGCCGCTGGTGGGGGCCCTGCGCGGCCAGGTGCCGCCGGAAAGCCCCTGGGCCGAAAGCATGCAAAGCCTTTGCGCGCGCTTTGCACTGTGCACGCCGCTTGAGGCCGGGCTGGTGCCGCCTGCCTCTATGCTGCGCGAATTCATTGGCTAGGCGAAGCCACGCCGCCCGCTGCCCGGGCGCGCCGGCACAAAACGCCGCATATATGACACTGGGCCGCGCGCCGCGCGGCCGGAAAAGAGAGGGATGCTTGTATGGATTGGAACAAACTGAAACAGGCCGGTGCCCAGGTGGCCGATTCCGCCGTGCGCACGGCCGGCACGCTGTATGAAAAAGGCAAAAAAGAGGCCAGGCTGATGGCGCTGGAAGCGAAGCTGGGCCGCGCCCAGCGCGAGCTTGGCGCGCTGGTGTATTCGCTGCGCCGCACGGGCGAAGAGAACGAGGCCTTTATAGAGGGCCTGTGCGAGGACATTGCCGCCATTGAGGCCAAAATAGCCGCCCTGCGCGCGCCCGGCCAGCAAGAGCCGCAGGCCCAGCCGCCCGTGGCCTCCAGCGTGAAGTGCTGCCCTCAGTGCGGCGCGGAGGTTGAGAAGGAGGCCATGTTTTGCCCTGGGTGCGGGTGTCAACTGGGGTAAGCCGCGCACCAGCTTTTTTGTGGCCGCCCGGGCAAAGCGCCCCGGCGGGCAGAAGGGCGCAGAGGATGAAAAATAACTCAATTTGGTTTATTCGCCCGGCGTTTTGCGCCCAAAGGCTGTGCAAAATGGCACAAATGGCCGCCGAATGCGTCAAAACGGGCGAAAAAACGGCAAAAGGGGTTGCATTCTGAGGGCACTTCATGTAAAATCATAGAGGCCAGCCGGGGCATGGCCGCCTTGGTTTTGTGCGGTGTTTAGCGTTCCCGAAAAGCGGGCATACTGCCGTACAAAGGGCTTGTGCAGGGCCAGCGGCCCTGTTCATGATACTGTGTCGCATGCGCGCTGCGCGCAGCACACGCGAAAAGGAAAAATTGTTGGAGGTTACGACAAATGACGAAAGTTGAACTGATCGCGAAAGTCGCCGCAGACGCGGAGCTGACGAAGAAAGACGCAGAAAAGGCTGTGAACGCCGTTCTGGAGGGCATCACCGCCGCGCTGAAGGCTGGCGACAAGGTTTCCCTGGTGGGCTTTGGCACATTCGAAACGCGCAAGCGCCCCGAGCGCACGGGCCGCAACCCGCGCACGAAAGAGACCATCAAAATTCCCGCCACGGTGGCCCCTGCGTTCAAGGCTGGCAAGGCCCTGAAGGACGCCGTGAAATAAGTTTTCTTTCGCTGAACATTGCCCGTGCGCGCCTTTGCGGTGCGCGCGGGCGTTTTGCTGGCAGGGCCCTGCCGCATGGGGCGGGGCAGGGAAGGAGGGCGCCATGCGCATCGATAAATTTCTGAAAGTAAGCCGCCTCATCAAGCGGCGCACGGTGGCAAACGAAGTGGCGGACGCGGGCCGCATCCTTGTGAACGGCCGCCCCGTGAAAGCCAGCTATGCCGTGAAGGAGGGCGATGAAATTGAAATCGCCTTCGGCAACACCCCGGTGAAGGTGCGGGTGCTTTCCACCCAGGCGCCCGCCGGCAAGGACGTTGCGCGCGAGATGTATGTGGTGCTGTAGGCGCCGCGGCGCAAACAGCGCACAAAAATAAAAAAGGGCCCGGGCGCGCCGTTTGGCAGGCGCCCGGGCCCTTTTGCGCGCCGCGCGGCAAATTTTCGGGCCAAAGGCGCGCGCGAAAAAATGGCCAAGCCCGCGCATAGCGGCGCGGCCCGGCGCATACAGTGAAAGCAGAAGCAAAGGGGGCGTGGGACGATGAACGAACCGCTGCGCGCAGAGAAGGCGCCCGCGGCGCAGCACACGCTGCGCTTGGAAAACTGTGAAACCCTGGTGGCCACGGGCATTGAGGCCATTGTGTCGTACGATGCCATGGGCGCGGTGCTGAAAACGCCGTGCGGCATGCTGAACGTGGGCGGCGAGGGGCTCAGCGTGGGCGAGCTGAGCGTGCGCACGGGCGAGGTTTCCATTTCCGGCAGCATTGAGTATGTGCAGTATACCAAGCCGCGCGAAAAAACTGTAGGCGGCTTTTTCAAAAGGCTGGCGCGCTGATGCTGGCGCCGGTGACGCCGGTGTGGGCCGTGCGGGACCTTTTTCTTGCCATGGGGCTGGGCGCATGGCTGTGCGTGGGCTACACGCTGCTGCGCGCCGTTTTGGGCGGCGCGCGCTGGGCGGTGTTCATATGCGACGCGCTGGCTGCCTTTGGCGCGCTGCTGGCCTGGCGGGCCGCCGCCGTCAGCATTTTCTATGCGGGCGTGCCCCGCTGGTACACGCTGTGCGGCATGGCCGCGGCCTTTCTTGCCCTGCGCGCCTTGCTGGCCGCCCCGGCGCGGCGCCTGCGCGCGCTGCTGCTGCGCCTTGCACGGCACGCCGGCGGCCC
>UREN01000055.1 GCA_900546885.1 uncultured Oscillospiraceae bacterium
AAGACCCCCTAATGTAGTTCTATTTTCCTACATTAGGGGGCCTTTTGTCTATTGTCCGTTTTTACTGGGGCAGTTCAAGCTTTCGGGGCCTTTGTTTTTTTGCAAACGCCCGGAAGGGCACAAACTTTATGCCGTCACAGCCAGCGGCAGGCGGCCATGTCTACACGGCCGTCCGGCAGAAAAGTGACGCCCTCTTCCTCCAGAAGGCGGCGCTGCACTTCGGGCCCGCCGAAGGCATAGCCGGTGCAGGTGCTGCCGTCCTGAAACACCACGCGGTGGCAGGGAATGACGCCGGGCTCGGGGTTGCGGTGCAGGGCAAACCCCACGCCGCGCGCGCCGCGCGGGTTGCCGGCCAATTGCGCCACCTGGCCATAACTGGCCACACAGCCTTTGGGAATTTGCTTTACCACTTCATAAATGCGCCTTGTAAATTCCGTCATGTGCCTTTGCGCTCCTTTACAATTTGTTTCGCCTGTGCTTTTGCCAGGGCGGGCACGCGCCGCGATTCGCACAGTTTGCGCACCGCCATGCGGCGCACGGCGCTGTCCGTGTGGGTGGCCAGAATATGAAACACCTCATCCGGAAATTCCAGGTAAAAGGTGGCCAGCGCCCAGGCAAGGCCCATCTGCACATAATAGCGCCCGGCCGCGTCCACTTCGGCAATGGCGCCCAGCGCCTGTGCGGCATACGGCGTGCCGCGGAAATGGTCCATCAAAAGCACAATGCCAAAGCGCGCGGCAAATTCACGCCTGTCGGAAAGGTAAGCTTTGGCAAAGGCGAATATCTCCCCCGGGTGCCGCTTTGCGTGCAGGTAACCCGCGCAGAAGCTATCGCATACAGACCAGTTATCTATTTCGCCCAGAAAGGCGCGCGTCTCTGCCAGCACGGTGTTCAGCGGTGCGGGCAGCCTGCCCAGCACCATCCCTTTCAGCATCACGTCTTCAAAATATTGCCCGCGCGTGCAAAGAGAAAGTGCCGCTTCGCCGTTTTCGCGCACCAGCTGTGCCGCCAGCCTGCGCAAAGCGGGCAGGCGCACGCCCAGCAGCGGCTTTTGCGCGCCGCCCAGCAGTTTGGAAGAAAAAGCGGCGTATTCGGCCTCGGCCGCCTCGGCCAGCGCGGCGTGCAGTTGTGCCTGTGTCATGGCCCGCCCTCCTGCTTCGTTTGTTCTAAAAATAAATGGTACCACATTTTTGAAAAATATGGTAGAATCAACCCCTAAAATCAGGGGGGTGAACCCGGGCAGCACCTGTGCTGTACCCGGTACAGGGTGAAAACGACGGCCGCTGTGCCAATGTGGCAAGGAGGCTTTGCAGTGCGCCGTATGGGGCGGCGGGGCCTGTGCCGGTGCTGCCCCGATGCCCCTGCGGGGAAAGGAATGGCGGGCGTTTGGCACGGCACGCCCTGTGCAGCCCGAAACAGAAAAAACGCCCCGCCGCCCGGCACTGCGGCCGGGCGGCAGAGTGTTTGCGAAGGGGCCATTCTGTGTTATGCCGCCTTGCGGGCGGCGGGGAAAAGGGGGCGTGCCTGCCCTGCGCTATTTTCGGAAAATGTCAAGGGCGTGGCTGGTGACGCCCAGCAGGTCTGCACGCTCGCAGGTGGCGAAGTGGTAGCGCAAATAAAGCTGAAATGTACTGTCATCCATGGCGTCCAGTTCGTCGCGCAGCAGCAGGGCACAGCCGTCTGTGGCCACATAGTGCAGGCGCGTGGCGGAAAAAGCGGCCATCAGCTCGTCCACATCCTCTTTGCGCACAAGCTCGAACAAATCTTTCGGCTCAGACCTTGCCGCGAACGTCTCTGCGTCCAGCAGGCCGTTTTGCACATATTGCGCCACATTGATGTTGCCGCGGCGGAACCCTTCGTCTAAAAGGCAGCCGTCCGAGATGACGTATGCGGCGAAGATAACCCCGCCCGGCTTTGTAACGCGGATGGCCTCGCGCAGGGCCTGCTGTTTATCTTCCCTGCAGTAAAGGTGGTACAGCGGGCCCAGCAGCAGAGTGATGTCGTAACAGCCGTCCGCGAAAGCCGAAAGGTCCAGCGCGTTGCCCTGTGTTATGGTGACGGCCTCGCCGGGCTGTGTGTTCTGCTGAAACACCTCCATATTGTGCGCCACCAGCTCCACTGCGTCCACAGGGTGCCCAAGGCGCGCCAGCGCGTGGGAATAGCGGCCTGTGCCCGCGCCTATTTCCAGCACGCGGGCGCCCGGCTTTGCGTATTGCCGGATATAGCGCATGGTGGTAAGAAATTCCACGGCGCCGTGCCTGCTGCTCAGGCGGCTGTCCTCGTTGTAATGGGTGTAAAAATCGATGATATACTGTTCTGGTTGCATGTTGCACCTCGCTTGTGTTCCGGCGCCGCTTGCACGGCGGCCGTTGTTTGAAAGCGCGCGAACACGGTGCGCTTGCCTGCTTTGCTGCCAAAGCCGGCCGCCGCGCCCGCGCGCCGGGTAAATCGAATGGCCCCCGCCCGCTGTGTAAACGTGCAAAGGGGCACAAAGGCGCTGTTGCGCAGCGCGGCGCATTCCGGCAATGCATGGCGCGGCCCGGCCCATCCGGCGCGGGGTGCGTGTGTTGCAAACAGTTTCATAGCGGCCTCCCGGTTCCGGGGCGTTGAAAGCGGCCCCGGGCGATATATTTCAGTATAACATACTGCGGGCCGCCCGTCACGCGAAACCCTGCGCGGCCCCCGGGAAAAAGGCCGGGGCGCAAAAGCGCTTGCCCCGGCGGCAAAAGTGTGTTAAAATCGAAAACGTAGCAGTGCGCCCATGGCCTTGTGCCGGGGCCGCACCGGCGGCCGTGGCCGGAACAGGCGGGCCGCTTTCATTCGCACACAAACCTCCGCGCCCCTTTTTGGCGGGGCGCGGCCAGACAGACCAAGGTGACAGATATATGAGCCAGGCATTTACCCCCATTGCGCGCTCGCGCGCAAGCTATTACTGCAAAGGCAGCCCCGTGCACTTTTCCATGGTGGAGTTGTTTCGCATGGAAGAAACGGGCGAAACCGTAGTGACGCTTACCTTCAAAAACCTGTATTCCCGCCCGCTGCAGAGGCTGGTGGCCCATTTCCGCTGCAAGGATAAACAGGGCCGCATGATTGGCGAGGACGATTTTGTCTACGAGGACGTGAACGCCGCCGAGGGCGAGACATTCGGCTTTGACGACGGTGTATTTGTGTCGGATGTGCCGCTGGGCAGTGTGGAGGCATCGCTTGTCAGCGTCACATACGACGGCGCTACGCACAGCCTGCGCGGCTGCCCGCCTGTGGTCCTGCCGCGGCCCCAGGCCCTAAGCGAGGCCGAGCGCCGCTATGTGGAGGGCGTTTTGCGCATTGGCGGGCTGAAATACCGCCCGGCGCAGGCCGAGGACGGCTGGCGCTGCGCGTGCGGCGCTTTCAACTACAACGCGGGCCTCGGCAAGCGCATGTGCACCGAGTGCGGGGCCGACAAGGCCATGCTGGCGGCGGCCGTGCACGAGGCACAGCGCCGCAGCGTGCCCCAGCGCCCCATGTACGATGCGTCCATGCAGGTGCTGCCCACGCAGGAGGCCAGTGCAGCCGGCGCAAACTGGCGCACACCGCCGCGCGGTGTGTAAGCGCTTTTTCTTTTTTTTGAAACATGCACCGCCGCGCGGCGCAGGGGGCTGCCCCTTGTGCGCGCGGCGCTTTCGTGAAAATACCGCATCCGGAGGAGACCATGGCGAAAAAGAACGCAGCCTATACAAACGAGAGCATCACCATGCTGAAAGGGGCAGACCGTGTGCGCAAGCGCCCGGGCGTCATTTTCGGTTCGGACGGTGTGGACGGGTGCGCCCACTCTATTTTCGAGATTCTTTCCAACTCCATCGACGAAGCGCGCCAGGGCTATGGCAACCGCATTCTCATCACGCGCTTTTCTGACGGTTCGGTGGAGATAGAAGATTTCGGCCGCGGCATGCCGGTGGATTTTAACCAGAAGGAAAACCGCTATAACTGGGAACTTCTGTTCTGCGAGCTGTACGCGGGCGGCAAATACTCGGCCGGGCAGGAAAGCTACGAGTACTCTTTGGGCCTGAACGGCCTTGGCCTGTGCGCCACGCAGTATTCTTCCGAGTGGATGCAGGCGGATATCTGGCGCGACGGCTTTCATTATCACCTGGATTTTCAGAAGGGTGAAAACGTGGGCGGTTTGCATAAAGAGCCGTCTTCGCGCCGCAAAACCGGCTCTAAGATACGCTGGAAGCCGGACCGCGAGGTGTTCACCGACATCAATGTGCCGGTGGAATATTATCTGGACACCATCAAGCGGCAGGCCGTGGTGAACGCGGGCGTCACGTTCGAGTTCCGCTACGAGACACCCGAGGGCAAACAGGAAAAAGATTTCTTTTACGAGAAGGGCATTGAGGACTATGTGGAAGAGCTGGCGGACGGCGACAGCCTGACGCCGGTGCGTTTTTGCCAGTCCTCTGCCGAAGGGCGCGACCGCGAGGACAAGCCCGATTACAAGGTGAAAATGAACGCGGCCTTCTGCTTTTCCAACAAGGTAAAGCTGCTGGAATATTACCACAACTCCTCCTGGCTCGAGCACGGCGGCAGCCCGGACAAGGCCGTGAAGGCCGCTTTTGTGGCGCAGATAGACGCCTTTCTGCACCAGAAGAACATGTACAAAAAAGGCGAGAGCAAAATCAAGTTTGAAGATGTGCAAGATTGCCTGATCTTCGTCTCTTCCTCTTTTTCCACCCAGACAAGCTACGAGAACCAGACGAAAAAATCCATCACCAACCGGTTTATCCAGCAGGCCATGACGGAGTTTTTGCGCCATAACCTGGAGGTGTATTTCCTGGAAAAGCCGGACGAGGCGCAGAAAATTGCCCAGCAGGTGCTGATCAACAAGCAAAGCCGCGAACACGCAGATAAAACGCGCCTTGGGCTGAAGAACACGCTGACCAAGCAGCTGGACATTGCAAACCGCGTGCAGAAATTTGTAGATTGCCGCTCGAAAGACCTTGCAAAGCGCGAGCTGTACATTGTAGAGGGCGATTCCGCCATGGGCGCGGTAAAGACCAGCCGGGATTCTGAATATCAGGCCATCATGCCCGTGCGCGGCAAAATTTTGAACTGCCTGAAGGCAGATTATGCGCGCATTTTCAAAAGCGATGTCATCACAGACCTCATCAAGGTGCTGGGCTGCGGGGTAGAGCTTTCCGGCAAGGCAAAAAAAGACCTTTCCAGTTTTGACCTTGCAAACCTGCGCTGGAACAAAATCATCATTTGTACAGACGCCGACGTGGACGGCTATCAGATTCGCACGCTGATCCTCACGATGATCTACCGCCTTGTGCCCACGCTGATCAAAGAGGGATATGTGTATATTGCAGAATCGCCCCTGTATGAGATAAATTCCAAAGGCAAAACGTATTTTGCCTACACCGAGCCGGAAAAGGCCGAGTTTCTTGCGCGCATTGGCAATGCAAAGTATACCATCCAGCGTTCGAAGGGCCTTGGCGAAAACGACGCCGAGATGATGTGGCTTACCACCATGAACCCGGCCAGCCGCCGTCTCATCCGGGTGACGCCTACAGACGCCGAGGCCACCGCGGCCATGTTCGATTTGCTTTTGGGCGACAACCTTGCGGGCCGCAAAGAGCATATTGCGCAGCACGGGCACGAATATCTGGACGAGCTGGATGTATCCTGAGCCGGGCCGCATAGTAAGGAGAAAACACGCATGGCGAAAAAACAGAAAAAACAGCCCGTGCCCCTGCGCCCGCAGCTGGGCGAGGGCGTAGAGATACCCGACGCGGGCAGCGTGCTGGAAACGCCCATCACGCAGACGCTGGAGACGAACTATATGCCCTATGCCATGAGCGTTATCGTCTCGCGCGCCCTGCCGGAGATAGACGGCTTTAAGCCCGCGCACCGCAAGGTGCTGTACACCATGTATACCATGGGCCTTCTGAAGGGGGCGCGCACCAAAAGCGCCAACATTGTGGGCAGCACCATGCACCTGAACCCGCACGGCGACGCGGCCATTTACGACACCATGGTGCGCCTGGCGCGCACAAATGAAAGCCTGCTGGTGCCGTATGTGTCCGGCAAGGGCAACTTTGGCAAGGCATACAGCCGCGATATGGCGTGCGCCGCCTCGCGCTACACCGAGGCCAAGCTGGAGCCCGTGTGCGAAGAGCTGTTTCGCGATATTGACAAGGACACTGTGGATTTTGTAGATAACTACGACGCCACCACCACCGAGCCCACGCTGCTGCCCGTGACGTTCCCCACCATTTTGGCGAACAATACGCTGGGCATTGCCGTGGGCATGGCCTCGTCCATCTGCTCGTTCAACCTGGCCGAGCTGTGCGAAACCACCATTGCCCTTTTGAAAGACCCGCAGCACGACATCAAAGCCACCATGCCCGCGCCGGATTTTGTGGGCGGCGGCTATATTCTGTACAACGAAAAAGAAATTGACAATATCTACGAGACGGGCCGCGGCAGCGTGCGTGTGCGCGCCAAATACGATTATCAGAAGGACGGCAACATGCTGGAGATCCGGCAAATTCCGCCCACCACCACGGTGGAGGCCGTGATGGATAAAATAGCCGAGCTTGTGAAGGCGGGGCGCGTGAAAGAGATTAGCGACATGCGCGACGAGACGGACCTGAACGGCCTGAAACTCACCATCGACCTCAAGCGCGGGCAGGACCCGGACAAGGTGATGCAGAAGCTGTTTCGCTTAACGCCGCTGGAAGACAGCTTTTCGTGCAACTTTAACGTGCTGATTGCGGGCATGCCGCGCGTGATGGGTGTGCGCGAAATTCTCACCGAGTGGGCCGCGTTCCGCACCGAATGTGTGCGCCGCCGCACCTATTTCGAGCTGGCCGGCAAGGAAAAGCGCCTGCATCTTCTGCAGGGCCTGGCGGCCATTTTGCTGGATATTGACAAAGCGGTGCGCATTGTGCGCGAGACGGCCGAAGAGGCCGAGGTGGTGCCCAACCTGATGATAGGCTTTGGCATCGACCAGGTGCAGGCCGAATATGTGGCCGAAATCAAGCTGCGCCATTTGAACCGCGAGTACATCCTCAAGCGCACGCAGGAAATAGAAGAGCTGGAAAGCGCCATTGCAGAGCTGAAAGGCGTGCTTGCCAGCCCGGCCAAAATTAAAAAGATTATCATGACAGAGCTGGCCGCCGTGGCAAAGCAGTACGGCGAGGCGCGCCGCAGCGAAATTTTGTACGAGGCGCCGCAGCAGGCCGATGAGGAAGAGGAAGACGCCATGCCGGATTATCCGGTGACGGTGTTCTACACCCGCGAGGGCTATTTCAAAAAAATCACGCCGCTTTCGCTGCGCATGTCCGGCGAGCAGAAGCTGAAAGAGGGCGACGAGGTGGTGCGCACCATCGAGACGAAGAACAACGCGCAGCTTTTGTTCTTCACCGATGCGCATCAGGTGTACAAATGCCGCGTGGGCGACTTTGCAGACGGCAAGGCCAGCGTGATGGGCGAATATGTGCCTGCCCGCCTTGGCATGGACGCAGGCGAGCGGCCTGTATACATGGCCCTTACGGAAGATTATGCGGGCCATATGTTGTTTTTGTTTGAAAACGGCAAGTGCGCCAAGGTGCCCATGCAAAGCTATGCCACCAAACAGAACCGCAAAAAGCTGCTCAACGCCTATTCCGACAAGGCAAAGCTGGTTTGGGCGGCCTGCCTGCCCGAAGAAACCGAGCTTGCCATCACCACCAGCGCCGGGCGCATGCTGCTGGTGCACTCGGCCCAAATACCGGAAAAGCAGACAAAGAACACGGCCGGCGTGGGCGTGCTGACGCTGAAAAAGAACCAGCACATCACGGGCGTGCGCCTTGCCGCCGGGCTGGAGCTTGCCGATGCGCACCGCTACCGCGTGCGCACGCTGCCGGCCATGGGGGCCCTTGTGCGCGCCGAGGACGCCGTGGAACAGACAAGCCTTCTGTAACGTGCGGGCCAGGCGGGTGCCAGGCCCGGCCAAACGCGCGAAAATGCGCGCCGCGTCGCAGAAAACGCTTGCTTTTTGCTGGGGGATATGCTATCATGTATAATGCTTTTAAGGCGCAGCTGTTGCGCGCCGCATAAAATGGAGGGTTTACCGGCATGAGTATTTTAGAGATTATCAGCGGTGTTCTGCTGATTTTGTCCAGCATTGCCATTATCATTCTGGTGCTGCTGCAGGATTCGAAAGGAAACGGCCTTGCCGGTGTGATTGGCGGCGGCGACATGATGATGATGGACGGCCGCAGCCGCACGCCTTCCAGCCTGATGGTGAAGTATACGAAGGTGGCCGCTGTGGTGCTGTTCGTGCTTACCATTGGCGTGAACGTCATCAGCGCGTTGGTAAAATAAAAATTGCTCTTAAAGCCCGCTGGCAGCGGCATGTTGTTTGAACATGCCCCCGTGCCGCGGGCTTTTCTTTTTGCCCAAACGGCCACCCCGGCCCGGGGCGGCGCGCGGGACATGCCATGCATAATGCACACCTTGTCCGCATACAGATGCGGTGAGGTGAAACGGCATGGAATTTGTACAAACGCTGCTGCTGGGGTTTGCCGCGCTTTGCGCGGGCTGTGTGCTGGCCGCGCTGCGGCACGCGCGGCGCCCGCTTGTGCGCGCGGCGCAAAGCGCCTTCGGCGGCATTGCCGCTTTGGCGGCGGTGGATGTGCTGGCAGGGTATACGGGCGTGGCGCTGGCCCTGAATTATGCCACGGCGTTTGTGGCCGTGGTGCTGGGGGCACCCGGGGTGGTGATGCTGCTGCTTCTGCGCGCCGTGCTGGTGCTGTAGGGCAAACGGGGCGCAAAAGGCCGGCCCTTGTGCGGCCGGGCGCTTGCCCGGGCCGCAGGGTGTGTGGTATCATAGGGTTCAGCAGGGCTGTGCAAGCCTTTGCACAGGGCGCCGCGCCCTGCTTCGGCAAGCCGCCGCGTGCCCGGGAAAGGAAGAAAAAAGATGAAACTGACATTTCAATGGTTCGGGTTTTCCTCGCCGCAGATGCATGCGGCGCTGGACATTCGCACAAAGGTGTTTGTGGACGAGCAGGGCTATACCCTGGAGGACGACCGGGACGAGCAGGATAAAACCGCTTTGCATGTGCTGGGGTATGACGCGGCCGGTGTGCCGGTGTGCACGGCGCGCATGTTTGAAGAAAGGCCCGGCGTGTGGCACATTGGCCGGGTGGCCACCTGCGCCCCACAGCGCGGCAAGGGCTATGCCGGGGCTATGATGCGCGAGATGTGCCGCGAGGCTGCGGCGCGCGGTGGCCGCCTTGCCAGCCTTGGCGCCCAGGTAGAACGCGAAAGCTTTTATGCCGCCCTTGGGTTTTCGCCTGTGGGCGAAGTGTTTCTGGATTGCGGCCAGCCCCACATCGAAATGCAGAAGGCGCTGTAAGGCACTCTTTGGCGCTGCCCGCCGGAAATGGAAAAGTTTTGCGGCCTGCCCCGAAAGCGGGGCAGGCCGCATTTTTGTGCGCCGCAGCGCCCTGCGTGGCAGCGGCGCGGCAAAAAAGTTTGCACAGATACGTTTTGGATGCAAATTTCATGCAAATGTGAAACGCGGCGGGCGTATGCTGAAGCCACAGACAGGAGGTGGCTTCCGTGAAGTTGGCGGCATGTGGGGTTGCACCGGCCCCGGGCAGGCCTGCCCGGGCGTTCTCCCGCGGGCGGGAGAACGGGAACTATAAAGCAGATGCGAACGCTGGAGGCATGCGCGGGAACAGCCAGCGTGCCCTGCCGTTCCCGCAAAAGGAAGCCGCGGGCCGCTTTGATGGCCGCCCTGCCTGCCGCAAAACCCCGCCCGCTTTTGGCGTGGCAAACCGTGCAGCCGGGGCAGACGGCGCGCAAATTCGCCGCCCGGCGGGCACGCGCGCCTTCCCGTGCCCGGAAACGGCGGCGCCCGGCGCCCTTCCATCTTCATTCAAGCAACCGCAGGTAGAATGGGGCGGCAGAAGGAAAGGGGCGCTTTCCATGAAACGGCGGCACACAGAGGCAAAGAAAAAGAGGCAACGCGGCGGGCGCGCATACCGTGCGGCTGTGTATGCCGCCTCTGTGCTGGCCCTGCTCACCATGCTGTGCACGGGCGCGGCCATTGTGTGGAAGAGTGACGCGCTTTTGCAGGGGCTTGCCGTAACCCCTGCCCTTCAGGAGCCCGCGCTGCCCAACGGGTGCGAGGCGGCCAGCCTTGCCAGCGTGCTGGATTATTATGGCCTGCAGGCCGATATGCTGGACCTTGCCTATGGTTATATTCCCCGGCAGGATTTTTACCAGGCCGCCGATGGCAGCCGCATTGGGCCGAACCCGGAAACCGCTTACCCCGGAGACCCCGCCTCGCTTGGCTTTTACTGCTTTGCCGGCGCGCTGTGCGAAGGGGCAAACACCTATTTACAGAAGGCGGGCAGCAGCCTGCGCGCCTATGATGTGACGGGCATCACCGAGGCGGGCCTTGCCGAATATCTGGCGGCCGGCACGCCAGTGATTGTGTGGGTTACAACAGACTGGCAGCCGCCGCGTGCCGCCTCTTTTACCTGGCTTTTGGAAGAGACGGGCGAGGCCTATACGCCGTATGCAAACCTGCACTGCCTGGTGCTTACCGCAATGGGCGAGACGAAATGCAAAACGGCCGACCCCTTGCGCGGCGAGCAGACAGTGGAAAAACAGGTGTTTCTGGACATTTTTGCGCAGGTGGGCAGCCGTGCGGTGGTGGTGCATTAAAGAAAAGCACGGTTTGTGCGAAAAATGCGAAAAATGGGGCGCACAGCTTGAAATAAGCTTGCGCCCCGGCCCGTTTCTATGGTAGAATAAGGCGCTTTCTGCGTGCCACGCGCGCAAAAGGCGCCTTATTTTCATGGAAAGGAGGCGGCTTTTTTGCCAAACCACATCATCCGCCGCACACAGTGCTGGCACAACACGCGCTTTCCGCGCAGGCCGCCCCCTGCGGCATCCTTTTCCGGTGCGAACGTTTTTTAGCTGTGAAAAAAGAAAGAAAAGGATGAAGGATCGTTTATGACATGGTTCGTATTATCGCTGATTGCGATTTTGTTCTGGAGTGGTTCTGACCTGTTCAGCAAGATGGGCTCGAAGCCGGATGATAAATACAGCCACTGGAAAATGGTGATGGCCGTGGGCGCAGTGATGGGCCTGCACGCCATTATTATGCTGGCGCTGGGCACGCCGTTTCACCCGCGCGACATCATCACCTACATGCCGGCCTCGGCCATGTATATCCTCTCGATGGTGCTGGGCTATGTGGGCCTGCGCTATATCGAGCTTTCCATCTCGTCGCCCATCTGCAACTCTTCCGGGGCGGTGGCCGCGCTGCTGTGTTTCCTTTTCCTGGGCCAGCGCATGACGGGCCTGCAGCTGTTTGGCGTGGTGCTGGTGTGCGCCGGCGTGCTGGCGCTGGCCGTCATCGAGCGCAAACAGGACGAAAGCGTGCGCCTTGCGCTGCGCCAGGCGTCGAATGTGAAGTACGAGCGCAGCATCATTGCCATTCTGTTTCCCATTTTGTATTGCCTGATTGACGGCCTTGGCACATTTGCCGACGCCGTGCTTATTGAGGGCGAAACGCCCATCATTGCCGAGGAATCGGCCAATATCGCCTATGAGCTCACGTTCCTTGCCATGGCGGTGTTTGCCTTTATTTATGTGGTGGGCATCAAAAAGCAGAAAATCAGCATCCCCAAGGAAAAGGAAAAACTGATTGCCGCGGTGAGCGAAACGGCCGGCCAGTTCGCTTATATCTATGCCATTGCCGCAAATGCGGTGGTGGCCGCGCCCATGATTTCGTCCTACTGTGTGATGAGCCTGGTGTGGGCGCGCATTATTTTGAAGGAAAAACTGACAAAGCCGCAGTATGCTGTCATTGCCGTTACGGCTGTGGGCATTGCCATACTGGGCATGGAATAACGGCCGCACCCCGGGCACGGGTGCCCTTACAGTCGCGCTTTTTTACGGCGCGCGCCTGTGAGGGCGCTTTTGTGTTTTGGGGAAAAGAAAAGTAAAATTTCCCTTTGTGCCGAAAATGTTACGATTTTGACACAATTTCATGCTACTATCAAACATGAGAAAAAGCGGCGCGGGTTTGCCCGAAAGGGTTGCGGCGCGCCCAGCGGGGAACCGGCGAAAGGGGGGCTGGCAGTGGAAGAGCGCTTTTTGCACAGCGGTTCTGCGCCCGGTGCCCGCCCCACGGGCCATAACGGCGCCCCGCCGCACAGGCAGGGCCCGCGGCAAGCGGCAGGCAGCCCTGCGCCGCAGCGCCCCGCGGCGCCGCG
>UREN01000056.1 GCA_900546885.1 uncultured Oscillospiraceae bacterium
TACATTCTGCCCAGCCTGGAAAAGTTTGGCGACGAGGCCGCAGAGCTGCTGCTGTTCCGCCAGACATCGCCCCGGGCAAACCTCTCTGTCATCACCCCGGAGACGAACGCCGTGTGGGAGGAATTTTTGCACTGCCGCAGCTCCTGGATGGCGGAATACGGCAGCACCACAGACGCCTATTTCACCCCCACTCAAAACCTTGCCTATAAAATATTGGATGCGGCAACATGGTGCATGCGGGTGCTGGTGTGGCCCATGCTGGCGCTGGCTGTGCTGTGGCTGTGCCGCTATGTGCCGCGGTGTGTGCGCGGGGTGCGCCAGAAGGCGCCGCCCGCAGACATGGCCGGGTGCGTGCTGATGCTGGGGCTGTTTCTCACAGGGCTTTTGCGCCTGGTGGCGCTGGCATACCTGTTTGCCGTGTCCATTAAGCTGGAGCCCGCCTCGCTGATGTACATGTCGCCCGCCGCTGCGCCCATGATGGCTTTTCTGGCCTTTGCCGCCGCGCGCCGGCTGGAGGAAACGTTTGCTGAAAAGGTGCCTGCCGATAAGGCATAAAACCAGGCCCATTCAAAACAGAAAGCCCCCATGGCCGGGTGCCCGGCCATGGGGGCTTTTGTTTTTGTATGTGCCTTGACGGCGTGCCGGGTTACACCCGCAGCACAATGGCGCCGTCCTGTGCGTCCACCTGCACGCTGGTAAGCGCCTTGCCGGAAATGAGCATCTCGCTCAGTGGGTCCTCCACTTCCTTGCGGATGACACGGCGCAAATCGCGCGCGCCGAACTTGCCGCCCTTCGCCTTTTCGCACAGCAAAGCCAGCGCGCCGTCCGTCCAGGAAAGGCCAATGCCCTTCTCGCCCAGTGGGGCCTTGTATTCGCCCAGCATCAGCGCGGCAATCTGACGCAGCTGTTCTTCGCCCAGCGGGTCGAACACAACCACCTCGTCCACACGACTGAGGAACTCGGGGCGCAGGAAGTCTGAAAGCGCTTTCATGGCCTTGTTGCGGCTCATTTCAGCCTGGGTTTTGCCAAAGCCCGTCTCGCCCACTTTGTCGGAAGAGCCCGCGTTCGAAGTCATGCAGATAACGGTGTTTTCAAAATTCACCGTGCGGCCCTGCGCATCGTTCAACTTGCCCTCATCCAAAATTTGCAGCAGAATGTTCATCACGTCCGGGTGTGCCTTTTCAATCTCATCAAACAGCACCACACTGTAGGGGCGGCGGCGCACCTTTTCGGTAAGCTGCCCGGCTTCGTCATAACCCACATAGCCCGGCGGCGAGCCAATGAGGCGCGACACGGCGTGCTTTTCCATAAATTCAGACATATCCAGGCGGATGAGCGGGTCTACCGTGTCGAACAGCTGCAGGGCAAGCTGTTTGACAAGCTCGGTTTTGCCCACGCCCGTGGGCCCCACAAAGATAAAGCTTGCCGGGCGGCGGCGCGCCGCAATGTCGGCGCGGCTGCGCTTCACCGCTGTGGCCACAAGGTGCACGGCCTCGCGCTGGCCAATAATTTTCTCGTTCAGCGCGTCCTCCAGATGGGCCAACTTCGAATACTCGGTCTCGCGCACCTTGGCGGCAGGGATGCCCGTCCAAAGCTCTATCACGCGGGCCACATCGTCCATGGTCACTTCAATTTTCTCCACAGCCTCGCGCTTGCCGGCAACGTCCTTTTCCAGGGCCTCAATCTCGTAGTTCAGGCGGGCCACGGCCTCATAATCCGGCCCGTCTTTTCCGTTTTCCGCCTCTTCCTTTTCCTCTTTCAGGGCGGCCAGCTTCTTTTCACCGTCCACCCACTCGGTAATTTCCGCATGGCGCAGGCTGCAGCAGGCACAGGCCTCATCCAGAAGGTCGATGGCCTTGTCGGGCAGAAAACGGTCTGTAATATACCGTTCCGACAACTCTACACAGGCGCGCACAATGGCCTGCGGCACCTTCACATGATGGTGTGCCTCATAATAGCTCTTCACGCCGCACAGCACGTTCACGGTGTCGTCCAGCGAGGGTTCTTCCACCTTTACAGGCTGGAAGCGGCGCTCCAGCGCCTGGTCTTTTTCGATATATTTGCGGTATTCGGCAAACGTGGTGGCGCCAATCACCTGAATCTCGCCGCGCGAAAGGGCCGGCTTCAGAATATTGGCGGCGTTCATGGCGCCCTCCGAATCGCCCGCACCGGTGATGTTATGAATTTCATCAATGAATAAAATGACGTTGCCCGCGGCCTTCACCTCGCCAATCAGGCCCTTCACACGGCTTTCAAACTGGCCGCGGAACTGGGTGCCCGCCACAAGGCTGGTGAGGTCCAGCAGGTAAATTTCTTTGTCTTTCAGCCCCGCAGGCACCTCGCCTGCGGCAATGCGCAGCGCAATGCCCTCGGCAATGGCCGTTTTGCCCACGCCCGCCTCGCCAATCAGGCATGGGTTGTTCTTTTGGCGGCGCGAGAGAATCTGAATGGTGCGGTAAATCTCCCGGTCGCGCCCAATGATGGCGTCCAGCTTGCCGTCGCGCGCTTTTTGGGTGAGGTTCTCGCAGTAATTATCCAAAAACTTGCGTTTTTTGCCTTTTTCCTTTGCGCGCGGGTCCTTCTTTTCCCCCTCCTCTTTTTTGCGGGAGGCAAAAATACCCAGCGGAAACGTGCCCGCGCCGCCCGGCACAAAGCGCTCTTCCCCGTTGTCCGAGGTCTCTTCCTCTTCGTCCTGGCCGGCATCTTCGGCATCTTCTGCGCCCATGCCCATCATGTTCTGCATCATTTCAGAAGGGTCCATATCGCCGTTTTCCATCATGCCGGCAAAGCGGTCTTCCATCGCCTCCAGGTCTTCGCCAGAGATTCCGAACTGCTTCATGATGTCATCCAGCGGCTTGATGCCCAGCTCGCGCGCACAGGAAAGGCAGTAGCCCTCGTTTTTCATTTCGCCGTTCTCCATACGCTGCACGAACACAATGGCAGGGCGTTTTTTGCATTTGTTACAAAGCATTCGTCAAGGTTCCTTTCCGGCCCTCAGCAGGGCCCACTACAAAATCGCATTTTCACGGCCGCCGTCAGGAAAACGGGTTGTATGCCGAAAAGAACGTGTAAAGATGGCTGCCCGCAAGGGCCTGGTCGTTCAGGCCGGGCAGGCTGCCGCCGGTGATGACCACAACGGCCCAAATGACACACAGCACCATCAGCACATTGATCAGCCCGGCAACCAGGCCAATGACGGCGCCAAGGCCCTTGTTTACGCTGCCCACCAGCGGCACACGGTTCACGTTTGAGAAAATGGCCGCCAGAAGCGAAATTACCACACGCCCCAGCACAAACACCGCGAAGAACACCACCACGCCAATCAGCGGCATCACCAGCGGCGCCACCACGTTTTCCACAATGGCAAGCGCCATATCCGGCGCGCCGGAATGAAAGATGCTGTCTGCCTGCTGGGTAATGCTCTCTAACAGAGAGGCCGGCAGAAAAGCAGAAAACTTATCCAGAATGGCCTGCACCCCGGCGGCCCCCTGCTCGGAAATAAGCTGGGCTGTCTGGTCAATCAGGCCGGATTTGAAGAAATTTTCAAACAGCGTGGGCGACACCCTGCCGGATATAAACCATGCCAGCGCCAGCGAGGCAAGGTTGCCTACAAGGCCCAGCAGCCCGGCCAGAAAGCCCCGGCGCATATAATATGCCACTGTGAACACCACAACGCCCACCAGGGCAATATCAAGAAGGATAGCTGGTGAAAAATCCATAATATTCGTTTCCTTTCCAAAGCTTGTGACAAGTGCGCCGGGCCGCTCAGCCGCTTGCGCTGGCCGTGCCGGATGCCGGCGCAGTGCTGCCCGCGCCTGCCGCCGCGTTTTCCTGCGGGGCAGAGAATTGCAGCTCGCTTGCGCTGGAGGCGGAGAGCAGCACCGTTTTTTGGGCAGCCACCACGGCAAGGGGGCGGCTTTCCGTCTGCTGCGTGCCCCACAGTGTGCCATCCGGCCCATAGCAGTACACGCCGCCCGCGGCCAGCACATAGGCCTCCTGGCGGCCCGCCGTAACGCTGAACGTGCGTGCCCCCACAGACGCCTGGCCGGTGACGTTCAGCTCGCTGTCGAACAGCACCACGCGCGTCTGCGCCGAGTGCTCGCCGTCGCCAAACAGCAGCACAAGGTTGCCGCCGGTGCCCATAGAGGCGCTTTGCACCGGCAGGCCGCCGTAATCGAAGCGCGCCAGCTCGCTGCCTGTCTGCACATCGTACAGGGCCATGTAATTATCATACACCACCACCACGCGGCTGGCCGAAGGGTAGAAAATCTTCAGCGGCATGCCGTCCGGGTTTTCCAGCACGGCATCGGCCTCCTCCGCCGCATTGGGGTCGGTGGTAAACAGGTATACCTTTCCCGAAAGCGCGCCGTTCTCGCTGCCGGGGCAGCCCACGGCAAAATGCCTGTTATCTTTGGCAAACGCCATGGCCGTGACGTGCTCGGAGGTGTAAAAGGTAAAAATTTCTTCGAACAGGGGCGTATACACGCTCACCTGCCCGCGCTGAGCAATGGCCAGCGTGCCGCCGGGGCTCATGGCGCACAGCTCGATGGCGTTTTGCGCCGAATATTCCCACAGAGTGCGGCTGCGGCTTTCCACCGTAAGGCTGGTGCCGCCGCGGTGATACAGGCACAGGCGCGTGTTGCCCGCCGCCATGGCCGGGCGCGCATAGGCGTGCGGCACGGTGCGCAGCAGGGCGCCGTTTGCGGCATAGATGGAAAGCTCGTTGTCTGTCAGCATGACAAACCCGCCGCCCAGCGGCTGTGCGTTCTGCAGGCCCTGTGCGCGCACGGTGAAGGGAAATTCCTGCCCTTCGCTGAACAGTGCGCGCAGCGTGTCAAACTTATCGCCCAGCACGCTGGCCGAGGCGCCGTACAGCCCGGTGAAATAGGCCAGCACTGCGGCCAGAAACACCACACATGCACACAGCCAGCGCAGGCGGCGCATGCGTTTTTTGTGGCGTATCTGCGCAAGGCGCGGCATGTCGCTTTGCACGCGCTGGCGCTTTGCGCCGCGGCGCGGCGCGCCCTGCGGGCGGTATGGGGGTTGCTGCGTTGGGCCAAAAGGCCCCCCCTCTACAGGCGGCATGCGCACGCCTCCTTTCTGCGGCCGCAGGGCGGCCGGTGTTGTGCGGCGTCAGCCGCCGTAGTTCACGCGGTATAAAAACAGGCCCTTTGCAGGGGCGGTGTCGCCCGCCAGTGCGCGCTGCCCGCTTTGCAGCGCCGTGCGCAGCCCCTCGGGCGGCATGCGCCCGGCCCCGGCCTCTACCAAAGTGCCCGTCAAAATGCGCACCATATTATATAAGTACCCATCCGCACAGATATGCAGCACAATGGCTTTGCCCTCGCGCCGCACATGAAAAAAGTGAACAGTGCGCACGGTGTCGGTTATTTTACTGCCCGCGCTCATGAAAGCGGCAAAATCATGCGTGCCCACGGCATATGCCGCGGCCCGGGCCATGGCTGCCTCGTTCAGCGGCTGCGAGATGCGCCAGTGGTATTTTGCCTCGAACGGGTCATCCACCGGGCTGTTCCAGATGCGGTAAAGGTACTCTTTGCTTTGCGCGCTGTAGCGCGCGTGAAAATCGTCCGGCACCTCGCGCGCAGCCAGCACGCGAATATCATCCGGCAGAAAGCGGTTTAAAGAAAGCGGCAGCTTGGCCGGCGGAATGGGCTTTGGCGGCGCATAGCTGACACAATATTCCAGCGCGTGCACACCAGCGTCCGTGCGCGAACACCCCTTCACCGGCGGGCGCGTGCCGTACAGCGCCTGCATGCCATTTTGCAAAACCTCGCACACGCTCAGCGCATTTTTCTGCACCTGAAAGCCGTGGTAAGCCGTGCCGTCAAAGCGCAGGGTCAGCAGCATCTGCATGCCATGGCCTCCTTCCCGTTTGCGTCAGCCCCAGAACCGTGCCCACAGCGCACCGCTGCATGCAATGCAGCACAGCACGGCCACGCACACGGCGCTAAGCAGCCAATCCTTCGCCGTCAGGCGCAGCGTTTTCAACCGCGTGCGCCCCTCGCCGCCGTGATAACAGCGGCACTCCATGGCGGTGGCCAGCTCGTCCGCCCGGCGGAAAGCCGAGATAAACAGCGGAATCAGCACCGGCACCAGCGCCTTTACGCGCTGGGTAAGCGTGCCGGAATCCAGCAGCGCGCCGCGCGCCTTCTGCGCGTTCATAATCTTCTCTGTCTCTTCAATCAGCAGCGGAATGAAGCGCAGGGCAATGGTCATCATCATGGCCAGCTCGTGCACCGGCAGGTGCAGCTTTGCCAGCGGGCGCAAAAGGCGCTCGATGGCGTCTGTCAGCACAATGGGGCTGGTGGTGTAGGTGAGCAGGCTGGTGCCCGCAATGAGGCACACAATGCGCACCACAATCATCACCGCATAGGTAACACCCTCGCGGTAAATTTTCAAAAAGCCCCAGTGCACCAGCGGCTGGCCCACACCGGGCATGAAGCACACGTTCAAAATGGCCGTAAAAATGATGATGGGGATGATGGGCTTCAGGCTTTTGGCCACCAGCTTCAGCGGAATGCGCGCCACGCCGTACAAAAACAGCAAAAACGCCACCGAAAGCCCCAGCCCCAGCGCGTTTGAACCCATGAACAGCACCACGATATATGCGATGCTCAGCACAATTTTTGCGCGCGGGTCCATATGGTGCAGCGGGGACGTGCCCGGGAAATGCTGGCCAATGGTGATGTCTCTCAGCATGTGCCCGCCCCCTTTTCCAGCATGCCGCGCAGAATGTTTGCGGCATAGGGCACTGTGTAAACGTCCGCCGGAACGTCCAGCCCCCATTCGCGCAGGCGCAGAAACACCTTGGTCACCTCTGGCACCGAAAGGCCCAGCTGCAAAAGCTCGTCCGCGCGGGCGAACACCGCGCTGGTGGTGTCATACATGGCAACGTGCCCCGCGTCCAGCACCAGCACTTTGTCGGCGTATTTGGCAATATCCTCCATCGAGTGGCTCACCAGCACCACCGTGGTGCCCGTCTCTTGATGGAACTGCTTCACCTGGCTTAAAATGGTGTCGCGGCCCTCCGGGTCCAGCCCGGCGGCGGGCTCGTCCAGCACCAGCAGCTTTGGCTCCATGGCCAGCACGCCCGCAATGGCGGCACGGCGCTTTTGCCCGCCGGAAAGCTCGAACGGGCTTTGGGACAGCATGGCGGCCCCCAGCCCACAAAACTTTGCCGCGCGCAGCACGCGCCGGTTCACTTCCTCTTCCGAAAGGCCCATATTCAAGGGGCCAAAGGCGATGTCTTTGTACACCGTCTCTTCAAACAGCTGATATTCCGGGTACTGAAACACAAGCCCCACCAGAAAGCGGAAGCGGCGGATGTCCTTGGGGTCTTGCCAAATGTCCTCACCGTCAATATACACCTTGCCCTGTGTGGGCCGGTTGATGCCGTTAAAATGGCCGATGAGGGTGCTTTTGCCGCAGCCGGTAGAGCCAATGACGCCCACAAAGCTTCCCTCTTCAATGGAAAAGCTGATATCGTCCAGCGCCACGGTGGCGTCGGGCATTCCCTGGCCGTAGATATAGCTGAGATGTTCCACACGAACAATGTCAGGCATGCGCAGGCGCCTCCTTTCCGGTCAGCATACGGTACAGGGCTGCCGCGCATTCGTCCACGCCAATGATGCCCGGCGGCACAGGCAGGCCCTGGTGCGAAAGAAGCTGGCACAGTTCGGCCGGCTGCGGCACGTCTAAATGAAGGGCGTGCAGCTCGTCTGCCCGCGCAAACACCTCGTGCGGGGGGCCGTCCATCACCACATGCCCGGCGCTCATCACCACCACGCGCCCCGCCATGGCGGCCTCTTCCATATAGTGGGTAATTTGCACCACCGTAATGCCCTTTTCGCGGTTCAGGCGGTGCACCGTGCGCAGCACCTGCTGGCGGCCAATGGGGTCCAGCATGGCGGTGGCCTCGTCCAAAACAAGGCAATCCGGCTGCATGGCAAGCACGCCCGCAATGGCCACGCGCTGCTTTTGGCCGCCCGAAAGCTTGTGCGGCGCCTTGTCTTTATAGGCGTAGATGCCTGCAAGCTGCATGGCCTCGTCCACCCGGCGGCGCATCTCGTGCGGCTCTACCCCCAGGTTTTCTGCGGCAAAGGCTACATCCTCTTCCACCACGGTGGCCACAATCTGGTTATCCGGGTTCTGGAACACCATACCCACCTTCTGGCGCAGGGCCAGAAGGTTTTTTTCGTCGGATGTGGGCATGCCCTCTACCAGCACGCGGCCGCTTTCGGGCAGCAAAATGGCATTAAAATGCTTGGCCAGGGTGCTTTTCCCGCACCCGTTCGCCCCCAAAATGGCTACATATTCTCCTTTTTGAACGTCCAGTGTAATTCCGTCCAGCGCGGGCTTTGCGCCCTCGTCATAACGGAACGTCACGTTCTGCACCGAAAGCATCGGCTGTGTATCCTGCATGCAAATACTTCCCATCCCGCACGGCGCAAAGCCGCGCTGTCAAATTCCCGTTTTTGGGCCCGGCCGCTACTGTGCAAGCCACCAGGCCGTGGCCCCGCAGGGCACCACGCCGCCGGTGGCCGTCACCGGCAGGCCTATCTCGTCGCACTCGGTGCGCCCGCCGAAACGCCGGGCCACCCTCTCACGCAGCATATACTCCATCACACTGGGCGCAAGGCCCGTGGTATAGCTGTTCACCGCCACAAACAGGGGGTTTTCGCTCAGCACGCCGGCGCAGGCCTCAATAAACCCGTCAATGGCGTCCTCCAGCTTCCACACCTCGCCCCCCGGCCCGCGGCCGTAGCTGGGAGGGTCCATAATAATGGCGTCATACTTTGTGCCGCGGCGCTGCTCCCTGGCCACAAACTTGGCGCAGTCATCCACAATCCAGCGGATGGGCCGCCCGGCAAGGCCGCTTTCGGCGGCATTGTCGCGCGCCCAGGCCACCATGCCCCGGCTGGCATCCACATGGCACACCCGGGCGCCGGCGGCCGCGCACGCCAGCGTGGCGCCGCCCGTATAGCCAAACAGGTTCAGCACGCTCACCTCGCGCCCGGCCGCGGCAATCAGCTCGCGGTAGCGCGCCCAGTTCACCGCCTGCTCGGGAAATACGCCCGTGTGCTTAAAGCCCGTGGGCGACACAATGAGGCGCAGCCCCTCGCAGCCAATTGTCCACTTTTCGGGCATTTTGCGGCGGTATTCCCATTTGCCGCCGCCGGTGGCAGCGCGGTGATACACGGCGTTTGCCTTTTCCCACAGGCCGCTGCGCGGCGGTGTCTTCCAAAGCACCTGAGGGTCTGGCCGCACCAGCAGCGTCTGGCCCCAGCGCTCCAGCCGGTTGCCAGCCGTGGCGTCTATCAGCTCATAGTCCTTCCACTGTGTTGCTGCGCGCAAAGCTTAACCCCTCCGTATCGTTTTCAGAATATTATAACGCAGAAAATATGAACATTTCTATACAGCCCCGTGCACGGCAGCGCTTAAAAGCCCTCCAGGGCCTGCTGGCCGCTTTCGCCCGGCGCGCGCAGGCCAAGGTGCTCGTAGGCGTATTTGGTCACGCAGCGCCCGCGCGGCGTGCGCGTCAAAAAGCCCAGCTGCATCAGGTACGGCTCGCACACATCCTCCAGCGTCACGGCCTCTTCGCCCAGCGCGGCGGCAATGGTCTCCAGCCCCACGGGGCCGCCGCCGTACATCTCGATGATGGCGCGCAAAAGCCCGCGGTCCATCTCGTCCAGGCCAATTTCGTCGATGTCCATGCGCCGCAAAGCGCCCTTGGCCGTCTGCCCGTCAATGACGCCGTTGCCCATCACCTGCGCAAAATCGCGCACGCGCTTCAAAAGGCGGTTTGCCACACGCGGCGTGCCGCGGCTGCGGCGGGCCATCTCCAGCGCGCCGTCCGGCGTGCAGGGCACGCCCAAAATGCCGGCCGAGCGGGTGACAATTTTCGCCAGTTCGTCCGGGGTGTAAAGCTCCAGCTTCAAAAGCACGCCAAAGCGGTCGCGCAGGGGGCTGGTAATTTGCCCTGCGCGCGTTGTCGCCCCAACCAGCGTAAAGCGCGGCAGGTTGATGCGGATGCTTTGCGCCGAGGGGCCCTTGCCTATCATGATGTCCAGCGCGTAATCTTCCAGGGCCGGGTACAGCACCTCTTCCACCTGGCGGGAAAGGCGGTGGATCTCGTCGATGAACAGCACGTCGCCCTCCTGCAAATTCGTCAGCAGCGCGGCCAAATCGCCCGGTTTTTCAATGGCCGGGCCCGAGGTGATGCGAATCTGCACGCCCATCTCGTGCGCCACAATGCAGGCCAGCGTGGTTTTGCCAAGGCCCGGCGGGCCGTATAAAAGCAGATGGTCCAGCGGCTCACCGCGCAGCTTTGCCGCTTTCAGGTATACGCGCAGGTTCTCTTTGGCTTTGTCCTGCCCAATATATTCCTCCAGCGTTTTGGGGCGCAGGGTGGCCTCGGCGTCAAAATCTTCCTCGCGGGGCTCCGGGCTTACAAGGCGCGCGGAAGCGCCCACATCCACAGTTTCCAGCGCCATGGCTTACCTCCTTCTGCCAATGCCCTGCAAAGCAAGGCGTATCATTTCCTGAACAGGCAGGGCCGGGTCTACCCCTGCCAGGGCGGCGGCGGCCTCGGACGCCGTGTAGCCAAGCCCCACCAGTGCAGCCTGCGCCTGCGCCGCCGCGCCTGCGGGCGCGGCCGGGGCTGCAAAGTCGGCCGCCGAAAGGCTGCCCGCAAAGCCCTTGCCCACTTTATCTTTCAATTCCAGCACAATGCGCTGGCCCAGCTTCGGCCCCACGCCATTGGCGGCGGTGAAGGCTTTGTGGTCCCCCCCTTGCACCGCAAGCACCACGCGCGCCGGGCTCAGCACACTTAAAATGGCAAGCCCGGCCTTGGGGCCCACGCCGCTCACCGCCGTCAGCAGGCGGAACATGGCCTGGCTTTCCTTATCGGCAAACCCGAATAGCGAGACATCGTTTTCCGTCACGTTCATATAGGTGTAAAGGGTGCACGTCTGCCCCACTGCGGGCAGCGCACCTGCCGTAGAAGACGGAATGGAGACGCAATAGC
The DNA here is from genome assembly GCA_900546885.1 of uncultured Oscillospiraceae bacterium. GTDB lineage: Bacteria > Bacillota > Clostridia > Oscillospirales > Ruminococcaceae > Ruthenibacterium > Ruthenibacterium merdipullorum. The sequence continues at coordinate 11,045 of UREN01000056.1, forward strand.
CCACGCCTGCGCATTCCACCACCGCCATGTCGGCTGTTTTTTCCACCAGGGTGCCATGCAAACTGTAAATCATGCCTGCCTCCGTTTTGTCTTTTTGCTGTATTTCCCCGCTGCGGCGCCGGGGCCGGCGCGCTTAATCGTACCCAAGCTGCTGGCGGCGCGTGCGGGTAAGGCCATACTGGCGCGAATGTGCGCTGTAGCCATGGCAAATGGCCAGCGCCAGCGCGTCGGCTGCGTCATCGGGTTTTGGCACGGCCTGCATGCGCAGCAGCGTGCGCGTCATTTCCTGCACCTGCTTTTTGGTGGCCTTGCCATAGCCTGTAACGCTTTGCTTCACCTGCATGGGTGTGTATTCGAACACCGGCACGTGTGCAAGCTGCGCACATAACAGCAGCACGCCGCGCGCCTGCGCCACGGCCATGGCCGTTGTCTGGTTGTGCTGAAAATACAGCTGTTCCATGGCGATGGCATCCGGCTTCAGGTTTTGCAGAAGCTGGGTCATATCAAAATAAATTTCCTCCAGCCGCTGCTCAAAAAGCGTGTGCGCCTGCGTGGTGATAGCGCCGTACTGCACAGGGCAGAACGCGCCGCGCACATAATCCAGCGCGCCAAAGCCCACAATGGCATAGCCCGGGTCTATCCCAAGGATGCGCATGTCTTTTGCCCTCCTCTGGCCGCACAGGCCGCATAAACTAATATAGTATAGCATATTTCGGCGTGCAATACAATTTTTGCCGGGCTGTTTTGCCCTGCTCGTGTGTAGGACTACAATAGATCTTGGACAGAGGAAGAAAAAGGATGAAGGATAAGGCCTCATCGGTTATAGTTGAGTTA
>UREN01000057.1 GCA_900546885.1 uncultured Oscillospiraceae bacterium
ATAGCTGTCCTCTACATCCAGCCGGAACGCCTCGTTCAGGCGCTGCTGCACGCGGCAGTACAGCTCCAGCTCTTCATCGGTGAATATCTCCAGCTTCTGAAATGTGCGCGCATAGCAGGCCTGCTCGAACTTGTGGTGGTCGTTGAACACCCGCCAGCCCGCCTCTGTAAGGAACAGGTTGTATTCGCGGTTGTTGTGCTGGTTGCGCACCTGCTCTACCCAGCCCTTTTGCTTAAGCTTGCGAATAATTTGGCTGTAGGCGCTGGGCGTTTTGCCATTGCTTGCCGCTATTTCGGTGATGGTTGCCGATTTATGCCGCCCAATATACTGAATTACTTTCGATTCTGCCTGGTACATCGTTACCTCGCCGTATTGGTGCGGCAACGAATCGTATTCTGCCATCAGGTCATAGCCGATGTCCACAATGTCCATCAGCTTCTGGCACAGTTCCTCGCGTGCGTCCATTTCAAATTTCCTCTTTCTTGCAGAGCGCACCGGCATGCCTTTGGCATGCCGCGCCCAGATGCCTATCCAGGGGCTGCAGCCATTTTGCGCTGCGGCAAAGGCGCAGCGCCGCGGCTGGCAGGCCATCCGGCCGCAAACTGTGCCGCCGCCCCCTTGCATCTTTCTCCTTTTGTAAAAGTATACCATCTTTTCTGCCTTCCGGCAAGGCGGCCCCACGGCACGGGCATTACGCCCCGCCCAGCCAGTACAGATCGCGCCGAAGGCAAAGGCCCAGCTTTTTCTGCAAAGCAAGCGAGGCGCGGTTGCCTGCAGAGATATAGCAGAACGGCACGCGCCCCTGCCGCAGCAGCCGCGCAATGGCGTGCGCTTCCAGCGCGGCGCCCAGCCCCATGCGGCGGAACTGCGGCAAAACCGCCAGCATACCCATGCTTCCACCGGGGTGCTGGCCAATGAACCCCGCCAGCTGCCGGCCCTGCGGGCCCGGCAGAAAGGCCCCTGTGAAAACCCCCGCCGCAAGGCGCGCAGCCATTTCGTCGCGGGAAAGCAGGGCATTGTGCGCACAAACAAGTTCTGCCCATTCGGGGCCCAGCGCTGCAAAGCGCACCCCCTTTGCCTGCCAGAACGGCGGCTGGGCGCCCCAATAAACTGCCTGCGTGCATGCGGGCGGCAGCGGCTGGCCCATCATCTCTGCTGCGGCCAGGGCGGCAGCCCGCCCATGCACCCCCAGCATGGCGCCCGGCGCCGGCGGCCCGGCCCTGTGCAAAAGGCGGGCCGCCGCGGCCCGTGTGCCCGCGGCCAGCAAAAGGCCGCCCCCCTGCACGCGCAGCAGCACGCCGCTTTTTTCTGCGGCCACAACGCCCGCTTTGCCCCAGCGCAGGGCCTCTTGCATATCCACACAGGCGGGCCTTTGCGCCAGATATTCCCAGGCCGCCAGGGCAGGGGCCGCAAGGGCAGCCTTCTGCGCATGGGTCAGGCGCTTCAGCGCCGCCTCACGGCGCATGGCCTCGCTTTTGGTGGCATATTCCTCTGTGTACACAAGGCGCACCGGCCGGTGCGCACGGGTATACTTGGCGCCGCGCCCGGTTTCATGCAAAAGCACGCGCCGGGTGATGTCCGGCGTATAGCCCGCATAGAAATTCATACCGGCACATGCCAGCAGGTAAGCCGTGTGCGCCATGGCGGCGCCTCCTTTCCCCAAGCAGGGCAGCGGCCATGCGCCCGCCGCGCCGGTTTTGCGGCGCATGGGGCGCCGCTGCGCTATTCCTGTGCAAGCTCCATCGCCAGGCGGCACGCGGCAATGGCGTCTTGCCGGGTGCCTGTTGTGATGAGAAAGCGCCCGGCATGGCAAAATTTCAGGGTTTCAATGCCGGAAATGCCGGGCAGGTCTGCCTCTGGCGCGCCAGCCCACTCGGCCGGAAAGGGCACACGCAGCGCCTGGGTGCCAAAGCGCTGGGGCACCCCCTGTGCACAGTAGCCGCCGCGCTGGGACGGGTACACCACAAACTTTGCGCGGCTGGGGATGAGGTACTGCTTCCAGGGGGCAAAGCGCTTCAATTCCACAATGCCGCCCTTTGCCTTTGCCAGCGCACCGCGCACCTCGGCCTCGGCCCGTGTGATGGCGCGGATACTCTCCAGCTTATGGCTCAGAAGGTCCTGCGCCACAGCCACCGCCTCTTCAAAACAGGCGTCTTCGTCTTTTTCTTCATCCCACCGGGGGTTATAGGCGGCAATCAGGTTGGCAAGCTGGTTGCCGCAGCCCGTGTTGTCGTCTTCATCCAGTGGCTTTACAAAGCCGTCGTCAAAGCGTTTGGCCTCTTTTTCGCCCACAAGGGCAGGGCCCAGCTTGCGCCAAAGCAGGCCAAAGGCCGCATATTTCACCCCGCACTCACGCACAGGGGTATCTTTTCCATGATGGTCAAACGGGCCGTCGCCAATGTCGAACACAATGCCGTCATAGCCCTCCGGCACAGAAAAGCCCCGCTGGATGCGGATGTTGGGGTTGCACAGGCGCAGCAGCGCAGCCGCGAACACATCGTCCGCATGGAAGCGCCCTGCGTGGGTAAAGCCTTTGTCCGGCACGGTGAATGTCATGATATGCTCCTTTTGGGTGTAATTTTGCCACGCCCAATGCGGCGCACCCGCCTTTCCCGGGGATGTGCCGCATGTTCGCCCGCATTTGCGTGGGGTGAAATTTATTATACCACATTCCACACAGGTTGTGGTATCAGTTGCCCGTTTGGTGCGCCAGGCAGGGCACCTTCTGCCGGATGAAAGCAAGGTGTTACCATAAAAGCCCCTTTTTAGAAACAGTTTTGTTACTCCGATATGGTATAATAAGCATTATAAAAAATGCCATCGCGGGCCGCAGGCAAAGCGGCTTTAAGAAGCAGGCGCCCGTGCTGAAAGCCCAGGATTTGTCTGGGCGCTTTGGCGGGCAAACAGAATAACCCGGCTGCGGCCAGTTGCCTGCCGCGGCTGCGGAAGGAAGGAGGCGGCAGTTTTGGCCGCATACAGAAAACGCAGGGGGCGCACTTCGCGCGGGCCCGCTATCCTGACAGGCATTGCCATCGGGCTGGTGCTGCTGGCGTTGGGCGGCGGGGCCCTGTGGCTGTTTGCCCCCCGCGCCCGAAACGCCGGCCTTGCCAGCGCCAAGGCGCCGGAGGGCCAGGTGAAGGGCTATGCCGTGCAGTTGGGCGCCGGGCCCTATACAAGGGACAGCCTTTCGCAGTGGGCTGCAGACACGGCGGATGAGGCCGCGGCCCTTGGCATGAACGCATTGTTCTTTTCCATTGACGGGCCCGGGGGCGTGGTGTTTGAGACCAAGCATGCAAAGCGGGGCACCGCGCTTTCTGACGGCGACACATTCTTCCACAAGCTGGATGCTTTGCACACCCTGTGTGAGGCCGCGGCGCAAAAGGGGCTGGCCGTATATGCCGTGGCACAGCAGGCAAATGCCGAAAATGCCACATACCGCGACACCGTCCTGGCCGATATCCGTCAGCGCTATGCCACAGCGGGCATCGCCGTGCCCATGGCCGCAAACGGGGCGCAGGGGCCATTCAGCATCTATTCCACCCCGCAGGGCACCCTGGCTGCCGTCACACCAGAGAGCGTGGCCCAGGCAGGCGAGTTTTTCCTGTTGACCACCTCGGCAGATTTCGGCGGCGCGGTGTTCACCCAGGCGGCCGTTTCTGCTGCGCCGGGTGATGCCGCTGTGCTGCTCAGCGCCATGGACGGGCGCACCCCGCCCACGCTGCTGGGCTACACCCCACCCGCCTCTTTGGGCGTGACCTACCCGAACGACGGCGCTTCCATTGACACGAAAACGTGCTTTGTGATGGGCACGTCAGACCCGGCACAGCCCCTCACTTTAAATGGGGAAGAAGTGCCCCGCTATGGTACAAAAGGGTTGTTTGGCGTGCTGGTGACGCTGGATGAGGGCGAAAACGAGCTGGTCTTTGCCAACGGCGCCGCCTCGCTCACCTGGCACATCACAGGCCCGGCGCCCAAAACAGGGCAGGGCGGCGGCACCGGCGGCAAGCCGCCGCACGACAGCACGGCCAGCGTGCCCGAGGGCACCTTTGTGCAAACCACCGGCCTGATTACCAGCCTTTTGTACGACCCCTCCGGCGACGGCAACATCAGTGAAACGGCGCGCCGCGGCGCCATTGCACAGGTGGCGGCATGCGCTGAAACCGTGCGCAACGGAAAGACCACCTGGGCCTACCAGCTCACCAGCGGGGACTGGGTGCTGGCCTACAACGTGCAGGAGGTAGAGGGCGGCACCGCCAGCTTTACCGGCGCGCAGGCCGTGTGCAGCGGGCGCGACGAACTTTTGCAGTTCAGCGGCAGCGGCACACCGCTGGCCTATACAAACCAAATTGAAAACACGCTCAGCCTGCGCTTTTACGGCGCAGAATTTGCGGCAGATTTTGCCGTCAGCGGCTCTTCCCTGGTGCGCCGGTGCGAGGTGAAACCCTTCGAGGGCGGCACAGAGCTTGTGCTGCATTTCGACGCGCCGCTTTGGGGGCATGTGATTTCGTACGAGGGCAACACGGTGCAGGTAGTGCTGAAAGCGGCCCCCACCAGAAGCACAGAGCCGAACAAGCCGCTGGCAGGCGTGAAGGTTCTGCTGGACGCCGGCCACGGCGACACAGACACCGGCGCCATGGGTGCGGGCGGCCAAAACGCCCCGCTGGAAAAGGATGCAAACCTTGCCGTGGCCAAGGCGGCCCAATACCGGCTGGAACAGCTGGGCGCCACGGTGGAAATGATTCGCACAGATGACACCTTTCTCTCTCTGGAGCAGCGCAACGCCAAAATCACCGAGCTTCGGCCCGATTTTTTCATTGCCGTGCACCACAATTCTGTGCTGCTGAACAACGATGCCAACCAATCCAGCGGAACCGAGTGCTATTATTTCTACGATTCCGGCAAAGCGCTGGCCGAAACGCTGGTTGCCCAGGTGACGGCAGCCACCCGGCGGCCCTCCCGCGGGGCCATGTGGGGGTATTACTATGTCACCCGCAACACCCTGTGCCCTGCCGTTCTGCTGGAGACGGGCTTTATGCCGAACCCGGCGGAATTTGAAACCGTGACAGATGAGACATCCATGTGGGCTGCGGGCGACGCCATTGCCCACAGCGTGCTGGCCTGTGTAACCTGAAAAACGCCCCGTTCCGGGCCTAAAAACCTGGAGCGGGGCACTTTTATTGAACTAAAAGTTTAGAAAGATGTATTCTTTTGCGCCATATGGGCAGACAGCCCTTCGGTGGCATTGCGCAGAAGGGCAACCAGCCCCGGCAGGCGCTCGCTGCGAAAAATGGCCTGCGGGTAGGCAATGCTGACGGCGGCCGTCACCCGGCCGCCTGCCCCGCGCACCGGGCAGGCCACGGCCCCCACCTGCGGGATAAACTCGCCCGCGTCAAAGGCATAGCCCTGGCTGCGGATATCCCGCGCAATGTTTTGAAACCGCGCTTCGTCCGTAACCGTGAGGGGCGTATAGGGCTCGGGCGGTATTTTGAAATAATTGTGGATAGCCGCCTGGCCCTGATAGGCCAGCAGCAGTTTGCCTGCCGCACCCGTGTGCAAAGGGTAGCGCGTGCCTTCGTCCACTGTAATGCGAATTTTCTGCGGGCCCAGGGCCAATGCCGCCACGCAGCACGCGCGGCCGCAGGCGATGTTCAGTTTCACCGTCTGCCCGCTTTGCAGGGCAAGCTGTTCCAGCACGGGGCCCGCAAACTCTTTCAGGCGCGCCTGCTGCTCTTCCCGGTTCACAAAGCCCTGTTCAAACAGAGGGCCGGGGGTGTACAGCTTTGTCTGCTCATCTTCGCACAAATAGCCGCTGTGCACAAGTTCCGCCAACAGGCGGTAAAAAGTGGTTTTCGGGCATGGGCAGCGGTGTGCAAGCTCTTTCGCGGGCAGGCCGCCGCTTTCAAACACGGCTTTCAGCACCAGGGTGGCCCGCGCCAGCGCGGGCACCGGCGCATACTGTGCATCATGCTCCATCTGCTGCATCCTCCTTTCCCCGGCCATGGCGGCCGGGGCGCCCTGCGCGCATTTGCCCGGGTGGGCAAGTGCCAATTGCGGCGCAGGCGCCGTGCCAAATATAAAACTTTTTGGTTGAAACCCGGCTGAAAAACAAAACAAAAAATGCGCTTGCCGAAAGCGTTTTCATAGATGAAACTTTTTTGCGCGGTTCTTGTGTATGTTGCCCTGTTCCAGGTTTAAAAATTTATGCAGGCCGGAAATTGAACGCCTGCCCGGGCCGCGGTAAGATAAAGCTGTAAACAGGGCGCGCGGCACGCGGCGCCCACTTAGAAACAAGGAGGGTTTTGCATCATGGCAAACATGGAAATGCCGCCGGTAGAAGAACTGGTGGCCCGCTTCAAAAAACTGTACACCGGCATTGTGGCCGACGCGATGGATAAGCTTGGCATGCGCGACAGGCTGCTGCCGCAATATCTGCGCCCGCTGAAACCCGATATGGTCATTGCCGGCCCGGCGTTCACCGGCTGCGGCGAAGAAGTGACCGATATCAACTGCAACGATAACGACATCCGCTTTTCTATGCTGGAGAGCATCAAGCCGTACGATATTCCTGTGTGGCAGACAAACATGACGGACGGCTGTGCCCACTGGGGCGGTATTATGACGCGTTCCACCCGTCAGGCGGGCGGCTGCGGCGCCATCATCGATGGCGGCTGCCGCGACTGCAACGATATTCTGGAACAGGGCTTTCCCGTGTTCGTGCGCTTCTTCCACTGCGGCAGTTCGCTGGGCCGCTGGAAAATCACCAGCTATCAGCAGCCCATTCAAATTGGCCATGTAACCATTGAACCGGGCGATTTCATGATGGCAGATATTGACGGTGTGCTGGCTGTGCCCAAGGCTCACATCATGGAAGTGCTTACAAAGGCGGAAGAAATGGCCGCCCGTGAGGACAATATGAGCAAGGATATGGCCGAGGGCCTTGGCGTGCGCGGCGCATATGCCAAATACGGCACCATCTGACCCCATACATTTCAGCCGCTGTGAGGCAACGCCCCGCAGCGGCTTTTTTGCATGCAAAGCGCCGGGCGCGCGGCGCGCAGGGCGCTGCACGGGGCTATTCCAAATTTGCGTGGCGCGCTTTCATCCCGGCCTCGGTGATGCCGCACTGTTCCATCAGGTGCGCCACCAGCCAGTCGCAGGCCAGCAAAAGCCCTTCATCAAACAGGCTGCCCATGGGCAGCACCGAACCGCCTGCCCGCTCTTTGGTGGGCGCCGGCACCACGGCCACGGCGTCTGCCATAGCCGCCAGCGTGCTTTCGGGCGCGGTGGTAAGCACCGCCAGCTTTGCGCCCGCCCGCTTTGCCTTTTGCGCCTGGCGCACCAGGCCCTCTGTTTCACCAGAGCCCGAACCGGCCACCAGCACGCTGCCCTCGCCCACCGGGCCACAGGTGACATCGCCCGCCACTTGCACGGGCAGGCCCATCTGGGCCAGGCGCATGGCCAGCATGCGCATCACAAGGCCTGTGCGGCCTGCCCCCGTTATGCAAATTTGTTTTTGTTCCTGCATCAGCCGGGCCACCTGGGCCAGCTGTTCCGGCCGGGCGCCGCCCACTGTGCCGGCAAGCTGCTGCAGCATCGTGTTCATCAGGCTGTCCATCTTCAAAGCCCCTTTCCCTGCATGGCCATGCGGATGGCGGCCGCGGCCGCGCGGGCGTCCGGCGCGTTGCACACGGCGCCGCCCACAATCAGCCATTCAGCGCCCGCCGCACAAAGCGCGCGGGCCGTGCTTTCGCGAATGCCTCCCGCCACGGCAAGCGGCATGCCGCTGCAGGCCGCACTTACCGCCGCCACCTGTGCGGCCGCGGGGCCGCTTTGGCCCTGCTGGGCGTCCACCGCCACATGCAAACAGGCGATGTCTGCCCCCAGCGCGCGCACACGCTGTGCGGCCGCGGCGGCATCTTGCGCGCCAAGCAGGTCCGCCATCACGCGGCGCCCGCGTGCATGCGCCTCGCGCGCCACGCCCTCGATGGTTTTATCGGACGCAAAGGCCATCACCGTCACAATATCCGCCCCGGCCTCACACGCCATGGCGCACAGGCCGGCGCCGCAATCCATTATTTTTACATCAGCAAGAATGGGCACGCCAAAGCCGGCGCGCGCGAACTGCTCCACCGCCGCAAGCCCGTCGCGCAGCACAAAGCTGGTGCCCACCTCTATGACGTCCGTATATTCCCGCGCCGCACGCGCAAGGGCCATGGCCTCGGCCAGTGTGCGCCCTTTTTCTGCGCCGTCCAGCGCCAGCTGCAGCGTCATTTGTGCCACCTCTTTCCATGATCCGCCGCTTTGGGCACGGCTTTCAGTTCAGCCTTTGCAAAAGCTGGCCCAGCGTGTCGCTGCCCACATGGGCAGGCACATGGTTGTACAGCTGCTGCACAAAGGCACGGTAATGCCTGGGGTCTCCGTTCACGCTCACCGTCTCCTTTGCCGTGCGCAGCGTGACGCGTTTGGAGGTGACAGCGGTTTTCACCTCTATAATATCCTGCCAGCGCACGCTGCGCGTTCTGCCCAGCGCGCTTTGCAGCTCCAGCCTGTCGGGGTAGGCTACCGCGCGGCGCACATAGGTGAACAGCAGAATGTACCCGCTGCCTGCCGCACACAAAAGCACCAGCGCCGCTGTCATCCACACGGCGCTTTCCCCTGCGCCGCCCACGGAAACATCCATCTGCCTGGCCACCACCAGAAGAATTGCCACTGCCAGAAGGAACGGCGCGAATATCACCGTCACCGGCGCCTCCCGCAGCACGGCCAGCGCGCCCGCCTGCGGCGGGGCCGATTTCTTTTGCAGCAGCACAAGGCTGGCGCAGAACAGCGCCGCGCCCGCCACCGCGGCCGCATAGATGAGTGTCATGGTCATTCCGCCTTTCCTGTCATGCTTTCAAACACAGCCAGCGCGCGCTGCGGGTTGTGCGGCGCCAGCATGAACACATTGTACAGCCACGGGCTGCACACAAGGCCGGTGGCCTTCTGTGCAAATGCCATGGCCGCAATCTCCTGCAGGCCGGGCACGCTGCTTTTATAGGCAAAGCGCCCCAGCTTCCACAGTGTGACGTGCTTTTGTGCCGTAAAGCCCTCGCCGTCACGGAACGCAAGAAAATGATACAGCTCGTGTGCCAGCAGAATGTTCCGCGTGGGCACGGCGCCCAAAGTTTCATAGACGCCCGCTTTTTGCAGGGCATCGTCTGTATCTGCGGCGTTCTGCCCGTCTATCTCAATGATGTCCGGCTCGTGAAAAACGGCAAACAGCCCCAGCCCCGCCGCAGCGGAGCCATGGCTGTCCCGCACCTGTACGCCCCAGCGGGCGGCCGCTTCGTCCAGCGAAAGCGCACCGCCGTCTTCCTGCAGCAGGGCCGCGCGCGCCTCGCCCTCGGCGCGCGCGCCCTCGTACAAGCTTTGTTTCATGGCCTCTGTCAGCTTTCCGCGCAGCGGCTCGTCCCGGAAGGCGATGCGCACAAGCGCCGCCTCGTCCAGTTCCAGCAGCGCGCGGGCCCAGCCGGCCAGCATCAGTTCAGCTCCGTGCGGGAGACCACAAGCAGCACTTCTTCCTCCGGCTCAATATCGAGGAATTCGCTTTCCATGATGATCTCCAGCTGTTCCAGGCTGACTGTGTTGGAGAAATCCAACACCTTGCCGCCCACGCACAGGAACACGTCCGGCGTCAGCACAGTATCCGTCTTATAGGCCAGCTGCTGCTTCCACATGCCCTCTACGGTGGCTTTCCAATCTGCCGCCTTGCAAATGGTGGCAATGCCATCGCCCACCTGCACTTTAATAAAGCCGCGGTGGTCTACAAGGCGCACCTGCTGCTTGCCGTTCATCTCGCAGCCAAACACATAAAACGCGTCCGTCTGCGCCAGCGTTTTCACCTCTTCCAGCTTTGCCCCGCGGATAGAGCCGGCCGCAAGTTTGCGTGCCTCTTCCTCGTCGCAGTTCAAAAGCAGGTTGGTGGTTTGCACCTCGTTCGAGCCCATGGCAATGGCCGTCACCTTGGAGGTCTGCGGGTCTATCTCAATCTGCACTTCCACAGTTTCCGGCACGGCGCCGTTCTTAATGGCAAGGGCAGCCGCTTCCTTTTTAATTTTTGAGATATCCTCGGTGGTGGGGTTGGGGATGACGCGCTCTACCACGTCGCGGATCATGGCCAGCGCCACGCCGATGGAGCTGATGACCTCGGCATATTTCGGAATGCTGTAATTCATGTTCATCTGGTTGGCGGAATACGGCAGCAGGGCCGAGGCGCCGCCGCCCACGCCCACCAGGGTGCTTTGGTCTTTCTCGATGCGGTATTTTTCCACCAGCTCGTCAATGACGGGCTCAATTTTTTCAAATGCCTTGTGCAAAATCTGGCGCGCGCACTCCTCCACGCTTACGCCAAGGTAATCTGCCAGAGGCTGCATGCACTTGCGGGCAGATTCCACAATGCCGTAGGAATAATCGTTCTCTTTCACCAGGCCCAACACGTTGGCTGCGCAGGAGTTGGTGATGGTGACGCGCTTGCCGCTGGCAAGCTTGATGCGCACATAGTCGGAGGGGTCGCCCTCCTTCGGGGCAAAAAACTCCAGCTCGGGGGCTTCAATTTCTTCCAGCGGGGTGTACACGGCATATTTCAGGCCGCCAATGTGTGCCGAACGCGGGCCCACATCCACCAGCTTGCCGTCTGCCGCGCGCACCATGCTGCCGCCGGCCACGCCCAGCACACGCACATCCAGCGAGTTGATATAAGTGCGGTGCCCGCCCACCACGGAATATTCCACGGCCGGGCGCCCGTTTTTGATGACGCCGATGTTGGTAGAGGTGCCGCCCACCTCAAAGTAGATGCCGTTCGAGGCGCGCAGATACATCAGCGCGCCCATCACGCTGGCGGCCGGGCCGCTGAGCATGGTAAGCACGGGGCGCTTTTTCATCTCGCTGATGTCCATAACGCCGCCGTCGCCGCGCATAATCATCAAAGGCACGTCAATGCCCGCATGGCGCACGCTTTGCTCGGTAGAGGTGGCCGTGTTCATCATTTTGGGCAGGATGCTGCCGTTGATGGCCGCCGTGCGCGTGCGGCGCGTAAGGCCGTACAGCTTGGAAATATCCGAGGCCACGCTCACCAGCAGGCCGTGCTTTTCGGCAATGTCGCGCACAAGCAGCTCTTCCTTGATGCTGTCCACGCCAAAGGCCTTGCTGGCCACAATAACCTGCGCGCCCTCTGCCTGCAGCTTCTGGATGGCAGCCTCCACCGTCTGCTCGTTCACGTCTTTCAGCTTGATAAAGGTATGACAGGTGCGGATAAAACGGCCTGTGCCCAGGTCAATATCCGGGATATTGGACTGCTTCTTCGACAGCCAGCCCTCAATGCCGCCGTTTGCCATGCCGATGATGCCAACTTTCGCCACGTCGCCTTCCAGCAGGGCGTTGGTGGCCTGCGTGGTGCTGTGCGCAATGAACACAACATCGTCGGGGTCGATGTTGTTCTTGGTCAGGCAGTTTTCAAAACATTCTATCACGCCCGCGGCAACGCCCATCTCGTGGTCGTGCGTGGTCATGACAACAGATTCCCCGATAATCTCGTGAGTATCATTGTCCAGCGCAACGGCTTTTGTGTGCGTGCCGCCCACGTCAATGCCTACGCGGATCTTTCTGGTTCCCATGTTGCAATGCTCTCCTTTCCTGGCCCGGGCAGGGCCTTTCCCCAGCCTCAGCTAGGCCCGCCCGCCGGGCAAATGCCCGGC
>UREN01000058.1 GCA_900546885.1 uncultured Oscillospiraceae bacterium
TTTTTTTTTTCAAGCAGAAGACGGCATACGAGATCACTGTGTGACTGGAGTTCAGACGTGTGCTCTTCCGATCTCAGAAAATTTGTTTTTTACACAACGCTGGCGCCCGGGAAGTAGTGCTGCAGCACCTGCGTATAGCTCCAGCCATACTGCGCAATATAGCCCGCCGCGCCGTACTGGCTCATGCCCACGCCATGGCCGTTGCCGTTGGTGGTAATAACCCAAGACCGGTCTGCGCTGTTATAGCTCCAGCTGACGAGGTTGGCGCCATACATGCCCCAGCAGTTCTCGTAGAACCTGCCGCCGGTAATGCGCTGGCCGCACACCACGGCGTAATCCACATAGCCGTTGACGTCTGTATGAATTTCGGTAATCCAGCTTTCCGGCCTCGATTCATAGGCCTTGAACACTGTTTCGCCCACCATTTTGATGACATTGCTGCGCATTGTCTCCTGCTTGATGGTGGTAGCCCTGGGGTAATACTGGGAGGGGGCAAATTTCTGCTCGAACGCGCTGTCCACACTGACCAGGTAGGCATAATTGCCCCACCCCATGTTGGCAGCCGAATTGGTTTTTTCCGCCGCACAGCTGCCATAGGCCGTGTTGGCCACATCGCCGTTATACTTTACCAGCACGTCCTTCACGCTCTCTACCGCGCTTGATATCTCGCTGCTGTAGCTGCTGGCAAGCCCCACGCTGGGCGTAGATACCCCATGGCGAATCTGGTAGATAAGCCAGGAGTGCGCCGCCACAGCCTGCGCCTGGTACAGGCTGCGCCTGTCGCCCGCGCTGAGCTGGGCACTGGTGAAGCCGCCCACCTCGTTGGCCACAATCTTTTTCAAAATTTCGGTGGTGTTGGCCGTGACGCTTTTGCTCGTGTTCACGTCCCACACCGTGATGTTGCCGCTACTGGAACCCGTGCCGTCGCTGGAGCCGCTGCCCCCTGCGCCGCTGGGGTACAGCCAGTTCAGGTCTACATTGGTGCTGATGCCGGGCACGCTGCCCGCATTGGAATACTGCCACATCTGCACATTGCCCATGCCCTGAGACGAGCCCCAGTGCGCCACCCAGGCGTTATAGCCCTCATTCATCAGGCCCGCGCCGTCAAACTGCGTCTTCATCCAGCTTTCACTGGCGTAGAAACCTGTGGCGGTGCCCAGCATCTGTTCCACCGCCACCATGCCGGAGCGCACGGCGTCTGTGCGGCTGTCGTAAGTAGAGTGGTTATTTTTCAGAATCCACGGGTCCTCATAATCGATATAGAAGGGCAAATCCAGGGTGATGCCTGCGTCCTTCAGGGCCTTCCACTCGCTGGAATTGGCAATGAAGCTCACTTCTTCGCGCGCCTCGCTGCCGTTGAACGCATCGCTGTACCAATAGGCGCCCACCATCAGGCCGGCCGCCTTGGCGCCCTTCACGTTCTCGACAAATTTGGAATCCATGGCATAGCCGCCGGCCGCATTGCTCCAGCACATGGCGCGCACGATGACAAACTGGACGCCGGAATCGGCCACCGCCTGCCAGTCGATGGTGCCCTGGTGCGAAGACACGTCAATGCCCTTCAGCGGCCCGGTGACGGGCCCCTTCAGCGCAAGCTCGTAGCCGTACTTTTCCACCTGCGCGGGCTGTGCGGCGTCGCGCACCTGCACCGAGTCTTTCGCCAGGGTGGTGTCTTTTGTCACCTTAAATGTATAGCTGGCCGCGCTTTGCCAGGTTTTGCCGCCGTCAAAGCTGTATGCCTTTTCCGCCGCGCCTGCGGCGCCAAAAGTGGCCGTCACCTTCACGGTGTTTTCGCCTGTTTTGCTGTTGTAGCTGACGGTGACGTCCGTGATGACGGGCGGCGGGGAATAGATGCCGTCCGCTGTAATGTAATACTGCTGGCCGTCCACCGTCACATAGCCCGCCTGGGTGTGCAGGCGGCCGGAGGCGTCAAAATAGTACACCGTGTCGCCCAGCGGCACAAGGCCCACGGCCAGAAGGTAAGTCTGGTCATCCTGATAATAGCGGCCCGCGGGGTGGTTTTCCGCATCCTGCGCCGTTTCAAACCATCCCACTACCGCGGCGCCGTCTTCGCCGTAATAGGTGACGCCGTCTTCGCCCTCCACGAAGGCCTGCACATACAGCGCGCCGTCTTCGCCGGCCAGGAAGCGCTGGCCCTCATAGGTGATGGTGCCCTTCTGCAGGCGCCCCTCTTCATCAAAGATATAAAATTTTTCCTCAATTTCCTGGTAGCCGGTGACAAACTGGCCGTCTTCGCCTATGTAATAGGTGTCGCCGCCCTGTTCCACCCAGGTGTTGCGGTCGGCCACATCCACCGTGCAGCTTGCGGTTTTGCCGCCCACCTGCGCGGTGATAACGGCCGTTCCGTTTGCCAGCGCCGTCACAAGGCCGGTTTCATCCACCGTGGCCACAGCGGGGTCGGAAGAGCTCCAGGTGACGGCGCGGTCTGTTGCGTCCCAGGGCTCGTAAGACACCTGCAGGGAAGCTGCCTCCTGCGGGCGCAGCAGCAGCTGCGTCTCGGAAAGGGAGATGCTCTCCAGCGGCACATCGCCGTCAGAATAGCGCACAGGGATATTTCGCATTTTGGCATATACGGCAGCCAGGCTTCCCTGTGAAGTATAAATAACAACCCCGCAGGCCGCGTCCACAAAGTCTGCGCCCAGGTAGGTGACGTGGCTTCCCACATCTGCCGTTTGCAGCTGTTTCAGGCTGAAAAACTGTTTTCCCGGCACAGAGGTGACGCCCTCCGGCACGCGCACGCCCACAATGACGCCCGCTTCATCTGTGCTGTATTCATAATCGCCATACGCGAAATTTTCCGCGTTTTTCTGCACGGCGCCGTCCTCTTCGCGGAACAGATAGCTTTTGCCCTCAATTTCCACAATGCCTCTGGCGGGCTCGCCGTCTTCCTGAATATACTGTTCGCCCTCCCAATGGGCGTCGCACACTTTGTCCTTCACCGTCACATGGCACACGGCCTTCACGCCGTCCACCTCTAATGTGATGTCTGCCTCGCCCAGCTCCAGGCCCTTCACCACGCCGTTTTCCACGGTGGCAACATCCGGGTTCGAGCTGGCCCACACCTGCTCGAACTCTTGTGCAAACGCAGGCGAAACAGAGGCGGTCAACGTTTTTTCGCGCCCTTTCACCAGCTCCAGCTCGGTTTGGTCCAAAGTGACAGTCACCGTATCCGTATAGGCGAAACTAAGGCTATTCAACTGTGCGTATACATGCGCGGTAGAGCCGTATGGCGCGCGCACTGCCACGCCCTCTGCCACCGGGATGCAGCCCGCCCCCATGTAGGTGACGCTGGCAGGGATGGTGAACGTTTTCAGCGAGGGAATGGTAAATTCGCCGCGGGGCAGCTCCGTCACCCCGTCCGGCACTGTTACCGAAATCAAAATGCCCTTGTCATCTGTGCCATAGGTGTAGCCGCCATAGGGCACATTTTCCCCTTTTTGCAGGGTGCCGTCATCCTCGCTGAAAATATAATATTGGCCGTCTATTTCAGCAAGGCCCTTCATATAGCTGCCGTCCGCACGCACATAGTGAAGGCCGTCCTGCGTCCAGCCCACGGTCACGCTGTCGTCAATGGGGTTCACGGTCACCGTGCACGACGCGCTTGCCTGGCCCGCTTTGGCGGTGATGGCAACCTGGCCCTCTTTCACGGCCGTAATGGTGCCGTTTTCATCCACCGTGGCCACAGCGGGGTCGGAAGATTCCCACGTCACGGTTTTTTCAGTGGCGTCCTCTGGCAGCACATCGGCCTTCAGCAGGCCTGTCTCGCCCTCCACCAGCGTCAGCTCGGTTTTATCCAGCGTCACTTCCTCCACGGCCACATAGTCGGTGTACACAACATCAATCTGGTTCAGCTGCGCATACACGGCCGCCGTAGAGTTCATGGTGGTGTAAATGGTCAGTTCCGTATCGGTGCGGAACGCCTGCCCGCCAATGCGGGTGACGCCGGCCGGCACGGTAATCTCTTTCAAGGCCTCGCTTTCAAACGCCTTTGCCCCAATGGTCTGCAGCGTTTCGGGAAGCACAATCGTTTCAATGCCGGTGTTCCGAAAGGCTTCTGTCTGAATGGTTTCAAGCCCTTCCGAAAGCGCAACTTCTTTTAAATTTTCCAGGCCCTCAAACGTGTAGCCGTTCACCTGCTTCAGGGTAGAGGGAAGCGAAACCTTTTCCAGGGTGGAAAGGTTTGCAAAGGTGTAGCCATCCATGTATTCTACGCCTTCCGACACCGTGATGCTGCGGATGCCGGCCGCTTCGTTTTGCTCTGTGGCCTGCGCCTTTTCTTCCCCGGCAGAAGAAGAGGCGCTTGCCGGCGCGCCGGCCTCTTCTTCCTCGGGCTGCCGGAAAGTGCCCTCCAGGCGTGTAACCGGGTGCCCGTCAATGGTTTTGGGCGTCACCACTTCCGCCTCGCTGCCGGTATATTTCGTCAGCGTGGCGTTGCCGTCCTCGTCCAATTCATATTCATAGGGAAGGTTTGTGTCATCTGCCTCTTCCGCGCTTTGGGCCGGGCCCGAACCCGAGGAGGACGAACTTTCGCCCGCGGCAAAGCCCGCCGGCAGCATGGAAGCCGCCAGCGCCAGGGCCAGCCACAGGGCCATTCCCTTTCGAATCAGTTTTTTCACTGTTCTGTCTCCCCCTTTGCTTTAAGAGGTGCGCATCACTCGAACCACCCGCCACACATAGTGCACTGGTATTGAATTACGCCATTCTCTGTTCGGATCGCGCCCGCCCGGTCATGCGCCTGCGTGGCGGGCTCATCTGTCGTAACTACGTCGCCGCAGCGCGTGCAGGCTTTTGTCACTTTATAGCCCGTGCAAGGGTAACCCGTACGGGCCCGCTCTACATAATTGTGCCCCTGCGCATTGGTGGAATCCTGCTTTGTCTGGTTGCAGCGCGTGCATTGATAAGTAGTGGTGCCGCCTGTTTCACAGGTGGCGTCTGTGTGCCCGGTCTGCTGCCAGTTGTGGCCCAGCGCCGCCGTGTTCTCGGTTTTTGTTTCCCCGCAGCTGCACTTATAAGTAATGGTTCCGCCAGCCGTGCAAGTGGCGGCAGTTTCACTCTGTTTTACCCAGCTGTGGGTATGGGCCGGGGGCGTGCTGGTTTTTTGCGGCGTAGCCGTGGGCTGCGGCGTGGCCGTTCTCTGCGGTGTGGCAGTGGGCGCAGCCGTCTTTCTTGGGGTAGCCGTGGCCCGGGGCGTTGCGCTGGGCCGCGGTGTAGCCGTTGCCGCTGTGGAGCTGCTTTGTGAACTGCTTTCCGGTGTGGCCGTGGCCGCAACTGAAGAGGAAGACCCCGGCACAGCGCCAGAGATGCCGGTGCTGCCGGACGGGGCCGGGCTGGACGCAGGCAGGCCACCCGTGCCCAGCAGGCCAAACTTAAACGCCGCCACAACGCCCAGCACGCCTACCAGCACCACGCCCGCCGCGCTGAGCGCCACCGCCAGCCCGTGGCCGGAAAGATATTTTTGGAAAAAGCCGTCCTTGCCGTGGCGGCCGCCGCGCGGCGGCTGGCCGGAATAGCCGCCGTCGCCCCCGCCGTAGCCGCCCGTGCCTCCGTCGGGCGGCTCAAAGCCCATGGTGTCGTCCGCAGCAGAGTAAGGCGCTTCATATGGCTCATCGTCATAGCCATACTGCGGGCCGCGCGCACCATCACCCGGCACATCAAAATCCATGGTGTCATCGCTTACGGAAGAGGGTGCTTCGTACGCTTCATCGCCATAGCCGTATTGCGGGCCATAGCTGCCCGCATCCTCCGGCACGTCGAAATCCATCGTATCATCGCTGGCAGAAACGGGCGCTTCATATGCCTCGCCGCCATAGCCGTACTGCGGGCCATAGCCGCCTGCATCCTCCGGCATATCAAAATCCATCGTATCGTCACTGACAGAAGGGGTGCCTTCGTAGGAGCCCTCGCCGTAACTGCCGCCCTCTTCGGGCGCATCGAACGACATGGTGTCAAATTCCCCAGCCGCCGCCCGGCCCACGGCCTCGTCCTCCTGCTGCCAGGCGCCGGTGTCATTTTCTTTTGTCAAGCGCCGCTCAAAACGCTGGCGCAGCCTGCTTTTTTTCGCATGCTGGGGGGCCTTTTTCTTCTTGGACATGTTTTCTCCTTCACGCCGCAAATACGGCCGGTATTATTTGCTTGCAGCAGCAACCCTTGCAGGCCGGGCAGCAGGCTGCCGCTGCCTGCGCACCCGGCATCCGATAAAAGCAAAGCGGGCATTCCCCGGCAAATTTCCCGCCGGCCCTCTTTGCCTGCCCGAACCAGGCATCTGCCCAAACCATCTAAAAACCGAAACGGGCCTCTCCATTTTGCATGATACGCCCGGCAATTATACTCATAGTTATAGCTATAATAATGCTATCACCAAATTCTGCTTTTTTCAACCCTGGCCGCCAAATTTACATCTTTTTCATATATGTATCGCCTTTGTAAGCGCCGCCTTTTTTCTTGCGCAAGCCATGCGCAGGCGTTATGATAAACAGGGCGGCCGCACCCGCCCTGTTTTAAACCAGGCAGCCCGCAGCATATGCGCTGCGCCGCATGCCGGAATTCAGGAGGTTTTTATGCCCTTTATTAATGTAAAAGCCAATATCCCCATTTCCGATTCCGCCGAGCAGGCCATGAAGCGCCAACTGGGCCAGGCAATTGAAGCACTGCCGGGCAAAACCGAGGCATGGCTGATGGTGAACTTTGAGCCCGAAGCGCGCCTGTGGTTTGCGGGAAGTGACGACGCAGCCGCCATGGTGGAGGTAAGCGCCTATGGCAGCGTGGCAGACGAGGCCGCCGACGCCCTTACCGCGCGCGTGTGCGACGTGATAGCGGGCGCACTGGGCATTGCAGAAAACCGCATCTATGTCAAATATGCCGAGACGCCTCTATGGGGTTGGAATGGCGCAAATTTTTAATCTTTCCACAAGAGTGCTAAAGCTATTTTTCTATTAAAAAATCACCAATTCCCCTATTCTATGTTGATTTATTGCCATATTTTATGAACTTTATGTGAATTTTAGCACTCTCCTCTTGACAGTGCTAAAATTTGTGATATACTAAAGTCAGCTTCGAAAGAAGCGAATAAAACCAATCACGAATGGCAATTTTCACAGTGTGCCGCAACGGCGGCATCTGGAATGGAGGAATGAAGTATGTTGCCTAGCATTTTTGGTGAAAATCTGTTCGATAGTTTCTTTTCCGAGCCCTTCCGCATGTTCGAGCGCGAGGCAGACCATGAATTGTACGGCAAGCACGCCGCGGCCGTGATGCGCACAGATGTTCGCGAGACGGATAACACCTACGAGCTGGACATTGACCTGCCCGGTTTCAAAAAAGACCAAATCACGGCAAGCGTCGAGAACGGCTACCTCACCGTGACGGCGGCCAAGGGCCTGGACAAGGACGAAGGCGATAAAAACGGGCGTTATGTGCGCCGCGAGCGCTGGGCCGGCCAGTGCAGCCGTTCGTTCTATGTGGGCGAAGGCATCACCGACGCCGATGTGCACGCCAAATTTGAGGACGGCATCCTGCGCTTGAGCATCCCGAAGGCAGAGCAGAAGGCATTGCCGGAAAAGACGTATATCGCCATTGAATGATGCATGCCGCAAAGGGTGTGTCACAGCAAAACCACACAGTGGGCCGCGGAAGGGTATTCCGCGGCCCATTGTTTTTGTTGTGCCGCAACGTGTGCTTGCCAGGCACCGCCTGCGAATGGTATGATAAAGCAATGCGGCGCGGCTGCACCAAAACACTGAAAAAGGGAGGTGCCCATATGCCGGAAAAACACGCGTGGACACGCTGGTTCTGGGGCGTTATGGGGGCCTGCGCACTGGCCCAGCTTGTGCTGGCCGGGGCCACTGCCGGCTATGCGGCCGATTACAACACTTTTTGGGCCTGGGCCCTCCGTGTGGCGGAAGAGGGGTTTTCCGGCTTTTATGCAGAGGGGTATTTTGCCGATTACCCGCCCGGCGGCATTCTGCTTTTATGGCCGCTGGGCAAGCTTGCCCAGCTTTTACACATAAGCCACGCCAGCGCGTTTGCGCGCTGCCTGTTGGCGGCGCCCGGCATTTTGGCAGGGGTGGGGCTGGCCGCCCTCTGTTACCGTCTTGCAGGGCCCGGCCATGCGCGCGGCTTTGTGCTGGGTGTTGCCGCAGGGGCCAGCCCGGCCCTTTTATATGTAACAGGTGTTTGGAAGCAGATGGACATGGTGTACCTTTTGTTTCTGGTTGCCTGCTTTGCCGCGCTGGGAAAACGGCGCCTTTTTGCCGCAGCGCTCTGCTGGGGCGCAGCGCTGGCCCTGAAGCCGCAGGCGCTAATTCTGGGGCCGGTGCTGGCCGTATGCGTGCTGGCAGATGCCTGGTACAGCCCAAAGCGCCTGGCCGCACTGGGCCGCGCGGCGGGCGCAGGGGCTGCCGCCCTTGTGCCTGCGCTTGTGTGCGGCCTGCCGTTTTTTGGGGTTTCGGGGCTTTTGCCCGGCCTGTTTGAAAAATATTTCTCCACAGCGCAAAGCTACCCTTACGCCAGCCTCAGCGCGGCCAACTGGTTTTCCCTGCTGGGGGCAAACTGGGCCCCGCAGACAGACCGCCTGCTGTTTTTCACCTATGCACAGTGGGGCGCGCTGCACATTGCCGTGCTTACGGCAGGGCTGTGTGTGCTTGATTTCCGGGCTGCAAAGGCGGGGCGCCTGTGCCCGTTGCTGCTGGCTGCGGCCTATGCGGCCGGCATTTTCTGCTTTGCACACCGCATGCATGAACGGTATCTGCTGATGGCAGTGTTTCTAACCCTGGCAGCAGCCGCCGTGCGCGCAAACCGCCAGCTGCTTGCCATTGGCTGCACATTGGGCGTGGCCGCCTGGCTGAATATGCTGCTGGTGGTAAACGCCAGCACCTCGCAGGACCTTTTTTTGCTGCAGGGCCTGCCGGCGTTTGCCCTGCGCGCCACGGCCCTGGCCGTCTTGCTTTGTGTGTGCATGCTGCTGTGGCTGGCTGTGCGCCTGAGCCTTTGGCCCGCCCGGGATGAACCCCTGCAGGCGGCGCAGCTGCAAAACTTTGCCCCCATGGTGGGGCTGCGTGTGCTGTTGGCCCGCCGTGCCGCGCGCAGGCAGCCTGTGGGGCTGCCGCCCGTGCCGCTGCGCTGGACAAGGCGCGAGCTTGCCCTTCTTCTTGCCGGCACCCTGGCCCTGGGCGCCGTTTCGTTTGCGCGCCTTGGCAACACGGCTGCGCCGCAAACCTTTGTAGAAGCGCAGAGCTCTCTTTCCGTGACGGCCACCGTAGATGGCGAGGCCGAAAGCCTGATGGTGTATCAGGGCATTACCCAGGCGGGCGGGCAGCTGCGCGTGCAGGACGCGCAGGGCCGCGAAGTGCTGCTGGCGCAACTGGCGCCCGGCGGATGCTTTTCCTGGGTGCGGCACGCGCTTTCCGGCCCGGGGCCGTATACGGTGACAGTCACCGGCGCACAGGTGTTTGAGCTGGCATTTCTGGACGCCGGCGGGCAAACACTGCCCGTGTACAGCAGCAACGGGCAAGCGCTGTTTGACGAGCAGGGCCTTGTGCCCGCACGGCCCAGCTATGAGAACTCGATGTATTTCGACGAGATTTACCATGCGCGCACCGCCTATGAGACAGTGCACGGGCTGCCTGTTTACGAGACCACACACCCGCCCCTTGGCAAGGATATTATGGCGCTGGGCGTGGCCCTGTTCGGCATGACCCCA
Source organism: uncultured Oscillospiraceae bacterium (assembly GCA_900546885.1). GTDB lineage: Bacteria > Bacillota > Clostridia > Oscillospirales > Ruminococcaceae > Ruthenibacterium > Ruthenibacterium merdipullorum. The sequence continues at coordinate 9,719 of UREN01000058.1, forward strand.
TTCGGATGGCGCTGCATGGGCACCCTGTTCGGCGTGCTGCTTGCACCGGAGATTTATCTTCTGGTGCGCGCGCTGTGCCGCAGCCGCCGCGCCGCCGCGCTGGCCGCTGTGCTGTGGGGCTTTGACTTTATGCGCTTTGCGCAAAGCCGCATCGGCACCATCGATACCTATGCTGTATTTTTTATTCTGGCCTGTTCGCTTGGCATGCTGGGCTTCTGCCGCGAGCTGGCACGCACGGGCTTCACGCGCCGCGCCTGGGCGTGCCTTGCGGCCTCTGGTGCAGCTTTTGGCTGTGCCGCAGCGGTGAAATGGACGGGCATTTTTGCCGGCGCCGGGTTGGCCGTGCTGTACTTTTGGGCGCTTTTTGCAAAGGCAAAGGCCCTTCGGGCCCAGCCGGGCACACGGGCCGCTGTGCGCGGGCTTTGGGGGCGCGCGCTGGCGGGCGGCTGTGCACTGTTTATTTTCCTTCCGCTTGGCATTTATCTGGCCAGTTATCTTCCGCTGGGGCTGGGCACGCCGCAATATACCCTTGCCGATTGGTGGGCCGCCCAGCAAAGCATGTATGCCTATCACTCGGCGCTGAATGCCACACACCCGTTTGAAAGCCGCTGGTTCACCTGGCCCTTCGACCTGCGCCCGGTATGGTATTATATGGGCGGCGAGCTGCCGCAGGGGATGGCCGCCAGCATTGCCTGCCTCGGCAACCCGCTGGTGTTCTGGGGCGGCACGGCCGCTTTGGCCGGGCTGGCTGTGCAGCAGGCGCGGGGCAACGGCACCCGCGCCGGGCGCGCTGTGCTGGTGCTGTGGGCCGCCCAAATTCTGCCCTGGGTAACGGTAAGCCGCTGCACCTTTTTGTATCACTACTTCCCCGGCGCGGCCTTTGGCGTGCTGGCGCTGGCACTGCTTTGGGCCGAATGGAACGCCCGCGCCCCGCGCATCGCGCGGCGGGCGGCGCTGGCACTGGCAGCATGTGCGGGGCTTCTGTTTGTTATGTTTTACCCCGCGCTCAGCGGGCTGCCCGTGCCGGAAAATTATGCAAGGCTGCTGTTGTGGCTTCCGCAGTGGCAGTTTTATTCGCTTTAAGCCGGCTTTCCGCCGCATGGCCATGCCCTGCAACCGCCGGTTGCGCATGTTCCAGCCCGGCTTTGTGGCATGCAACCGCGCGCCCGGGTATTCTGAAACGGCAGGCGGCGCCGGGCCCAGGCACGGCCCGGGCCGCAGGCGGCATTTCAAACCGGGAGGGGTTGTTTCAACATGGAGGACAGCAAAACACTGGGCGCGCGCATTCAGGCCCACCGCAGGCGCATGGGCCTCTCTCAGGAGCAGCTTGCCGAACGCCTTGGCGTGTCGCGGCAGGCCGTTTCGAAATGGGAGCTGGACGAAAGTCTGCCAGAGCTGGACAAAGCGCTGGCCTTATGCAGGGTGTTCGGCGTCTCGGCAGATATGCTTTTGCAGGGGTGTGAAGAACCTCGGCACGCCTGCCCGGCCGGCGCGGCGCCCCAGCGCCGCCTGATGCCCGCTTTCGGGGCAGCGCTGGTGGTGTTGGGCCTTGTGTATATTTGCACTGCCTGGTATGAACGCCAACTTGCCACCGATATTGCCATTGGCATGGCAATTCAGGCGCTTGGGCTTATTCTGCAGGGTGCGGCGGGCCTGTTTGAAAAGGCCTCGGGGCACCGCAGGCTGTGGCGCGCAAATTTCGCCCTGTGTACCTTTGTGCCCGCCAGCCTCTTGGTGACAGTTCTGGTGCGCGGATACCCGCGCCCCTATTTCAGCTTTGGTGTGCTGACGCTGGGCGGGTTCTTTCTGGTTTACGGGGCTGTCAACGCATGGTTCTGGTGGAAAACGCGCGGTTGAGGCCGCGCAGCGGCCTGCGTTGTGTTGGTTTGTGCTCAGAAAAGGGCGGTCTCTTACCTGAAAGTTCGTGGTTCGTATACGGAAGTCGGTGCGCCTGTATCCCGTTCGGGACTGACTCCGGGTACG
>UREN01000059.1 GCA_900546885.1 uncultured Oscillospiraceae bacterium
GGCGCACGCGCACGGCCTGCCAGGTGCGCCGCACGGCGGGCCACAGCACCAGCGCGGCCGCCGCGCACCACAGCGCCAGGTTGGCCACGGCGCCCAGGCGCAGGTTTTGCCCCAGCGCCTGCCGGAAGCTAAGCGGCGCGCCGTGCACATAGTGCAGCACCAAAAACTGGTTGAACAGCGTGGTGGCCGCCAGCCCGCCCGCCAGCAGGGCATAGCCGCGGCGGCGCGTGCACAGCGCACACAGCGCCGCCAGCACCAGCGCGGGCAGCAAATAGCGCTCGCGCATGCGCTGGGTGAAAAAGAACACCGTGAAATAATATAAAAGCGCGGCCTCGCACAAAGCGGGCGCCGCCGCGCGGGCCCGCCACAGCCACACGGCATACACGGCCAGGCCCAGCGCAATGCCCGCCCAAAACACGGCGTTCACCGTGGCAAACGGCACGGCGCCGCGCATCAGCGTGCCCGTGGGCGCATGGTTCAGCGCGCTGCCAAAGGCGTACAGGTTTGCCGCGTTGCTCATCACCTCGTCATAGCGGCCCGCGCCGCCCAGGTAGATGCGCAGCGGCAGGGCCAGCCCCTCGCCGCCGCCCACCATAAAGGGCAGCCAGCCCGCCAGCCCCAGCGCCGCGCCGGCCGCCAGCGCGCCCAGCCGCCGCAGGGCGCTGCCCGCACAGCACAGCGCCAGCCCCAGCAGCAAAAACGGCGCAAAATAGGCCATTTGCAGCTTGGAAAGGCAGCCCAGCGCAAAGCACAGGCTGGCCGCCAGGCCATTTTTGCAGTGCAAGGCCCAAAACACAGCCAGCACGAAGAACAAAAGCACGCAGTCTGTCTGGCCCCAAAAGGCGCAGTTGTAAATGGCCGCAGGGTTCACGGCCCACAGCCAGCCCGCAAGGCCCGGCCTGCGCATGCCCTGCCGGTGCCCAATCTCATACAAAAGCGCCGCCGTGCCCACGTCAAACAAAATGGGCCACAGCTTAATCAGCACCATGGCCAGCATGCCGTTGGCGGCGACGGTGCCGCCCACCTCCTGCGAAAGCTGCATGGCCCCGCCAAACAGCCCGAACAGCGTGGGCAGCAGGGGCGGGTAATCCAGCGGGTAAAGGCCCAGCGTGGCCTCATACATGGCAAGCCAGTTTTCGTGCGCCGTAATGGCCCAGGGGATGTTGTAGCTCTCCAGGTCGTAGGCGTTGTAATACAGCGCCGCAGGCACCAGCCGCAGCGCCAGCGCCGCCAGCACCAGCAAAAGCAGCCCTCTGGCAAACGCCCGCCCCTTTTGCGCCGAATGCTTCACTGTGCCTTTCCCCCCTTTGCCGTGTGCGCGCCGCCGCGCCGCCAATGCATTGCCGCCAGCAGGCCCGCCGCCGCGCCGCCGGCGCCAAGGGCAGCGCCCGGCCCCGCGCGGTGTGCCGGCACAGGGCGCAGCTTTGCCCTGTGCCCCCTGCCGCATGTGTTCTGCTGCCAGTATACCAGAAATTGCGCAAATGCGCCAGCCCGGCGCCACAGGCTTTGTTTCCCGCCGCTGGCGCCGTTTTCCCCATGGATGATGCCCCAATGGCCTGCGCCGTTCGCGGCCCGTGGCGCCGCCCGCTGCCGGCGCTGTTTCCTTCCGCCAATGCGTTCCCCGTCCGCCGGTGCTGCCCCAATGGCCCGCGCTATTCACCGCCAGCGGCACCACTCGCCGCTGGCACTTTCGCCCGCCCTTGCCGCTGCCCGCCGCTGGTGCCGCGCCCAGCCTGCCGGCAGCGGCGGCCCATAGGCCTTCGGGCATGGGGCACGGGCCCGTGCATTGCCTGCCACACGGGCAAAAAATATACCAATAGTAATGATAATACTATTTGTATATAAGTTTTCCTTCCCGCACAGGCCCGCCCGGCTGCGCGCCGCGCCGCCCGCGCGCAGAAGGGCAAAAAAATGCCCCACGCCAAAGGCATGGGGCATTTTGAAAAAGCGGAAGATTACTCGTTGATCTTCGTCACAACGCCGGAACCCACCGTGCGGCCGCCTTCGCGGATAGCGAAGCGCAGGCCCTCTTCGATGGCGATCGGGGTAATCAGCTCAACGTCCATGGTGACGTTATCGCCAGGCATGCACATCTCGGTGCCTTCCGGCAGGGTGATCACGCCGGTCACGTCCGTGGTGCGGAAGTAGAACTGCGGGCGATAGTTGTTGAAGAACGGCGTATGACGGCCGCCCTCTTCCTTCTTCAGCACGTACACCTGGCCGGTGAACTTGCGGTGCGGGTGAATGGTGCCGGGTTTCGCCAGCACCTGGCCGCGCTCGATTTCAGTGCGCTGAATGCCGCGCAGCAGGGCGCCCACGTTGTCGCCAGCCTGGGCGAAGTCCAGCAGCTTGTGGAACATTTCGAGGCCCGTCACAACGGTCTTCTTCTTCTCGTCCACCAGGCCAACAATCTCAACTTCTTCGCCAACCTTCACAACACCGCGCTCCACACGGCCGGTGGCCACAGTGCCGCGGCCAGAGATGGTGAACACGTCCTCAACCGGCATCAGGAAGGGCTTGGCGTCGTCGCGCTCCGGCGTGGGGATAAAGCTGTCCACAGCGTCCATCAGCTCGAGGATGCACTTGTACTCGGGGGCGTTGATGTCCGTAGAGCTGCTCTCCAGCACCTGCAGGGCGCTGCCCTTGATGATGGGGGTGTCGTCGCCGGGGAAGTCGTACTCGCTCAGCAAATCGCGGATCTCCATCTCCACCAGGTCCAGCAGCTCGGGGTCGTCCACCTGGTCCACCTTGTTCATGAACACAACAATGTAGGGCACGCCCACCTGGCGGCTCAGCAGGATGTGCTCACGCGTCTGGGGCATGGGGCCGTCGGCGGAAGAAACCACCAGGATAGCGCCGTCCATCTGGGCAGCACCGGTGATCATGTTCTTCACGTAGTCGGCGTGGCCCGGGCAGTCCACGTGCGCATAGTGGCGGTTGTCCGTCTCATACTCCACGTGGGCGGTGTTGATGGTGATGCCGCGCTCGCGCTCTTCGGGCGCCTTATCAATGTTGGCATAATCGGTGAACTCGGCGTCGCCCTTCATGGCCAGCACTTTCGTGATGGCAGCCGTCAGGGTGGTCTTGCCGTGGTCAACGTGGCCGATGGTGCCAATGTTTACGTGCGGTTTCGAACGCTCAAATTTCGCTTTAGCCATTGGATTTTATCCTCCTTTGAATTAGGCCTTATCCTGTAAGGCCATTGTACTAAAAGCACTTTGAAAAATCAAGTGTTTTCGCGGCAAAGAAAGCGGGAAGTTATCCCTCTTTCTTCGCGCGGCCCGCCATGATGCTTTCTGCAATGCTCTTGGGCACTTCGGTGTAGTGGCTGGGCTCCATGCTGTACTGGCCGCGGCCCTGCGTTTTGCTGCGAAGGTCCGTGGCGTAGCCGAACATGTTGCTCAGCGGCACAAGGGCGTCAATCTGCTGCGTGCCGCTGCGGGCTTCCGAGCCCTGAATCTGGCCGCGGCGCGAGTTGATGTCGCCAATGACGTCGCCCATATACTCGTCGGGCACAATCACGGCAACCTTCATAATGGGCTCCAGAATGACGGGGTCTGCCTTGCGCATGGCCTCTTTGAAGGCCATGGAACCGGCAATTTTGAACGCCATTTCGGAAGAGTCCACCTCGTGGTACGAGCCGTCGTACAGCGTCACCTTCACGTCCACCACCGGGTAGCCGGCCAGCACACCCGCCTGCATGGCGCCCTGGATGCCCTGGTCGATCGGCCCAATGAATTCCTTGGGGATGGCGCCGCCCACAACGGCGTTGATGAACTCGTAGCCCTTGCCCGGCTCGTTCGGCTCGATCTTGATCTTCACGTGGCCGTACTGGCCCTTACCGCCAGACTGGCGGGCGTACTTCGTATCCTGATCGGCCGGGCGGCGGATGGTTTCGCGGTAGGCCACCTGCGGTGCGCCCACGTTGGCCTCCACCTTGAACTCGCGCAGCAGGCGGTCCACAATAATCTCGAGGTGCAGCTCGCCCATGCCCGCAATGATGGTTTGGCCGGTCTCGTCGTCCGTATAGGTGCGGAACGTCGGGTCCTCCTCAGCCAGCTTGGCAAGGGCAATGCCCATCTTCTCCTGGCCGGCCTTGGTTTTGGGCTCGATGGCCACGCGGATAACCGGCTCGGGGAACTCCATGCTCTCCAGAATGATGGGGTGCTTTTCGTCGCACAGCGTGTCGCCGGTGGTGGTGTTCTTCAGGCCCACCGCGGCGGCAATGTCGCCGGCGTAGCACACGTCGATATCCTGACGGTGGTTGGCGTGCATCTGCAGAATGCGGCCCATGCGCTCACGGTTGCCCTTTACAGAGTTGTACACCGTGGTGCCGGCCTGCACCGTGCCGGAATACACGCGGAAGAAGCACAGCTTGCCCACAAACGGGTCGGTGGCAATTTTGAACGCCAGCGCAGAGAAGGGCGCGTCGTCCGAAGACGGGCGGCTCTCCTCCTCTTCCGTGTCGGGGTTCACGCCCTTGATGTCCTCAATGTCCGTCGGGGCGGGCATGTAGTCCACAATGGCGTCCAGCAGCTTCTGCACGCCCTTGTTCTTGTAGGACGTGCCGCAGGTGACGGGCACGATGGTGTTGGCAATGGTCTCCTTGCGGATGGCCGCCTTCATCTCGGCCATGGTAAGCTCTTCGCCGTCGAGGTACTTCATCATCAGTTCCTCGTCGTTCTCGGCAATGGCCTCGATGAGCTCGTCATGGTATTTCTGGGCCAGCTCTTTCATGTCCTCGGGAATCTCTTCCACGCGGATATCCTTGCCCAGGTCATCGTAATAGATGTAGGCCTTCATCTCCAGCAGGTCGATGATGCCTTTGAAAGTTTCCTCTTTGCCAATGGGCAGCTGAATGGGCACCGTATTGGCTTTGAGGCGGTCGCGGGTCATGTCCAGCACATGGTAGAAATCTGCGCCCATGATGTCCATCTTGTTGACGTAGATCATGCGGGGAACATGATATTTGTTGGCCTGGTGCCAAACAGTCTCAGACTGCGGCTCAACGCCACCCTTGGCGCACAGCACGGTTACAGAGCCGTCCAGCACGCGCAGGCTGCGCTCCACCTCTACGGTGAAGTCCACGTGGCCCGGGGTGTCGATGATGTTGATCCTGTGCCGGAACTTTTTGGCCTTGGCCGGGTCGTTCTGATACTCGGTATGGCTCCAATAGCACGTGGTGGCGGCAGAAGTGATGGTGATGCCACGCTCCTGCTCCTGTGCCATCCAGTCCATGGTGGCGGCGCCGTCGTGCGTCTCGCCGAGCTTGTGGTTGATGCCTGTGTAGAACAGGATGCGCTCGGTGGTGGTTGTTTTGCCGGCGTCGATATGGGCCATGATGCCGATGTTTCTGGTCATTTCCAGAGAAACGTCTCTAGGCATAGTTTCCTCCTAAAAAGTTCGCCACAGATCAATATCTGTAATGCGCGAAAGCCTTGTTGGCCTCGGCCATCTTGTGGGTATCCTCGCGCTTTTTGCACGCACCGCCGGTGCCGTTGCACGCGTCCATAATCTCGCCTGCAAGGCGCTGGCTCATACGGCGCTCGGAACGGTTGCGGGAATACGTGGTCAGCCAGCGCAGGCCAAGGGTCTCGCGGCGCGCGGGGCGCACCTCCATAGGCACCTGATAGGTAGAGCCGCCCACACGGCGTGCTTTTACCTCCAGCACGGGCATGATGTTCTCCAGCGCTTTTTCGAAGCTCTCCAGCGGGTCGTTGCCGGTTTTTTCCTTCACGATGTCGAAGGCTTCGTATACAATTTTCTGCGCAACGCCCTTTTTGCCGTCATACATGATGTTGTTGATGAGGCGCGTGACCATTTTGGAGTTGTACACCGGGTCGGCCAGCACGTCGCGCTTTGCAATGTTACCTCTTCTGGGCATCTTTCTTCCCTCCTTCATAAAATGATATCATCGGTACTCGAAAGTAATAAAACTCCCGTACGGCCGGCAGAAAAGGCAGTATCTATGATAAAGCCTTTATGCGGCAGGTACTTTTTTAAACGGGGCATTCCTTACTTCTTCGCGGCACCGGCCTTGGGGCGCTTTGCACCGTACTTCGAGCGGGACTGGTTGCGGTTGGCAACACCCTGGGTGTCAAGCGTGCCACGGATGATGTGGTAACGCACACCGGGCAGGTCCTTCACACGTCCGCCACGAATCAGTACGACGCTGTGCTCCTGCAGGTTGTGGCCGATTCCCGGAATGTACGAGGTAACCTCGATACCATTGGAGAGACGCACACGGGCAACTTTACGCAGGGCAGAGTTCGGCTTCTTCGGGGTCATGGTGCGCACGGCCGTGCAAACACCGCGCTTTTGCGGGCTGTTGGCATCGCTGTAGGCCTTCTTCTGAGAGTTGTAGCTCTTCAAAAGGGCAGGCGCCGTAGACTTTTTCACCATCACTTCGCGGCCTTTGCGCACAAGCTGGTTAAACGTAGGCATGGTTTTCCTCCTTTCTTTTGAAAAATGCGGGTGCCCTTCCCAAGATGTGGTGGCGCGCCGCGCCGCCGCACCAAGATAAAATGGGCATGCTGCGCCCTTGGCGCAACAAACATAGTTTACCCGAAATTTTGCTTTGTGTCAACAGAAATTTTCGCGCCGCCGCGCCAAAAAAACGCCCTTTTTGCGCATTTGCGCCCCGGGCCGCACGGGCCGCACAAAAGGCGCTTTCCGTTTTGCGCCGCGCCCGGCTCAGCCCTCGGGCAGCACGGTCGGCTGGGCCCCGGCCGGGCCGCACCCGCGCCTTTGCAGCGTAATGCACAGGCACAGCAGCACGGTGTACAGGCCGTCGGTGCTGGTTTTTGCCTGCTGGCGCAGCCAGGGCAGCTTTTCTTCGCTCATCATGCCGCCGCGGCACAGCTCCACCACAAAGTTCAAATGCTCCAGCACCCACATGGTGGCCTGCCGAAGCTCCGGCGTAAGCTGCTCCAGGTCGATCAGCAGGCCTTCAAACACTTCTCGGGCGTTCTCGTCTGCAAATACTTCTCGGGCATTTTCATCCACAACTGATTCCTCCCTTTTTCTCAACAAGAAGAAAATGTTTGCACGCCGCACCGGCAGCCGGGGCCGGAAGGGCCCGCGCTGCCTGTTTGCAAAGAGGAAGGGATAAGGCGGTGTGTTCCGCGCAGAAAACTCCGGCTTTTGTGCGCGCGTGCCGCTTTGCCTGTGCGGCAACGTGGCGCGCCGGGCCATGCGCACCCGCGCGGCGCCCAAAGCCGAAAAAAGGCGGCGCGTCCGGCACCATCGGCGCGCCGGGGGGCAAAAAAGCAGGGCCCGCCCGCGGGGCGCGGGCCCAAACCGCCAGGGCGCCTTTTTGTTTTGGCCTACCTCACCGCCACCACCACGCTTTCTGCCGCCTTACCGCCGCCGGTGCCGCTGTGGCGCCGCAAAAGGGCCGCCGGGCCCGGCCTGTGCGCGCCCTGCCGCCTGCCCCGGGGCCAGGCCCGCAGCCGGAAAAGCGCACACAGCAAAAACCCCCGGCCCCGGGTGCCGGGGCTGGGGGTTCTTCTTTCGTCAGGCCGGGGCCCGGTTGCTCTGTTTTCCGCTGTGCGCGGTTTTGCACAAAAAAGCAAAGCCCACCCTGCCGTCTGCGCCAAACCAAAACCTACCTCTTTGGCAGGTGGGTGCCCTGCCATGGGTTTCATGCTCCCTTCTTCCGCAACGGCGGGAGGTCTGCAATCCCTCCACGGACACCGGGCTCCCGATGATTGGTTAGTAGGATTTAACGTAGGCGCAACAAATCGCACAGGGCAGGCGGTTGCCGTTTTCAGGGCGCGGCGCCGTGCGGGCCGCCCTGTTTAAAAAAGGGGCGGCGGCGCGCCGCGCCGGGTTACAGCTCGATATCGTACAGCTCTTCCAGGCGCGCGGCAAACACCTCGCTCACCGCGGCCAGCTCTTCATCATCCTCTACAATGTCCAAAAACTCTTCGCCGTTTTCTTCCGTCACGCGCATGATAATCAGCTGCGCGTCTTCTTCCAGCATTTTTTCCGGGTCTTCCACATAGGGCACCACGGCAAGGTAGTGCTCGCCGTTGTGGTCCACCGTGTCAATCACTTCGCACTGGTGCTCCTGCCCGGCCTCATCCTCCAGGGTAATCAGGTCCGGCGTATAATCCAGCTCTTCCTGCGGCAGAGCGTTCTGCTGTTCATCCATTCGGGTTTCTCCTTTTTGTGGGCCGGCGCGCGCCGGCCGCGCAATTTCTTTTTCTATATTGTAGCTTACGCAGGTGCCGCCGTCAAGATGCCCCGCGCATTTGCGCTGTTCGGCGCGCTGTGGTATGATGGTTCTGTCGGCGGCCGGGGCCCATCGCTTCCGGCGCGCTGCCAACCCTGCCAAAAAGGAGGCGGAAGCCTTTGAAAAAGATATTGTGCGCCGCGGTGTGCGCGGCGCTGTGCCTCTCGCTGTTCGGGTGCAGTGGCGAAGAGCAGCCCGGCCCCGGCGGAAGCACCACGCGCCGGGCCGTAAGCTCGGGCGAGCTTCAGTTCACCCAGCCCGCCGAGGGCGCGCCCATTGCCACCATCTCCACCACCATGGGGGACATCACGGTGGTATTATACCCCGATCAGGCGCCCATGGCGGTGGAAAATTTTACGGGCCTTGCCAATTCCGGCTATTACAATCAAATGCCCATCTCCCGCATTGTGGAGGGGTTTTGCGTGCAGACGGGCCTTGGCGCGGCTGACACCGGCGAAGGCACCACCACCTGGGGCCAGGGCGCCTTTCCGAATGAGATTACCGACGCGCTGCACCACTATGCCGGCGCGCTGGCCACGGCCAACGGCGGCCAGGGCGGCACGGGCAACCTCAGCCAGTTCTATTTTGTGCAGTGCGCACAGGACAGCGTCTCCCGCGCGGACGCCAGCGCGCTGAAAGAGGCGGGCGTGCGCGAAGAGGTGGCAGACGCCTACCAAAGCGCGGGCGGCGCGCCCTACCTGGACGGGCAGGACACCGTGTTCGGCCAGGTGATTGCCGGCATGGACGTGCTGGACGCCATTGCCGCCGTGCCCTGCGATGAAAACGGCGTGCCCACCGAGGCCGTGACGGTGAACAGCGTCACCATCGGCGCCTACAGCGCCGCCGTGTATGCGCCGCAAAGCGGTTCGCAAAGCACGAGCGGGGCCTCCTCTGCCAGCGGGCAAAGCGCCCCGGCCTCGGCCCCGGCGTCCGCCGCCTCCTGACGGAAAGCGGCTTTCCGCGCAGGGCCGCGCACGGCGCGGCCGCCCCGCCGCTTTTCCTGCCCTGCCGCTCCGCAGCCCCGCCGGGCCACACGGCCTGTGGCGGGGCTGTTTTGGTTTGTGCGCGCTGGCACAGGCGGCTTTTGCGGTGCATCTTGCGCAAAGCGCGCGGGCATGCGCGGCGCGCAGCGCCCGCAAAAGCGGGCGGCACATCACGTTCCCTGCCGCCGCGCCGCGCACGGCGCGGCGCGAATCATAACCACCAGCCGTTGAACTATTCCGCCAAAAAAGGACATTGCAAAGAAACCACCCCCGGAGTAGGATAGAACTACAACGGGGGTGAATTTGAATATGGCAAGAAGCTATACCCATATCAAGCAGTACTATGAAGAAATGGAGCAGATGCATCAGGAAGGCCACAGCTGCCGGGAGATTGGAGAAAAGTTTGGATTTACAAAAGAACAGGTCAAAGAATGTTTGAGGAGGCCAAGACGTAAAGCCCGGAAAGAACAGGAAAGTATTCCAAAACGACGAGGGAGGCCAGCAAAGCAAATACCAACCACACTATCAGCATTAGAAAAAGAAGTAAAACAGCTTCGAATGGAAAATGAACTGCTGCGGGATTTTCTCAAAGCAACCGAAAGGAAGTGAGAGCCCAAGTCAAATATATAGTCATACAAAGATATGCATCCAAGTATCCGGTCGCTTCTATGTGCCGTTTCTTTGATGTATCACGCAGCGGATATTACAGCTTCCGAAAGCGAAGCAAACAGTTGAATCGGGAATCTCTTTTGGTGGAACAGATTCAAGCATGTCGTGATAGTGGGAAGTATATGTGCACGTACGGCTGTCGTCGGGTCCAACTTTGGATCGAGCGTCAGTACGGTAAGCATTATAACTACAAGACCATTTGGCGTGTCATGCATAAATATGGTCTGTTGTCGAAGATTCGCCGCAAAAGATTCATTCATTGCGGCGAGGAAACACGAACCTATGCGAATCTGTTGAATCGTAATTTTCACGCTGACAGACCTAATCAAAAATGGGTAACCGATATCAGCTATATTCCAACCAAGCAGGGAACTCTTTACCTTTCCGTCATCTGCGATTTGTTTGACTTAAGCATTGTTGCCTACAAAACCAGCACCCGCCAAAGTATCAAACTGGTGCTGGATACGGTCCGGCTAGCGATGGAAAAAGAAAAGGTCACTGCAGAGCTGCAACTCCACAGTGACCAAGGGTTTCAATACGCTTCCCAAAGCTATTTTACCCTAACTACACAATACGGCATTACTCCGTCCATGTCAAGACGGGCCAACCCATACGACAACGCCATGGCGGAAAATTTCTTTTCCATTCTCAAATCCGAATGCATTCGTCTTTACAAGCCGGAGACCATCCATGATGCACAGACTCTCATTGATGAATATATCACTTTTTACAACCATGATCGCATTCAACTTAACTCCAAGCTCTCTCCTATCGAAAAACGGCGTCTCTTTGCGTAATCCTTCCCTATCCTATCAAAGGTGGTTTTATTTCTGTCTTTTTCTTCTGGAACAGTTCAACGGCCGGTGGTTATGATTTGCAATAACACACTTTTGTTCACACTTTAAATTTTATTCGCCAGATGCGGCATCGAAAAGTGCGGCCGGGCAACGGCACAGCCCGCAGAAAGAGCACATTCCATGAATGCCAATCGTTTGGCGCATACAACGCCCAACGGCTTTCATGAGCCCGCTGGGCGGCACAACAATTCCGCCATTTAGCCTGGGTCGTATGTAGATAACGCATCATTCAATTGCAAAATCCATGTGCGGTAATCGTGCTCCAAACTTGTGCTCACTATGTTCATAAATTCAACTTTCCCATCTCTGTATGTTCCACTACAAGTAAATTGATATTTAATCTCTTCATGCATGAGAATAAAATCGACTTCAATTAATAGGAACATATCCTCAAGCCGAGTTCGCGAAAATTTTGCTTCCGCTTTCTGAATCATCACGCCTTGTTCTTTCAGTTCCGATAACGCCGTAAATACGCCTTCGGAATTTCCTATATAAGTTTGAATGGATTTTTCGTCATAGGCCTGTATTGCTTCTGCCGCCTTTTGGGCGCACCAATATGCAGGAATAAGATCGGAAGAGCACACGTCTGAACTCCAGTCACACAGTGATCTCGTATGCCGTCTTCTGCTTGAAAAAAAAA
>UREN01000060.1 GCA_900546885.1 uncultured Oscillospiraceae bacterium
TTTTTTTTTTTTTAATGATACGGCGACCACCGAGATCTACACTCTTTCCCTACACGACGCTCTTCCGATCTGTCCAGCACCCAGGCGTTGTCCTGAAAGACGAACTCACATGCCTGGTACGAAACCGTGCTGCTCTCTTCATGAGATTCCTTGTTCGTGTGCTGAAAGGTGAAAGCCGCCGTGCAGCGGAAGCGCGGCGGGTCTGCATTTTCCACAGCCGCCAGGCTGCCCTCTGTGCATTCGGCGCTTGTGAACGAGAATACATTGGCCAGGTTGCCGGCGCTGGAAAGCGTGCTTTTCAAATCTTCCCGCTTTGCCTCGGTGACGCCCAGCACGGCTGCAATATCCTGCTTGTTCACAGCGTCCAGATACGAGGCGTAATAAGTGCCCAGCAGCGTTTTCGCGGCTTCCACATCCGGCACGCCGCCCTCTGTTTTCACATCGCCAAAAGCAAGGGCGGTGTTGGCAATGTCGCTGAACACCACGCTGCCCGTGGTGACGGCGCCGTGCGGGGCCGTGTATTCCATTGTGATGGTGCTGCCCACGGCCACCATAGGCAGGCTGACGGTGCCGCCCTGCGGTTTTTGAGACACCTCGGCGCCGTCAATAAAAATCTTGGTCTCATCATTGGGGCAGCCGGACACAGTGATATCTGCCATCGCCAATGCGCCATTGAACTCGGTGGGCTGCTGCACACTGAACAGCGACAGCACCGTCTGCTGGCCCGTAACGGTGGAGCCCGTGCCGCTGGAGGCCGTGACAGTGCAGGTGTACTGCCCGGGGAACAGCCCCTCGTACAGCACGCCGCCCTCCACCACCCTGCCGGTGCGGGGCACGCCGTTCAGGCTGAGCAGCGGGTTTTGTGCGTCGCTTGTCAGCATCAGCTGCACAGGCTGCACCGCCAGCTTATACTTTGCATAGCCCAGAAACACATTGTCCTTTGCCACACCCAGCGCCGGGTATGCACTGCCGGCAAGGGTCTCGTCCATTGCCTGTGCCTGCAGCTGCTGGGCCAGCGCCTCGCGCGCAGACGGCTCGGCAAAGGCGTCGCACAGCGCAGTTAAAGATGCCTCGTCTGCCGTCAGCCCCTCTGCGGGCTGCACCAGCTGTTCCAGCGCCTTTGTGTCGCCGCCGGCCAGGGCCTGCGTTGCCTCGGCCACAAATTTGGCGGGGTCGAACAGATGGGAAAGCACCATAGAGGCCGTTGCCAGCACAGCAAAGCTGATGGCCAGCACAATGCACAGCCTGCCCAGCACACGCGTGCCGGACGCCTTTGCCTTGCGCGGCGGCGCCTCGGCCGTGTCGCCCGGGGCGCGCGGGCCGGGGCCGCCTGTCTCTTTTCTGCCGGCAGCCTGCGCGGGCTGCTGCTTTTCCGCCTGTTTGCCCAGCGGGGTGAACGCCATGGTGTCGCCCATGTCCCCGCCGCTTTGGGGCATGGCCTGCCCCAAAGCGTCAAAACCCTCTTCCAGTGCGGTGCCGTCTTTCCGGTTTTCCTGCTTGCTCATAGCAAATACTCCCTTAATGCGGGCTCAAAATTTTCATGCCAGGGGCCGGGCGCGCCCGCCCCCTGGCGCTGCGCGGCTTTACAGCTTTGCATAGCACGCGGCAATTTTCGCCGCAGCGCGCGCGTTGTTGTATGCCAGCTGAATGTTGGTCTTCAGGCTTTCGCCGCCCGTGGCCTCCACAATATGCGCCAGCAGATACGGCGTAATGGCCTTTCCCTTGATGCCGTCCGCTTTTGCGCTGGCAATGCATGTTTCAATAACAGCGTTCATCCGGTCAAAATCCATGGCGTACTCTTCGGGCACGGGGTTGCCCACCAGAATGCCGCCGGTGAGGCCAAGGTCCCACTTCACTTTGGCAATGCGGGCCACTTCAGCCTCGTCCCTGGCCTCATAGTCCACCCCAAAGCCGGATTTGCGGCAGTAGAACGCCGGGAAATCTGCCGTGCGCAGGCCCAGCACGGGCACGCCCATCGTCTCCAGATATTCCAGCGTAAGGCCGATGTCCAAAATCATTTTGGCGCCGGCGCACACCACCACCACGCTGGTTTTGCGCAGCTCTTGCAAATCGGCGCTGATGTCCATGGTGGTTTCTGCGCCGCGGTGCACACCACCGATGCCGCCCGTGGCAAACACGCGGATGCCCGCCAGGGAGGCGATAATCATGGTGGAAGCCACCGTAGTAGCGCCCGTGCGCCCCAGCGCACACATCACCGGCAAATCGCGGCGGGACACCTTGGCCACATTTTCGCCCTTGCACATCAGCTCAAGCTCGCTTTGGGAAAGCCCCACTTTCAGCACGCCGTCAATGATGGCAATGGTGGCGGGCACCGCGCCCTCGGCGCGGATGATTTTTTCAATTTCCGCCGCAAAGGCCAGGTTTTCCGGGTAGGGCATGCCATGGGAGAGAATGGTGCTCTCCAGCGCCACCACGGGCTTGCCGTCCCGCAGGGCAGCGGAAACTTCCGGTGTTATCGACAAATAGTCCTTCAGGTTCATCGCACATACTCCTTTATATAACTTTCACACAGCGCGGGGGAAATATCCGCGCGAATCGTGTCGCTGGAAGAAATGGCGCACAGCGAGCAGCCAATGGCAAATTCCACCGTGTGTTCGGGCGAAAAGCCGTGCAAGGCCGCATACACCACGCCGGCCATGGCGGCATCGCCCGCGCCGGTAGCGTTCACCACGGGGAACGGGCGGCTTGCCTTATGGATCACACAGCCGCCGGCGTCCTGATAATAGAGGCCATCGGCCCCAAGCGAGACAAACAGCCGCCGCACCCCCTTTTGCAAAAGGGCGTCGCAGCAGCGGCGCAGCCCTGCCTGTGTGTCCGCAGGCAGGCCCGTCAGCGCCTCCAGTTCCATGCGGTTTGGCTTGATGGTGTCAAAGCGCCCGATGATGCCGCGCAGCCGCTGTGCTTTCGCGCAAGAGACGGTGTCCAGAAACACGGGCACCTGCGCCACATCGCACAGCGCCTCCAGGGTGCGGGGCTCGAGGTTTGCATCCGTCACACAGATGCCGCTGGCATTGATTTTTTCCGCCATGCGCCGCATGTGCTCGGGGCTCATGGCGCCCAGCACGTCCATATCGCTCATGCCAACCAGCATGTCGTTCGCATCGTCCATAATGGAGATATAGCTGCCCGAGCGCGCGCCCTCGCGCACCAGAATACAGGAGGTATCCATGCCTGCGGCGCGGCAGCCGGAAAGCAGCATCTGGCCGAACGCATCACCGCCCACCGCGCTGGCAAACGTCACCGGCACGCCCAGGCGCGCAAGGTTATCGCAGATATTGCGGCAAACGCCGCCCAAAGAGATATGCAGCGCGCCGGGGTTGGAATCACGCAGGCGAATGGGCGCATAACTGTGGCCGTGCACATCCACGTTGGCGCCGCCCGCGCCGAAAACACTCTGGTTCAAACTGCCCGCCCCTTTCCGCCCGCAGCCATGGGCCGGCGGGCTCTGCCAAAAGATAATATTTATTGTACTTCCTTTGGCGGCAAAAGGCAAGCGCCTGTGCATGCGGCGCGCCGCATGCATAAACCGCGCGCAGCCGGCGCAAACTATCACCATCAACGCGCCGGGGCACCCGGCCAAGGAGGAAAAAAATGAAAAAAGGATTTTCTGGCTTCTGGCGGGGAAAAGGCTTCTATCTTGCGCTGACGCTGGTGATAGCGGGCGCGGCAACGGCCAGTTTCTTTGCCGTGAACAGCATGATGACACATTTCGGCACGGGCAGCACCCAAAGCCGCATTGACGGAGAGGAGACAACGCCATGGGATGCACAATCGGCACAGCAGGCAGAGAAAAAGCAGGAAGACGTGCCCGTCTCCTCCTCTTCTTCCTCTGCATCGCAAAGTGGGGCATCCTCGCAGGCCTCTTCGCCGGCTTCGTCCGCCGCGCCAAGCGATGCTGCCAGTGCGCCGGCATCGCCCAGTCCATCGTACGTTTGGCCTGTGGAAGGTGAAGTGACGCAGGGCTTCAGCGGCGACGAGCTGGTGTATAACGAAACCATGGGCGATTGGCGCACGCACAACGGCATTGACGTGGTAAGCAAATTCGGCGGCGCGGTGTTCTCGCCCGGCGCGGGCGAGGTGAAGCTTGCCCAGACGGACGACGCCCTGTGGGGCGGCGTGGTGGAAGTGCAAAGCGGCGATGTCACCCTGCGCTTTTGCGGGCTGGACGAGGTGTTTGTAAAAGAAGGCGAAACACTGGCCCAGGGCGACAGCATCGGCGTGGCCGGTGAAGTGCCGGCAGAGGCCAGCGCAGGCGCCCACCTGCATATCGAATGCCTGCAGGGCGGCCAGTATATCGACCCCGCGCAGCTGTTCGGCTAACCGGCCTGCAGGCGCCTTTTGCACAGCAAGGCCCTGTGGGCGCGGCGCTATGCCATGGCGCCGCGCCCGCGGGGCCGTCTGTTTGTTTGCCCGGCATGCAAGTTTTCCGCATGCCGGGCAAAGCCGCTTTTCCCTTCAGCGAAACCGGCGGGAATTTGCCCTTCCGCCTTGCGCCGTGGCCTGTTTTGTGCTATCTTTTTATAGATATCAGTATTTCCGCCCGCGGCTGTGCTTGCCGTGTGCGGCGAAAGGAACGGCAGGATGGGTAAGTTCAGCTTTATTCCCACGGATGTGGCAGGCGTTATGATCATTGAGCCCACCGTGTTCGGCGACGAGCGCGGTTATTTTATGGAAACCTATTCGGAAAAAGAGTTCGCGGCTGCGGGCATTCCCGGCCCCTTTGTGCAGGATAACCAGTCGAAAAGCACGCGGGGCGTGCTGCGTGGGCTGCATTTTCAAAAGCAGCACCCGCAGGGCAAGCTGGTGCGTGTGGTGTCGGGCGAGGTGTTCGACGTGGCGGTGGACTGCCGCCCCCACTCCCACACTTTCGGCAAGTGGGTTGGGGTGCGCCTCTCGGCGGCAAACAAGCGCCAGTTTTACATTCCCCAGGGCTTTGCCCACGGCTTTCTTGTGCTGAGTGATGAGGCCGAGTTCACTTATAAATGCACCGATTTCTATGCCCCGGACGATGAGGGCGGTGTTGCATGGGACGACGCGGACATCGGCATTGTCTGGCCGGACGCCGGGTGCAGTGTGAAGCTCAGCGCAAAGGACAAGCTGCACCCCGGCTTTGCCGCGCAGGATTTTTCCTTTTTTGAAAAGTGGTGAGCGGCATGGCAATGTTCAAAGCTTACTGTAAAGATTTCTGGCGCTACCGCTATTTGCTGCAAAACCTGATTGGGCGCGATTTCAAACTGAAATACCGCCGCAGCGTGCTTGGCGTGCTGTGGAGCGTGCTGAACCCCCTTTTGATGAACATTGTAATGGTGGCGGTGTTTTCCACCCTGTTTGCCTCTATGCACGGGCAGGGCATTTCGAATTTCCCGGTATACCTTATTATCGGCCAGCTGCTGTTTACCTTTTTCAACGACGCCACCACCAGCGCCATGTCCAGCATGCTGGGCGCGGCCCCGCTCATCAAAAAGGTGTACATTCCCAAATACATCTTCCCGCTGGAGAAGGTGTGCTTTGCGCTTGTGAACTGTGTGTTCAGCTTTGTGGCGCTGATTATTGTGATGATTTTCACCGGCGCGCCGCTGCACCCCACTGTGGTGCTGGCAGTGTACCCGCTTTTGACGCTGTTTCTGTTCAGCCTGGGCGTGGGCCTTGTGCTGGCCACTTTGACGGTGTTCTTTCGCGACATCATGCATTTGTGGAGCGTGTTCACCACCATGCTGATGTATTTCTCGGCCATATTCTACGACCCCTCCCAGATGGGTTCGCTGGTTGTATATGGTTTTTCCATCAATATGTCCCGCTTTATCAAATTCAACCCGCTGTACTGGTATATCACCGCCTTCCGCACCGCCGTGCTGGACGGCGAGATGCTGAGCTGGAGCATGCTGTGGATCTGCGGCGCCTGCGCCCTTGTCACGCTTGTGTTCGGCCTTCTGGTGTTCCGCAAACAGCAGGATAAATTCGTGCTGCATATTTAAAGGGGGCGCAGAACATGAGCATGATAGAAGTGAACAATGTCTCCATGCGCTTCAACATGGCCAAAGAAAAGCACGAAAGCCTGAAAGAATACTTTCTGGCCGCCGTGCAGGGCAAGCTGCAGTTCGAAGAGTTCTATGCGCTGCGCGACGTTTCGCTCACGGTAGAGCGCGGCGATTTCTATGGCCTTGTGGGGCTGAACGGTTCGGGTAAATCCACCCTGTTAAAAGTGATTTCCGGCGTGTTCAAGCCCTCGGCGGGCAGCGTGACGGTGCGCGGCACCATTGCGCCGCTGATTGAGCTGGGCGCCGGGTTTGACTTTGACCTCACCGCCCGCGAAAATATTTTTCTGAACGGCACAGTGCTGGGCATGACGCCGAAGTACATCCGCGAAAAATTCGATGAAATTGTAGAATTCAGCGAGCTGCGCGATTTTCTTGATATTCCGCTGAAGAACTATTCCTCCGGCATGGTGTCGCGCCTTGCCTTTGCCGTGGCCACCACCACAAAGCCCGATGTGCTGATTGCGGACGAAATTTTGGCTGTGGGCGACTTTCTGTTCCAGCAAAAGTGTGAAAAGCGCATGCAGGAGCTGATGAGCGGCGGCACCACTGTCATTCTGGTAAGCCATTCTATCGAGCAAATCGAGCGCATGTGCAACAAGGCCACCTGGCTGGAAAAGGGCCGTGTGCGCATGCAGGGCGCATGCGGCGAAGTGTGCACGGCGTATAAAGAGCTGAACGGCCACGCGCCGGAGGCCGGGGCATGAGCGCGCCGCAAAACCCGGCCGAGCGTGATTCGGTTGGCAAAGCCCTGGCGCGCACAGCCAACCCTGCGCACGCCGCCAGCCTTCTGCGCCGCGCCCTTGTGTGCCTGCGCACGCGCGGCTGGCAGGCCTTGTGGCGCGAGACGTTCTACCGGCTTTGCCTTGTGTTCGGCAAAGAGCCCTGGCAGCTGCGCGCAGATGTTCCCCTGCGCAAAGAGCTGCGCGCACAAAGGCACGACGCCCTGCCCCGGCAGCCGCTGATCAGCGTGGTGGTGCCGCTGTACAACACGCCGCCCCGCTATTTGAAAGAGATGGTGGCCAGTGTGCGCGCCCAAAGCTACCAGAACTGGGAGCTTGTGCTGGTGGATGCATCGGACGCGCCCACCGGCGCCGCCAAGCTGGTGGCCCGCGCGCGCGATGAGCGTGTGCGCTATGTGCATTTAGCCAAAAACGAGGGCATTGCGGCCAACACCAATGTGGGGCTGGCCGAGGCCGAGGGCGAGTGGATTACCCTGCTGGACCACGACGACGCCTTAAGCCCCAATGCGCTGTACGAGGTGGCAAAGGCCGCCTGTGAGAGCGGGGCCGAGCTTATCTACTCGGACGAAGTGGTGCTGGACAGCACCATGAAACATCTTTCGGAATATCATTTCAAGCCCGATTATTCGCCCGACACCCTGCGGGGGTGCAACTACATCACGCACCTGTGCGCTTTCACGGCGCAGCTGCTTCGCCGCGCGGGCGGCGGCGAGAACGCGCAGTTTGACGGCGCGCAGGATTACGACCTCATACTGCGCCTGTGCGAGGCGGCAAAGGGCGTTTGCCACATTCCCAAAGTACTGTATTACTGGCGCGGCCATGCGCAAAGCACGGCGGGCGATATTTCGGCAAAGCCCTATGCCCTGAAGGCCGGCGCCATGGCGGTGGCCGCCCATCTGCAAAGGCTGGGCCTTGCGGGCGAAGTGGCCTCCATTCCCGGCTGCCCGGGCGCATACCGCACGCGGTATGCCGTGGTGGGCGAGCCGCGCGTTTCGGTGCTGATTCCGAACAAAGACCACGCCGAGGATTTGCGCCGCTGCCTTGCCTCCATTTACAAATATGGGGGCTGGCGCAACCTGGAAGTGATTGTGGTGGAAAACAATTCTACCGAGCGCACCACCTTTGCCCTGTATAAGGCGGCGCGCGCCTCGCTGCCGGGGCTGCGCGTGGTGCAGTATCAGGGGCCTTTCAACTTTTCCGCCATCAACAACACGGCGGCCCGCTATGCCACGGGCCAGCATCTTCTGCTGCTGAACAATGACGTGGTGTTCACTGCGCCGGATTCCATCCGCGAGATGCTCAGCTATTCCCAGCGGCCGGACGTGGGCGCCGTGGGCGCAAAGCTGCTGTATCCGGACGGCACCGTGCAGCACGCGGGCGTCATCATTGGCCTGGGCGGCTCGGCCGGGCACAGCCACAAGGGCCACCCGGGCGATTCCTCCGGCGATATGTACCGCCTTGCCACGGCACAGAACTTTTCTGCTGTGACAGGCGCCTGCCTGATGGTGAAAAAAAGCCTGTACGACGCGCTGGGCGGGTTGGACGAGGCCAATTTTGCCGTGGCCTATAACGACGTGGATTTCTGCCTGCGCCTGCGCGCGCAGGGCTATGTGAACGTGATGACGCCGTTTGCTGCGGGCACGCATTATGAATCGAAAAGCCGCGGGCCAGACACTGCGGGCGGCGAGCGCCAGGCGCGCTACGAGGCCGAGCGCGCGCGTTTCCGGCAGAAATATGCGCCCATGCTGGCAGAGGGCGGGGACCCTTACTACAACCCGCACTTCACGCTTTTGTATGAAAACTACGGCTATAAATAAACCTTTGTGCCGGCCATGCGTGCTTTACGCACCTGGCCTAGCAGGCACAAATTTGTAACACCATTCCAGACAGGGGGCGGCCCGCGCCGCCCCCTGTTTTCCAAAAAAGGGGGAACATGGCATGAGGCTTCGCCTGAAGCGTATGCGCGAATTGTGCGCTGTGTTTGTTTCGCTGGTGCGGCAGGATGGAATTTCTTCCACCGTCCAGCGCGCGCTTGGCTTTGCCCGGCGGCGGCTAAAAAGCAAAAAAGGGCGGTTTCTGCCCCCAAAGGCCGTGCTGGAAAGCCAGCGCGCACTGGATTATTCCACCTGGCCGCATGTGTCAATTTGCGTGCCCGTATACAACACGCCGCGCGCATATCTTGAGCAGATGTGGAACAGCGTGGCCGGGCAAACCTGCCCGAATTGGCAGCTTTGCGTGGCGGATGCATCCGATGCGGCGCATGCCTATGTGGGCGAGTTTTTTGCCGCAAAGAAAAACGTGCGCTACTGCAAGGTGGCAAACAACGGCATTTCTGCCAACACAAACGCCGCGGCCCAGCTGGCCGGGGGCGAATATCTCGCTTTGCTGGACCATGACGATGTGCTGGCCCCGCACGCGGTGTACGAGATGCTGAAAGCCGCCCGCCAAACGGGCGCAGCGTTTCTGTATTCCGACGAGGCCCTGTTTGAAACCAGCATCGAGCGGCCCAGCGCAGGCCATTTCAAGCCGGATTTTGCGCCCGATTACCTCAACTGCTGCAATTATATCTGCCATTTCGCCATGTTTCAGGCCGGGCTGTTCCACGCCGTGGGCGGGCTGGACAGCGCCTGCGACGGCGCGCAGGACCACGATTTGTTTTTGAAGCTGAGCGAGCGGTGCACACCCGTGCATGTGCCCAAGGTGCTGTACTACTGGCGGGTGCACGCGGGCTCTACCTCGGGCGGTACGGCCGCAAAACCCTATGTCACCGCGGCGGCCAAGCGCGCCATTGCGGCCCACCTGGCCCGCACCGGGGCCGAGGGCACGGTGCAGGACGGGCTGTTTCCCAGCACTTACAAAGTGGACTACACGCTGGCGCACACGCCGCTTGTCTCGATTCTCATTCCGAACAAAGACCACACAGAGGACCTGGACAAGGCCCTGCGTTCCATTTTGGAAAAGACCGATTACCCCGCATATGAGGTGATTGTCATTGAAAACAACTCCACCCAGCCGCAAACCTTCGCCTATTATGAAACCATTGCGCGCGACGCTGCCTATTCCCGCTGCCGCGTGGTGCAGTATCAGGGGCCTTTCAACTTTTCCGCCATCAACAACTTTGGCCGGAAGGCGGCGAAGGGCGAGTTTTTGCTGCTTTTGAACAACGATGTGGAAGTGATATCCCCCGCGTGGCTTACAGAGATGGTGAAGCTGTGCAGCCAGCCAGGCGCCGGCATTGTGGGCGCCAAGCTGTATTACCCCGACGGCACTGTGCAGCACGCAGGCGTCATCACCGGCCTGGGCGGCTATGCAGGCCACAGCCACAAATATACCCGGCGCGCGTCGGGCGGTTATATGTTTCGCCTTGCCACCGTGCAAAACTTTTCCTGTGTGACAGCGGCCTGCCTGTTGTGCCGCGCCAGTGTGTACGACGAAGTGGGCGGGCTGGACGAGGGTTTCACCGTGGCCTTCAATGACGTGGATTTCTGCCTGCGCGTGCGCCAGGCGGGCTGGCGCGTGCTGTGGACGCCCTATGCCGAGCTGTATCATTACGAATCGAAAAGCCGCGGGCTGGACACAAAAGGCCCCGCCAAAGAACGCTTTGAGGGCGAGCGCCGCCGCCTGAAGCAGCGCTGGGGCGAGGCGCTGCTTCACGACCCGTTCTATAACCCGAACCTGACGCTGGACCGGGAAGATTTTTCAGAAAGCGACGTGCTGCCCAAAGAGGAACCCGCATGACGCCCGCCGGGGAAAAGGCCGCCGCACGGCTGGCCGTGCGGCAGGCCTGCGCCGCGGTGCCTGCGGGCGTGCATGCGGCGGCCTCCGGCAGCCTGTGCCGGGCGCTGGCCGCCCTGCCGCAGTTTGCCGCCGCGCACACGGTGGCCGCCTTTTTCGGCATGGGGGCAGAGCCGGATACCCGCGCCTTTCTGCACGAGGTGCTGGCCGCAGGGAAACGCCTGTGCCTGCCGGTGTGCGGGCCCGCACAGCGGGAGATGCACATGGCCGCCGTAACATGCCTTGACAGCCTTGTGCCGGGGGCGTTCGGCATTCCTCAGCCGCAAAAAGGGGCCCCGGCCGTTCTGCCGCAGGCGGTTGACCTCTGCCTGGTGCCCTGCGTGGCCGCCGACAAGGCAGGCGGGCGCCTTGGCCATGGCAAGGGCTATTACGACGCCTTTCTGCCCCTGCTGCGGCCGGGCAGCACCGCCGTGCTGTGCTGTTTTTCCTGGCAGCTTCTTGCGCGTGTGCCGCGCGAGGCGCACGATGTACGCCTGCCTCTTCTTGCCACCGAGCAGGGCGTGCGGCGTATTTCCCTCAATGTATTCTAAAAAGCAAGGATTACCCTGCCCCATTAAAATATTTCCGCCTGTCGCGAATGCGAATGTGGTTATACGTTTCTCACAGAAAGCGATTGTTTATAATCGCCTTATGGTCTGGCAATTTATAGAAAATCCTTTCTTATTC
>UREN01000061.1 GCA_900546885.1 uncultured Oscillospiraceae bacterium
CAACTTACCTATGAGGCCCTTAAACTACTGCACTCCTTCCCAGTTCGCCGTCCAATATGTTTGACAAACCTACATTTTCTGCGGCGGCAATGCCTGGCATGTGCTTGACGAACCGTACCAAATGTTGGATAATAATACTGATACGATTTTTGTAAAGGGGGGTATGCGAACATGGCATACTACCACTGTCTGTTATTCGATTTGGACGGCACCCTGCTGGATTTTGGCGCAGCGGAAGATGCGGCCATCCATGAAACACTGGCCTATTACGGCTTTGCGCAGCCGCAGGAAGCTGTGGACGCATATAAACAAATTAACAGTGCGCTTTGGGCCGCGCTGGAGCGTGGGGAAGTGCGCCAGGAAAAGCTGGTGGTGCAGCGCTTTGAAAAGCTGCTGGCCGATTTTGGCGTGCAGGGCGACGCTGTGGCCATGAATGACCATTACCTTACCCGCCTTTCAGAGCGGGCAGATGTTTACCCCGGCGCGCAGGAAGTTCTGCAAGAACTGGCTGAAGTTGCCACGCTGGCCGTGGTGACCAACGGGGTAGACAGGGTGCAGGCCGGAAGGCTGCAGCGCTCTGGCCTTGCGCCGTACTTTGACGGTGTGTTTGTGTCTTCCCGCGTGGGGGCTTCGAAGCCGGCGCGCAAAATATTCGACCGGGCGCTTTCCACACTGGGGGTGGAAAACCGCGAAAAAGTGCTGATGATTGGCGATTCCCTCAAGGCGGATATTGCAGGCGCACAAAATGCGGGGCTTGCCGCCTGCTGGTGCGACTATGCGGGCCGCGGCCTGCCGGAAGGGACAAAGGCTACCCATGTAATTCGAAACCTGGAAGAGCTGTACCGCATCGTTATGGAGCCGGAGGAGCTGGAGCATGTTGGAAGTAAAGAAAAGCGCCATCAGGTTTGATTCCGCCAGCGGTGCGGACACCGTGGCCGGGTATTTTTACGAGCAGCCGGGCACAGCGCCCCGGGCCATTGTGCAGCTTTCGCACGGCATGTGTGAATATGTGGGCCGCTATGATGATTTCGCAGGGTTTCTTGTGAAAAACGGGTACGCCGTGTGCGGAAACGACCATCTGGGCCATGGCGCCACCAGCGGAGAGAACGGTGTGGACGGATATTTTGCCGCACAGGACGGGCGCAAATATGTGCTGCAGGATTTGCACCGCATGAACAGCCTTGCCTGCAAGCGGTGGCCGGGCGTGCCGGTTATTTTGCTGGGGCACAGCATGGGCAGCTTTTTTGCCCGCCTGTATGCTGCCACTTACCCGGAGACGATTTCCGGCCTGGTGCTCAGCGGCACCGGCGGGCCAAACCCGCTGGCAGGTGTGGGCCTTGCGCTTACTTCGCTGTTAGCCAGGCTGAAGGGGCCGCAGTACCGCTCTGATTTTGTGCAGAAGCTGGCTTTTGGCGCATACCTCAGGCGCGTCGATTCGCCGGCCACGCCCTATGACTGGATCAGCCGCGACACCGATATTGTAGAACGGTATGCAAACGATGCAAAGTGTACGTTTGTGTTCACAGTAAGCGCTTTTCACGAGCTGATGCATATGGTGCGGGACGTGAATGCAAGAGGGTTTGCGCAAAAGCTTCCGAAGGGCCTGCCCATTGCTCTGTTCTCTGGCGATATGGACCCGGTGGGCAGTTATGGCAAGGGTGTGGTGAAGGTGTACGACGCCATGCGGGCGGCGGGCATCCAGGATGTGACGCTGAAGCTGTACCGCGGCGGGCGGCACGAGATTATCAACGAGACGAACCGCGCCGAAGTGTATGAAGACATTTTGACGTGGTGCAACGGGCATGTGTGAACGGCAAATAAAAAGCCCCGCCGGACGGCGGGGCTTTTTCAGGCAAAATCTTCACGCAGCCACATATAGGAATGATGGGATATGTTATTACAGGCAAGTGGAATTCAAAAATATTTTGGGGCTGAACTGTGCCTTGCGGATATCAGCTTTAGTGTAAATGAGCAGGACCGCATTGGTATCATTGGCCAGAACGGCGCAGGCAAAACGACGCTTTTAAAACTGATCACCGGCGAATATGAGCCGGACGCGGGCGAGCTTAGCTTTGCCCGCGGCGTGCGCGTGGGCTATTTGGAGCAGAACGCCGCGCTTCACCCGCAGCGCACAGTATACCAAGAGATGCAGGACGCATTTGCCCCGGTGCTGGCGGCCATGCAGGAGTTGCAGCAGGTGCAGGCCCAAATGGCGCAGAGGGCAGCCCCCGCACTGGCACAGCGCCACAGCGAGCTTCAGGCCGTGATAGACGCGGCAGATGGCTACCAGATTGACACACGCATCAAAAAAATATTGAACGGCATGGCTTTCCCGCAGGCGGAATGGGAAAAGCGGGTGGGCGTGCTTTCCGGCGGCGAGCACACGCGCCTGCGCCTTGCAAAACTGCTTTTGCAAAGCCCGGATATCCTTATTTTGGACGAGCCTACGAACCATCTGGACTTTGTCACCATGGAATGGCTGGAGGGGTATCTGAAAACATATTCCGGCGCGGTGCTGGTGGTCAGCCATGACCGCTACTTTCTGGACGAGGTGTGCACACGCATCTTTGAGGTGGAAGACCACACACTCACCGCATATAAGGGCAATTATTCCGCCTATCTGCCGCAGAGGCAGGCGGCGGATGCCCTGCGGCAGAAACAGCACGATGCCGATGTGGAAAAGGCCAAAAAGCTGGAAGATTATATTGCGCGCAACCTTGTGCGTGCCTCCACCACAAAAATGGCGCAAAGCCGCCGCAAACAGCTGGAAAAGCTGGAGATTACCGCCGCCCCTAAGGGCGAGCGCCAGGGCCTGAAATTCCGCTTTACGTTCGATGTCACACCTTATAACGACCTTGTAGTGGCGAAAGATATTGGCATTGCGCTGGGCGGCCGCCAGCTGGTGCAGCACTTCACCCACACGGTGCACCGCGGGGAACGCCTTGTCATCGCCGGGCCAAATGGCGCGGGCAAATCTACGCTGCTGCGCGTTCTGGACGGCAAGCTGCGCCCCACACAGGGCAGCGTGCGCTATGGCGCCGGCGCAAAGCCGTCGGTGTTCGAGCAGCAGCAGCTTCGCCGTGCGGGCACGGTGGAAAGCGTGATTTGGGATAAATATCCACAAATGACAGAGCTGGACGTGCGCAGCCACCTCGCCCGGCTGGATTTCAAGGGCGAGGATGTGTTCAAACCGTGCAGCGCCCTTTCCGGCGGCGAGCTGGCGCGGTTGCGCTTTGCCGAGATGCTGTTGGAAAAGCCAAACCTGATGTTTCTGGACGAGCCCACCAACCATCTGGATATCTATACGCGCGAGCATTTGGGCGAGGCGCTGCGCGCCTATGAGGGCACGCTGATTCTGGTTACGCACGACCGATACCTGATGAACAGCCTGGGGTGCCCGGTGCTGTATTTAGAGAATGGCACGGCCACCCTGTATGCCAATTACGAGGCTATGATGCGCCGAGACACTTTCGCGCCGGTGAACAAAAAAGAGGAAAAGGCAGAAAAGCCCGTGTGGGGCAAAGAGCAGCGGCGCAAAAAGGCGCAGCTGCGCCAGGACATCAAAGCCGTGGAAGATGAACTGGAAGCCCTGACGTTGAAAATTATGGACCTGGAGGCCGCGGTGAATGACCCCGAGGTGCTGCGGGACCATATCCGCCTGCGGGAAGTGTGTGATGAACTGGACGATGCCCGCTTCCATGAAACAGAGCTGGAGGCCCGCTGGGAGGCCCTGGTGGAGCAGCAGGAACAGATGGAGACGGAAGAAGGCGAGTAAAAGGGCTTTTACAATCGGAATCAAAACGAAAGCCCGCAGCGGGGCCCACCCGCCTGCGGGCTTTTTGTTATAGCTGCGCACTGTCGGTGCTGGCATTTTGCCCCTGCCTGGCACGGTGAAGCTGCACAAACACGGTAATTGCTACCGGCAGGCCGAACAACCCCACAAAGCCGAACAGCTTTGCACCAAGAAACATACCCATCAGTGTCACAAGCGGGTGCAGGCCAATTTGCTGGCCGACAATGCGGGGTTCCAGCATTTGGCGCACCACGCTGATGATGGCATATAAAATCAGCAGCCCGGCGCCAAGAGGCGCGTTTCCTGTAAGAAACGCACCCAGGGCCCATGGCACCAGCACGGTGCCGGTGCCCAGCACGGGGAAAATGTCCACCAAAGCAATGAAAGCTGCAAGCAAAAAGGCATATTGTACGCGCAGCAGGGCAAGGCCTATCAGCAATTCAACAAAGGTGATGGCAAGCAGAAAAACATACGCTTTTCCGAACTTAAGCAGAACATCTACACTGCTTTCTTTGATGGCAAACAGCGTGCGGCGCGCCCTCTGCGGCAACGCCCGTGCCAAAAAGGAAGTGATAGTATAATAGTCTACCGTGCAGAAAAACGAGGAGATGACGGTGAGAAGAAAGCTCATCAGAAAGGAAGGCAGGCCGCCCGCCAGCCCTGTCACAGCGCTGAGTGCGCCCTTAGAGAGGTCCATCACAAGGCTGGATAGTGTCTGGTCTATGCTTTGTCCTGCACTGGAAATGAACCCCAGCAGCGTGGGGTTTAACGCGGTTGCAAAGCGTTCGATGGCACGCTGCACTTCATCGAATGCAGGGGCGATATACCCGTCGTAAATGCCGGGCAAACGGGCGATGGCATCCTGCAGAAATATGACAAGGCGTGTGCCCAGCACAATCAGAAGTGTGGCGGCCAGCGTGTAAAATACGGCCAGGCAGCACACTGCCACCAGCCGGCGCGAGCGCTGTGTGGTTTGAGAAAGACGGTTGATCCATGGTTTCAACAGAAAGGCAATGCAAAACCCAAGCACAAAGGGGGCCAAAGCGGGGAGAAGATATTTTGCGCAGGCATATATTAGCCCGGCAATGATACACCAATACAATATGTGCAAAATAAACGCACGCATCTTTTCTGTCTGCATGTAAGCCCTCCCTTTGAAATTTGGCGCTGGCCGCCGCTTTTTAGTATTGCCCTGCGCAAAGAAACCAAACGTTGCAAAAAGAAAAAGAAAGTGTCAGAGGCAAAGGCCATACCGGCATGCAGGGACGGCTGTGTGCGCAGAACAGGTTTGACTTGCACTGGGCAGCGCATCGGTTTACAATAGGTACCAGTTCCCGTTTTCAATGCGGAAAGAGGCACAGTCATGCTCTGTGCAGAGAGGAAAACCGGCGCGCCGCCGCCAGGCAACGCAAAAAAGGAGGCTTGCCCATGGATACCCTGGTAGAACTTTATGACAAAGAACCGCTGGAAAATGTGCTGGCAGGCTGTATTTTTTGCCCCAAGCGGGTGGTGTATCTGTGTGACGAGCGCGATTCGTCTCTTCGAAAAGAGCGTGCGGTGGGGCGCTTGTTCCAAAGCCGCGGCCTGCATGTGGAAACGCGGTTCTATTATATGAATACGGCAGACCCCGCAGCAATCGAGCACGTGCTGCTGGCCGTTGCCCGGGACTACCCAGGCTGCGTGTTCGATTTCACCGGCGGCCGGGACCTTGTTCTGCTGATTGCGGGCCTTGTGTGCAGGGAAAAGCAGCTGCCCGGTTTTTATATCGATGCCCGGCGCGGCCGGTTTATTAACCTTGGCGGCTGTGATGCGCTGGCGCAGCAGTTCCATATGCCGCAGTTTTGCATAGAAGACGTTCTGGCGCTTTCCGGGGCACGGCTTGCCGGGTGCGGGCACTATGGGCTGGAAGAGATAGGCCCCAAGTTTGAGCGGCAGGCAAAAGACATTTTTTCCATGGTGCTGGAGTCCCCCGCCCGGTGGGCCGCGCTGGTGCGCTGGCTGCAGGCTGCCGATGCAGAAAAAGACACCCTGCGCGTGTGTGCACAGCCGCAGCTGAAGGTGAACAGCCGGTTTACGGCGCGCTGTGAAACAGCCCTGCTTCGGCGGCTGGAAAAAACCGGCGCCTTGCAAGAGCTGGTTTTGGGAAAGGCCATCTCTTTCCGCTATGCGGACGGGCGCATGATGCGAAGCCTGCAAAACGATGGCATTTGGCTGGAACTTTCCTGTTTTTTTGCAGCGCGTGAGGCCGGCATTTTCTGTGATGTGCGCACCAGCGTGGTGGTGGAGTGGACTGTCAGCGAAGAAAAGGAAACACCGCCTACGCGCAATGAAATTGACGTGATGTGTGTGACGGGCACAATGCCGGTGTTCATCTCGTGCAAAATGGCTTCGCCTTCGCCGCTGGCACTTTCCGAAATTGAAGTGCTGTGCCGGCGCTTCGGCGGGGAGGCTGCGCGTGCTGTAGTGGTCACTGCGGCAGAGCCGCGCCGTGACAGCCCGGCAATCTATCAGCGTGCAAAAGACCTTGGCATCACACTGATTGGCGGCGATGTGCTGCGCACAGGCAAGTTGGCCCAGTGCTTGCGCCGTGCCGCGAAATGAATGGGAAAGAGGGAACCGGATATGACACCAGACAAGTTTGAAGAAAATTTTATCATCCACGACCATGAAGCGGATTGCATGCGCCGCTTTACACCGGGCGCTGTGCTGCGCCGTGCGCAGCAGGTATCCACAGATCACTGTGACACCCTGGGCCTCACGGCACAGGTGTATGAGCAGACGCACACGGCTTTTCTGCTGGCAAAGCTTTCTGTTCAATGGCACCGGCAGTTGCACACCGGGGACGAGGTGCATGCCGTCACCCACCCCAGCGCCCCTCAGCGCGCCACCTATTACCGCCTAACCGAGTTTTACCATGCCCGCACGGGGGCGCTGGCCTGCACGATAGATACGCGCTGGGTGCTGGTGGATACAAACACAAAGCGCATCCTGCGCAAGGCGCCGGATGCCTTGCCTATCCCCTTCACATTACCGCCCCGCCAGGAGACGAAGCTGGAACTTCTGAAAGCGGATACTGCGCCGGTAGGGCAGGTGACTGCCGGTTTTTCGCGCTGCGATGTCAATGGGCACCTGAACAACACGCAATATGCCGATATTCTGTGCGATTATGTGCCGGCCGGGCAGATGAAAAAAAGAGATATACGCCGTCTGGTGCTTGCATACCATAGAGAAGTGCCAATGGGGCACAGTTTTGCGTTGAACCGCGGCGAAGTGGAAAATGGCTATTATTTTGTGGGAGAAAGTGATGGTGTCAAACATTTTGAAGCCAATGTGCTTTGGGAATAAGGCCATGGCTTGCGTGGGGCAGCTTTTGGTGCCGGTGGACAGCCTTGCCTGTCTCGTTAGGGGATTGGCGTTGAAAAAAGGGCAAGATGTCGTGTTGCTTTCACAAAATCTTTACAAATTAATGACAAAATGCCCTTGACAAACAATGACAAAAGGGTTACAATTTAGCTGCAAGGAAGTTACAAGGCTTCTGCAAGTGCACTTTTTCATCGGGTGCGGGCCCTCTCCTCCGCCACAGCTTTCTCCTATCTGTGGTTTTCGGGTGCCGCACAATCTTTTCAAACTCCATTTCACAAGGCAAAAAGCCCCCGTGCAAGGCACACGGGGGCTTTTTGTATGTTTTGCCCACAAAAGCGTTAGTGCCCACAGCTTTTTTCGGCGGGCGGCAGAACAAAACAAGGCTTTCGAAAACAGGCGAATTGTGGTACGATAAAGAAAATTGAAGGCAGGGCGGGCGCACGCCTGGCTCTGCAGGAACACAGAAAAGGAGAACGAGACGATGGCTACTTATTTCAGCGAACCTTCCCGCACCTTTGGGGAGTATCTGCTTGTGCCAGGGTATTCTTCCGCCGAGTGCATCCCGGCGGCGGTAAGCCTGAAAACACCACTTGTAAAGTATAAAAAAGGGCAGGAAGAATGTCCGCTCTCTCTGAACATCCCAATGGTATCGGCAATTATGCAGTCTGTCTCGAACGATACGATGGCGATCGCGCTGGCGAAAGAGGGCGGCATTTCCTTTGTGTACGGGTCGCAGAGCGTAGAGGATGAGGCGGCCATGATTGCGCGGGTGAAAAGCTATAAAAAGGGCTTTATCACCAGCGATTCCAATGTGCGCCCGGACGCCACACTGGCCGATATTCTGGAACTGAAACGGCGCACCGGCCATTCCACAGTGGCTGTCACGGATGACGGCACGGCACATGGCAAGCTGCTTGGTATTATTGGCAGCCGCGATTACCGTGTTTCGCGTATGAGCCCGGATGTGCCTGTGACGGATTTTATGACGCCGTTTGAGCATATTGTCACCGCCCCGGCAGATACCACACTGAAAAAGGCGAACGACATCATTTGGGACAACAAGCTGAACGCGCTGCCCCTTATTGATGAAAACCAGCACCTGCAGTATATCGTGTTCCGCAAAGACTACGATTCCCACAAGGAAAACGTAAACGAACTGCTGGACAAGAATAAAAGCTATGTGGTGGGCGCGGGCATCAACACGCGCGACTATGAAACGCGGGTGCCCGCCCTGGTAGAGGCTGGTGCAGACGTGCTGTGTATCGATTCTTCCGAGGGCTTCAGCGAATGGCAGGCGCGCACGCTGAAATGGATTCGCGACCGGTACGGCGATGCGGTAAAGGTGGGCGCGGGCAATGTGGTAGACCGCGACGGTTTCCGCTTCTTGGCCGAGGCCGGTGCCGATTTCGTGAAGGTGGGCATTGGCGGCGGTTCTATCTGCATCACACGCGAAACCAAGGGCATTGGCCGCGGGCAGGCCACGGCTACCATTGAGGTGGCTGCGGCGCGCGACGAATACTTCAAAGAGACGGGCGTCTATGTGCCCATCTGCTCGGACGGCGGCATTGTGCACGATTATCACATTACGCTGGCGCTTGCCATGGGTGCAGATTTTGTGATGCTGGGCCGCTATTTCTCGCGCTTTGATGAAAGCCCCACCAACAAGCTGAAAATTAACGGTCAGTTCGTGAAAGAGTACTGGGGCGAGGGCTCGAACCGTGCGCGCAACTGGCAGCGGTATGACCTGGGCGGCGCACAGAAGCTGAGCTTTGAAGAGGGCGTGGACAGCTATGTGCCCTATGCTGGTGCCCTGAAAGATGGCGTAAGTGTAACGCTTGCCAAAGTGCGCAGCACCATGTGCAACTGCGGCGCGCTGTCTATTCCAGAGCTGCAGGAAAAAGCACGCCTGACGGTGGTTTCCTCCACCAGCATTGTGGAGGGCGGCGCACATGACGTGATGCTGAAGAACAAAGCTGCCTCCGTGGCAGAATAAAGGGAGGTTTTTTGGAATGGAACTTGCATTGCAGCAGGAGAAGGCAAAACACCTTCGCGCAGATATCCTGAAAATGCTGTGCTGCGCAAAATCGGGCCATCCGGGCGGGTCGCTCTCTTGTGTGGAGATCCTGATGGCGTTGTATTATAACGTAATGAAGGTGGACCCTTCCAACCCTCATTGGGAGCAGAGAGACCGGTTTGTGCTCTCGAAAGGGCATGCGTGCCCGGCGTTGTATGCCGTGCTGGCCGATAAGGGCTTCTTCCCGCGGGAAGAACTGTGGACGCTGCGCAAAACGGCAAGCCATTTGCAGGGCCACCCGGATATGCGCAAAACGGCTGGTGTGGATGTGAACACCGGCTCTCTTGGGCAGGGTGTTTCCATTGCCGGCGGCCTTGCCATGGCGGCCAAATACAAAGGGGAAAACCACCGTGTGTTTGCCCTTGTGGGCGATGGCGAGATACAGGAGGGCATTGTGTGGGAAGCGGCAATGAGCGCTGCACACTACAAGCTGGATAACCTCACTGTCATTTTAGATCACAACGGCCTGCAAATTGACGGCAGAAACGATGAAGTGATGAGCATTGGAGACCCCATGAAAAAGTATGAGGCTTTTGGTTTCGCATGCGTGAAGGTGGCCGATGGGCACGATATTGGCGCCATTGTAGCCGCGCTGAACACCCCGCATGAGGGCAAGCCTCTGTTTGTGTGCTGTGAAACGCACAAAGGCCATGGCGTGTCGTTTATGGAAGATCAGGTGGGCTGGCACGGAAAGGCGCCCAGCCGGGAAGAATATGAAAAAGCGCTTGCAGAATTGGGGGTGCAGGACAATGGCTGAGGGAAAGTCTTTGAGAATTGCCTACGGCGAAGAGCTGTGTGAGCTGGGCAAAGAAAACAGCAAGGTTGTCGTGCTGGACGCAGACCTTGCGGGCGCCACAATGACAAAGCTGTTCAAGGCGCAGTATCCAGAGCGTTTCTTCGATTTCGGAATTGCCGAGGCGAACATGGTTTGCGCGGCAGCCGGCATGGCCCATGAAGGGCTGGTGCCCTTTGTTTCCACCTTTGCGCTGTTCGGGGCGGGGCGTGCCTATGAACAGATTCGCAACAGTGTGGCATATGTCAATGCCAATGTGAAGTTCTGCCTGACGCATTCCGGCCTGTCCGTGGGGGAAGACGGCGGCAGCCATCAGAGCATTGAGGACATTGCCCTGATGCGCGTTTTGCCCCATATGACGGTGCTGGTGCCGTGCGATGCACTGGAAACGCAGAAAGCCGTGCGCGCTGCGGCCGAGATAGAGGGCCCGGTTTATGTGCGCGTGGCGCGCCCGGTGTGCCCCATCCTTACGGGCGAGGATACGCCGTTTGTGCCCGGCAAGGCCAATGTGCTGCGCGAGGGCGGCGACGTGGCCATTGTGGCCACGGGCCTGATGGTGCAGCGCGCCCTTGCGGCGGCGGAAATGCTGGCGCAAGAGGGAATACAGGCCGCTGTGCTGAATGTGCATACCATCAAGCC
The DNA here is from genome assembly GCA_900546885.1 of uncultured Oscillospiraceae bacterium. Taxonomy (GTDB): domain Bacteria; phylum Bacillota; class Clostridia; order Oscillospirales; family Ruminococcaceae; genus Ruthenibacterium; species Ruthenibacterium merdipullorum. Next base: position 10,663 of record UREN01000061.1, read on the forward strand.
GTATGACGCACAAACCGTGCTGGAATGGGCGGAAAAGTGTGGCGCCGTTGTCACGGCGGAAGAGCATTCGCTCATCGGCGGGCTGGCTTCTGCCACGGCGGAAGCACTGATGGGAAAAACCAGTGCAAAATTTGCTGCGGTGGGCATTGAGGATAAGTTCGGAAAATCGGGCAACCCGGACGAACTGTTCGAGGAATATGGCCTGGCGGCAAAACATATTGCAGAAAAGGCAAAAGGTCTTTTGGTCTGAGTTCCATGGTTCCAAAACCGGCCAGGGCTGGCACTTGTGCCAGCCCTGGCCTTTTTGCAAATGGGGCCCTGCGGGCCAAAACGTGTGCCGCTTAGATACAATCATGACAAAAAGATACAAAATGCTGGAAATG
>UREN01000062.1 GCA_900546885.1 uncultured Oscillospiraceae bacterium
AACCATTTTGATATAGTCTGAGCAGTCGATTATCGCTTGCTGAACTGCGGAGCGCGACGTGCTGCTTTGAGACCGTATTTTTTGCGCTCCTTCATGCGCGGGTCGCGCGTGAGGAAGCCGGCCTTTTTCAGCTCGGGGCGCAGGTTCTCGTCATACACCAGCAGCGCACGGGAGAGCCCGTGGCGGATGGCGCCGGCCTGGCCGGACACGCCGCCGCCGGAAACGCGCACCACAATGTCGAACTTGCCTTCCACGCCGGCCACCACCAGGGGCTGGCGCACAATCAGCTTCAGCGTCTCCAGGCCGAAGTAATCGTCAATGTCGCGGTCGTTGATGATGATCTTGCCGGTGCCGCTGTACACACGAACACGGGCAACAGAGTTTTTTCTGCGGCCGGTGCCGTAGAAATAAGGTTTCGTCTCGTACATTCTAATTGCCTCCTGTTACAGTGTATAAGCTTCCGGCTTCTGGGCCGCGTTGCTGTGCTCGGCACCCTTGTAAACGCGCAGGCGCTTCAGGGCAGCGGCGCCCAGCGTGTTGGCGGGCAGCATGCCGCGGACGGCTTCCTTCATGGCGAAATCCGAGCGCTCGGCCATCAGCGTGCGGTACTGGGTGGCTTTCATGCCGCCAATCCAGCCGCTGTGGTGATAATAATACTTCTTTTCCATCTTCGAGCCCGTCAGCACGGCTTTGTCCGTGTTGATGATTACGACGTGGTCGCCGCAATCGACGTTCGGGGTGAAGGTGACCTTGTTTTTGCCGCGCAGCAAAACAGCGGCCGTGGCGGCGACGCGGCCGAGGGGCTTGCCCGCGGCGTCGATCACATACCACTTGCGCTCAACTTTGCCGGCTTTCGCAAGCGTTGTGCTCATGGTGTATCCTCCTAAACTTTCCTTTGAAAATGAAAAACAAAACAGGGCCCGTCTTCCGGGCGCGTATATCAGTATAAACAAAACTGCGCCGCCCGTCAAGCGGTTTTTTCAATTTTTTTATTTAGCACAATACAATCTCTCGAAATCTCTTGTTTTCTCGCTCAAACTCTCTCTGGCTCACTTTCTATTTTTGCTTTTTTCGCAAAGCTTTTTGCACCCTGCGGTGCGAAATATGCTATAATAAAACCGGCCTGCGGCGGCCTGTGCTGCGGCGGGCATTGTTGTGCAAAACGGCGGCGCTGCAGCGCCGCCCAAAGCATGGAGGGGAACGTATGCTGCTGGAAAAGCATTGCTGGGCCGAGGTAAGCCTGGACGCACTGCGGGAAAACTTCCGGCTGGTGCAGGCCGCGGCGGGCAGCACGCCCGTGATGGCTGTGGTAAAGGCCAATGCCTACGGCCATGGCGACGCGGCCGTGGCCCGTCTGCTGGAGGCCGAGGGGGCTGCGGCCTTTGCCGTCTCAGACCTTGCCGAGGCCCTTTGCCTGCGCCGCGCCCAGGTTGCGCGGCCCATCCTGATTCTTGGTTGGACAGACCCTGCCTGCACCGCTGCCCTGGCCGTAAACACCGTCACCCAGGCCGCCGTCTCGCTGCAGCATGCCAAGGCTTTAAGCTATGCGGCCCTGCACGCGGGCGTCACGCTGAATGTGCACCTCAAGGTGGACACCGGCATGGGCCGCGTGGGCTTTGCCGCGCGCGACGATATGGAGCGGGCCGTGGCCGAGCTGGAAGAGGCCTGCCACCTGCCCAACCTTTCGCCCACGGGCATCTTTACACACTTTGCCGTGGCAGACAGTGACAGCGAGGCCGATGAGGCCTACACGGCCGCACAGCACGAATGCTTTTTCGAGGTGGTGCAGCGCCTGGCCGCGCGTGGCTGCCGCTTTGCCTGCGTGCACTGCTGCAATTCTGCGGGCACATTCCTGCACCCGGAATATCACCACGATATGGTGCGCGCCGGCATTATTTTATATGGCCAGCAGCCCTCGGCGCAAACGCAGCTGCCGGGCCTGCGCGGCGCCATGCAGCTGAAGGCGCGCGTGGCGCTGGTGAAAGAGCTGAAGCCGGGCGACGACGTCAGCTACGGCCGCACCTTCCGCGCCGGGCGGCCCATGCGCGTGGCCACTTTGACGGCCGGCTATGCGGACGGCTACCCGCGCCTGCTTTCCAACCAGGGGGTTGTGTCCATTCACGGCAAACCGGCGCCTGTGCTGGGCCGCGTGTGTATGGACCAGATGGTGGTAGATGTGACGGATATTCCCGAAGCGCGCATGGGCGATGAGGCTGTGCTGCTGGGGGGCGAGGGCGGCGACAGCTTTTTTGACGCCGCGCAGAAAACCGGCACCATCAACTACGAGCTGGTGTGCGGCGTGGCGCGCCGCGTGCCGCGCCTTTATGTGCAGGGGGGAACGGCCGTTTCCGCCGTGGATTATCTGAAGGAGGAATAAACTGTGAAACAGGTTTTGGTTGTGGTGGATTATCAGAACGATTTTGTCACGGGCGCCCTGGCGAACCCGGCCGCGCAAGCGCTGGAACAGGGCATTGCGCAAAAGGTGCAGCAGACGCTTTCCGCGGGCGGCAGCGTGCTGTTCACGCGCGACACGCACGGGGAAGATTACCTCTCTACGCGGGAGGGCCGCTTTCTGCCTGTGCCGCACTGCGTGCGCGGCACACAGGGCTGGCAGCTTTACGGCGCGCTGCACGCCTATGAACAAAGTGCCCCGCAGGCAGGGGTGGCCTTTCTGGATAAGCCCACCTTCGGGGCCGAGGGCCTGCCTGCGGCCGTAAAGGCGCTGTGCGGCGGTGAGCCGGACGTGGTGGAGGTGTGCGGCGTGGTTACCGACATCTGCGTTGTGTCCAACTGCATTGTGCTGCATACGGCGTTTTTGAACGCCCAGGTGCGCGTGTGCGCAGGGCTGTGCGCCGCTGCAACGCCCGAAGGCCACCGCCGCGCGCTGGACGTGCTGGCCGGCATGGGGTACGAGGTGGTGTAAGGGGTTGTACCCATAAGGGCTGCGCCTAAAATTACTATTTGTATAAGATATATAAAATAATACAAAAAGAGGGCTTCTAGCATGAGGCCCTCTTTTTTTGAGGCGCGAAAAAGTGAAAAGGGAATTTGCTTTACAGCTTTACGCCGACAGCGTCAGGGCCGGTGCCGTGCGCCCTGTGTGCCCAAAGGTGCACGGGCGGGGCGCGCAGGGGTGCGGCCGTGCCCGCTTACAGCGCATGAAAAACCCACAGCCCTTTGATCTGGTATTCCAGCGTCTCCCAGCTCCAAAGCTGGTTGCTGCGCTGTGTGCTGTTGGGGTCGTGCACGCGGATTTTTCCATCCTCTGCCCCCACCAGGACGATGAAATGCCCGGTGGTGGTGAAATCGCCCGGCCGCATGCTGCATATCACCGGGGCGCCGCTTGCCAGCGCATCCATAACAGCGCTTTCCGAAAGGGGAAGCTCTTCGCCCTGCACCCCAAACTGGCGGCAGCCCTCTGTCATCAGCGCCCAGCTGGTGCCCTGGCCGGGCATATAATAGCCGTTCTCCTGCGCATATTGCGCCACAGCATACGGGGTGATGCTTGCGTCGCCCGTAAGGCCCGCTGCCACCATGGCAAGGGCCGTGGGCGCGCAGCCGCTGATGGCCAGAAAGCTGTCGCCATATGGGCCGTAACCCCAGCGCTCGTCCCACTGAAGCAGCAGCGGAAACTGCCCCTGCTGCACGCTGCCGATGCTGTCGGCATATACATTGCCCTGCTTTTCCGGAAAGCCCAGCACAAAATCCAGCAGGCTGATGTCGCGCGCCAGCATCTCCAGCAGCGCCTGCGGGTAAGCGTCGGGGTTCTGCAAAATGGTGTAGATGCGGCTGTCCTGTGCGGCCATGGCGCTCAGCTGGCCCAGCGTGTCCCCTTCGGCTACGTTCACCACCAGGCTTTGCGTGGTGCGGGCAGGCAGGTCGCTTGCCAGAAAAGCGGGCAGCACCTGGGTGCCCGCCAGCACCAGGCAGGCAAGAAAGCAGGCCAGCGCCACACAAAGCAGCCTGTGCTGGCGCCTGCGTGCCCGCCGTGCTGCGCGGGTGCGGTGCGGCCGGGTATGGGAAGGGGAGGAAAGCGGTTGTCTTGTCATTTGCCTTGTTCTGCCTTTCTGTGCGCCCCGAGGGCAGGGCAGCGTTTGGGGGCCGCGGGCCAGCTGCTGCAAAAGAAAAAGCACTGGCACAGGGGCGGCGCCCACTGTGCCAATGCTACCAAAAAACTGCGCGGCAGTTTTGCGTTTTTGGTGATAAAAAGCTTGCGATTTTCTTACGCTTCCCACTCTGCGGCGGAAGGGGGCGGCAGGCCGCGCAATGCCCATGCGGCAAAGGCCTGCGCCTGCCCGGCCGGGGCGCAGAAGGGGGCCCCGTACAAATAGCCCTGCAATGCCGCACGCACCACAGGGTGCCACTGCGGTGGCAGATGCGCCAGCGCCCATTCGCCGCCCTGCTGTTTCGAAAGCACAAGCCCCTGCCGCCAAAAGGCAAGCGCGCGGCAAAGGTTCAGCGCCACATACACAGGCTTTTGCCCGGCGTCCTGCACAGCTGTGCCCACATCGTGCAGAATGGCGGCTTTGTATGCGCCGGGGGGCACGGCGCAGAACATGGTGCGGGCATTTTCCCCCCACAGGGTGATGCCCGCCGCCCGCGTGACGGCGAAATGTGCGGCAAGGTCTTTGTCTGCACCATGCATGCGCGCACAGGCCGCGGGCAGGTCTTTTTCAAATGACGCGCGGTGCATGTTTGAAAAGTGCAGCTCGTACGGCACAGGCCACACAAACTGGCGGCAGCAGCGCGCCAGCACCACGCTCATCTCGAAGCCGGCGGGCGGTGCAGCGCCGTTTTGCGCCAGCAGGGCGCGCACCAGCGCTTCCTTTTGCAAAGCAGACGGCGGCGCCTTTACGGCCACCAGCAGGTCAATATCGCTTGTCTGCCAGCGAAAACAGCCGAACGCGGCAGAGCCGTGCAGGTAGATGCCCGCAAGGCTGCTGCCCAGAATGCGGCGGTATTCCCGCACAATGGCCTTTAACAGCCCGTGCAGCGCCTGGCATGGCTGCGGCATACCGGCCCCTCCTTTTTACAGCGTAAGGATGTCGTTGTTGATATTTTGGTAGAACAGGCGTTTCACCTGTTCAAATTCGTGGGTTTGGGCCATGGCCCACATCAGCTTTACGCTGGCGGCCTCCACCGTCATGTCGTAGGCCTGCAGCACATTGTAGCGGTTCACCGCCTCAAAGCCCACCTCGTACACCTCGGCGTCGCTGCCCTCCAGCATCACCTGTGTGGCCAGCACCACCACTTTGCCGTTGTTTGTCAGGGCGGCAAGCTCCGCCATGAAATTGCGGCTTCCGTGGAAGGGAATGCCGCCCACGCCATAGCTTTCAATGAGGATGGCGTCATACTCTTTTCCCAAATAGCGCAGCGTATCTGGCCGCATGCCGGGAATCAGCTTCAGCACGCACACGCACGGGCACAGCGCATCGTAAAACTGCACGCCGGGCTGCGGGGCGCACGGCGCCTCTACATACTGCAAAATGCGCCGCTCGTCAATAAAGGCGGCCACAGGGTAGTTGATGCTCTCGAAGGCGTTGTAGCTTTTCGAGCGCACCTTGCGTGCCCGTGTGCCCAGAATGGCCTTGCCGTCAAACACCAGGTACACCCCGCGCACGCCCTCGTGCAGGGCAAAGCGCACGCTGTCGCGCAAATTGCGCCGCGCGTCTGTAATGGCGTCGCTCAAAGGGCGCTGTGCGCCCGTCAGCACAATGGGCTTGGCGGAATACTGAATGAGGTAAGAGAGCGCCGCCGCCGTATAGGCCATGGTGTCGGTGCCGTGGGTGATGACGAAACCGTCGTATTGCGCATAGGCGGCGCGGATGGCGCGCGCAATCTCCAGCCAGTGTTCGGGCTGGAAGTTGGTGCTGTCGATGTGGAACAGGCTTTTCACGTCCACCTTGCAGGGCAGGGCAAGCTCGTCCAGCAGGCGCCGCAGCGGCTCGTTGGTGGGGGCGGGGGCAAGGCCGTGCGCGGTTTCCACGCTGGCAATGGTGCCCCCGGTGGTAAGAAGCAAAATGCGCTTCATGGAAGGTCTCCTTTCAATGTTATGGCCCGCAGGGCGGGGGGCTAGGCCGGGGGAACCTGTGCCAGCGCGCGGAACGCAATGTCCTTTGCCGCGCTGCCAGAGGGCTGGCTCCCGGCACAAGCCCCGTTTAAGAAAAAGGCAAAATAAAGGGTTTGGCTGCCGCCCTGGGCAAACCCGGTGAACCATGCCTCGCCCTCGGGCCCTGCACCGGTTTTTCCATAGATTGCCCAGCCATCCGTTTCGCCCGCCAGCATCATGTCCTTTACAATGGCAACCTCCTGCCCGCTGTATCTGCTGCCGCCACCGAATATCCGGGCCAGGGCCTGCACCTGCTCTATGGGGGATATCTTCAGGGAGGCCCCCAGCCAGAACCCGTTCAGGTCCGGCAAAGGGTTGATGCCGCTGCCCGCCCATTCGGAGACATCGCAGTTGCCGTAGGAAAGGGCCTCCAGCTCCTGCGCCACCTGCTCTTGGCCAAGCGCATCGATAACCTGGCGGAAATACCAGACGCAGGAAGACTGAAACGCCTCCTGCAGAGAGAGGTCTGCATTCCATGCCGGAACAGGATACTGCGCGCCGGAATAACGCATGTGGGAATTTTCATCTTCCAAAATGCCGGTGTGAAGCCCCATGCAGGCAGAGATGATTTTGAAGGTGGAATAGGGCGAAAAGCGCGTTTCGCACAGCTGCGGCTGATAGAGGCTGTATTGGCCGGAGGCCGGGTTGTACAAAACAGCGCAGCCGGAAAACTCCCCAAACAGATGGCCAATTTCCCACTGGGCCGGGGAAGGCTGGGGCTGTGCAGAGGAGGACGGCCCGGCCGGTGCCTGCTGCGGCGCGCCGGAAACGGGCGCCGGGGCACTGCTGGCCGTGCGCGCGCTGCACCCGGCCAGAAGGCCGGCACACAGGTACAGGCAGAGAAAAAACGCCAAAAGGGCCCGGAAGAAGTGTGTTTGCCGCATAGAAACGCTCCTGTTAAAAACATGGAAATGGCATTGCCGCTTTCTATTTTACCACATAGCGCGCAGGTTTTCCTTATTTTCCGGCTTCTTTTTACCGGGCGGGGCGGCGGGCTGTATGGCCCGTTCCTGCCCCTGCGCCCTGCCGCCGGGCGCAGGGGCCGCTTCTGGCGGAAAGGGGCCGGGCTGCTTTTCAGCATGGGCGCCTGCCGGGCGGCGGCCAGGCACAAAGGGAAAAGCCCGCGAGGCTACGGACTCGCGGGCTTTGCTTTCTGTATCACGGGCCGGGGCCATCGGCCCTGGCAGGCCGCGGCTACAGCTCGATAAGAAGCTGGTCTTTTTCCTCCAGCAGATATTTGACGGTGTCATTCAGATAGGTTCGCTCGGGCAGGCAAATCAGCACCGTGCCCACCTCGTTGTGCACGGGGTACGGCGCGCCGTGCCAGGCACCCGCACGGAATACCACCAGCGTGCCCTTGGGAATGACAAAGGCCTGCAGCTTATCCAGCTCTACCACGTCGTTCGAGGCAGGGCCCGCATACATCACCATATCGTCATCCATGGGCATCATCACTTCGCAGGCGTTGGTGTGGTACTCAACGTCCGCCACCACCATGGGGCGCTTGTTCACCTTCAGCGAGCCGAAGGCAATGGGCGCATGGTCCGCCATGGGGGCCAGCACCATATCGCGGTGGAACGCGGGCAGCGTTTCACTCATGGCATATTCGCCCGAAGGGTCTGCGATGTTGGCAATGTAGCCGTAGGGGCGGAACGCCTCATGCGTCACCGGCACAGCCTGTATGGTTTTCACAGCACATTCCTCCTTGTTTTGGGCCGCCCGTGCGGCTTATTTTTCGTAGGTGTAGTTGTCCACTTCTACCTTGTCCACTTCCTGATAAGGCGCCAGGGTGGAAACCATTTTCACTTTTGCGCTGGAGTTGTTGATGCAATAGTGCACCTCGCCCGGCTCAATGTGAATCAGGTCGCCGGCTTTCAGGTGGTTCACCTTGCCGTCCACCACAATGTCAATCTCGCCGTCCAGAATGAAGAAGTTTTCCTCCATCACGTTGTGATAATGGGCCTTAAAATCTTCCCCGGGGCCGAATTGCACCAGTGCAAAATTCATGCGCGGGCCTTTCATCAGATATTTGGGGCCGCTGTCACCAAAGCGGTATTCCTTTTCATTCTCATTCACAATGAACATTGAAACTTTCCTCCCGGTTTTTGAAATTGATGTATGCAAAGATCTTCCCCGGGCGGCGGCCTGCGGCGCATTGCCGCCGGCTGCTGCCCGGGGCCCGTGCCCTGTTACAGGCCGGGGGCGATCCACATATTTTTCGTCAGCTTTTCGTCGCACAGGGCGAGCTGTGCGGCGTACACCTTGCGCCATGTGCCGTACATCTCTTCGTATACGGCGTGGTTTTCCATATTGGGGGCATAGGTTTTATCCCACTGCACCAGCTCGCGCGCGGCGGCAGAGATATCCTGATAGATGCCCACGCCATACCCGGCCAGAATGGCCGCGCCCAGGGCCGTGGCCTCTTTCACCACAGGCACCTTCACGGGCAGGCCCAGCACGTCGGCCACAATCTGGCACCAAAGCGGGCTCTTGGCGGCGCCGCCTGCAAACACAATCTCCTGCGGCATGTTGCCGGTGGCCTCTTTCACCAGTTCCAAATGGCCCTTGGTAACCATGGCGGTGTTCTCCAGAATGGCGCGGTAGAAGGTATAGCGGCTGAACTTTTCAGGGTCCAGCTCGAAGTTTGTGAAGGTGGGGGAGGCGTGCTTCCACGAGATGAAGTTCATCACGTCCGAGAAGGTGCACATCATGCCATAGCACCCGGCGGGCACCTTGGCGGCCTCTTTGTCCATCAGATAGTACGGGTCTTTGCCGGTGGCCTCGGCCTGCTGTTTTTCCAGCTGGCAGAACCCGTCGCGGAACCAGCGCATCACAAGGCCCGGCTTGAAGGCCAGCGCCTCATACTGCCACACGCCCGGCACGGCGTGGCAGTTCACGCGCACGCGGCAGCCGGGGTCGGTTTTGCCGTTTGCGGTGTTGAACTCATACTGCCAGAAGCTGCCGCCAAACACGGCCGCCTGGTTGGGGGCCACAACGCCAACGCCCACACAGCCCAGCTGTGCGTCGCCGCCGCCCACCACAACGGGTGTGCCCTCGGCAAGGCCGGTTTCGGCCGCGCCCTGCGCGCTCACATGGGCAATTACCTCGCCGCACTCGCGCACAGGCGGGAAGATATCGGTGCGCAGGCCGCACTTTTCGGCAATGGCGGGGTCCCACGCGCGCTTTTGCAAATCAAAAATGCCCGTGGTGGAGCCGTTCGAAGGCTCTACTTCCAGCACGCCTGTCATTTTATAAATCAGCCAGTCGTTGAACATGCCCACGGTGGCCACTTTTTCGTACACCTCGGGCATTTTGTTCTTCACCCACAAAATGCGGGGCAGCGCGCCCAGCGCATACGTCTGGCCAGATTCCAGGTACACTTCCTTTTCCAGGCCGGGGTCCATGCGAATCAGCTCGCCCACCTCATCGTTGCTGCGCGCGTCCACATTGGCGCAGGCCCAAATCTCGTGGCCGTCCTTATCGTACAGCACAATGCCCTCGCGCATGCAGGTGGTGGAAACGGCGGCGATCTCCTTCGGGTCAATGCCCGTCTCGGCCAGCACCCCCTTGATGCAGCCAGAGGCAAGCTGCCAGTTGTAGGCCCAGTCAAAATCCATGCTGCCGGGCCAGCGGGGGTCCTCCTTGTGTTCCCACTCGCGCTGCACACAGCCAAGCTGGTTGCCCTTTGTGTCAAACAAAACGGCGCGCACGCTGCCTGTGCCGGCGTCTACGGCCATCAAGTACTGTTTCGCCATTCCAATTTCCTCCTAAACTACACCTTTCCCGGGCGCCGCAAAGGCGCGGGGGAAAGGGAAAATGCCGGTTCAGCTGCCCTGCTTGCCCAAAAGCTGCAGGGCGGTTGCCTCGTCTGTGATCAGCACATCGAGGTATTTCCCGCGCAGCACCGCGCGGATGGCATCCACCTTGTGGCTGCCTGCGGCCACGCCAATGACGTTCTCCAGCTCTTTCAGCGTGGCCAGCGGGGTAGAGATCAGGCGGTCTTCAATGTCCGTCTCCACAGGGTTGCCGTCCTTATCCAGAAAATGGCTCAGCACGTCGCCCACGGCGCCCTGCATCTCCAAATAGAGAAAGTCGTTTTTCGTCAGAATGTTCGAACGAAGGATAGTGGCATCGTCCTGCATGCCGCCAATGCCCACCACCGTCATGCTGGAAAGCTTCACCATGCGGCTGATCTCCATCACCGATTCCTCGTTGCGCATGGCGGTTACCATCTCTTTGGTAGAGGCCAGCAGCGGCGCCGGAATGAGATACAGCTTGATGTTGAAGATGTTCGAGCGCGTGTTGGGCAGATAATAATTCACCCCGCCCGTCAGCGACACGCACGAGATCGGCCGCTCGGTCATGGTGGCCAGGTTGTTCAGCACGCGGCTGGGCGTGTCGCCATAGCCCATGTTGATAAAGCAGTTGTCTGTCAGGCGCCCGCTGATGTACATGGCCGCGGCCTTGGCGATGGTTTCGTTCAAATCGCCGTCCGGCACGCTGGGCACCACAAACACGTCTTTCAGCCCATAGGCGGCCGCCAGCTCGCGCTCTACCTGCATGCGCGAGGCGCTGTCCTCACGAATTTTGAACTGGATGATGCCCGTCTGGCGTGCCTTTTCCAGCAGCTTGATCACGCGGATGCGCGAAATGCCCAGCAGCTCGGATATTTTCTGCTGCGTCATGTTTTCGAGGTAATAGTACCACGCTGTCTTTATCATCAAAGCTTCTTCGTAATCCAAGGTGACAGTCTCCTTCCTGCAGGGCGCGGCCGCATGGGGCGCGGGCCTTTTGCCATTGTCAATACGGTAACATAAATACTATATATTTTTTTATCTCGCCCTGCAAGAAAATCAGAGATCGGAAGAGCGTCGTGTAGGGAAAGAGTGTAGATCTCGGTGGTCGCCGTATCATTAAAAAAAAAAAA
>UREN01000063.1 GCA_900546885.1 uncultured Oscillospiraceae bacterium
ATACGGCGACCACCGAGATCTACACTCTTTCCCTACACGACGCTCTTCCGATCTCTGCTGCGGCTGCCAGGCATAGCCCTCGGCGTGCTGCGCTTCGTGCACGCAGCCGCCCGCGGCCTGGTAGCAGGCGCGGTGGTAAGGCGTGCCGCATTCGGGGCACACCACAATGTCGTCGCCCGCGGCAAAGGGCTTGTTGCACACGCTGCACACACAGCCCACATAGTCGTTCATCAAAACAGTGCCTCCTTTGGCATGGGGCCGGCGCCGCGCAGGGCGCCGACAGGGACCAGAATAACCTTACCATACACTATACAGCAAAATGCCCCAAAAAGCAAAGAATATTTGCGCCGGGGCCGGGGCGCCTGCCAGCGGCGCTTTCCCGGCTTTTGCGGCGCGCCGCGTCTTTACAAGCGGGGCGCAGGTTTGGTATAATGTTTGCGCGACAAAAGTTAGAATGCGGCGGGGCGCCCCGCCCAAAGAGTGTGAAGGAACGAGGAAACGTATGGTATTACTGGATGAAGTGAAGCGCCGCCTTTCCGAGCTGCAGCCCGAAGTGGCGGATTTGGCCGACGCCCTGGCCATCGAGCGCAGCAAGCTGCGCCTGGAAGAGCTGGAGAACAAAAGCGCAGACCCCGCCTTTTACGACGACGCGGCCAATTCCGGCAAGGTGTTTGCCGAGATGGGCGAAATTAAGGAAAAGCTGGAGAGTTACCGCCAGCTGCAAGAGCTGTGCAGCGACGCCGAGACGCTGCTGGAGATGTGCGCCGAGGACGGCACAGACGAGGCCATGGCCGAAGAGGCCCAGCAGACGGTGGACACCCTGGCCGAAAAGGTGGAAGAGATGCGCCTTGTGACGCTTTTGACGGGTGAGTATGACGCAAACAACGCCATTCTTACCTTCCACGCGGGCGCGGGCGGCACCGAGGCGCAGGATTGGGCCGAGATGCTGCTGCGCATGTACACGCGCTTTGGCGCGCGCCACGGCTGGAACGTGAAAACGCTGGATTATTTGGACGGCGACGAGGCCGGCCTGAAAAGCGCCTCCATTCTGGTGGAGGGGCACAACGCCTACGGCTTTTTGAAAAGCGAAAACGGCGTGCACCGGCTGGTGCGCGTTTCGCCGTTCGATGCGTCGGGCCGCCGCCACACCAGCTTTGCCTCGCTGGAAGTGATGCCGGAGATGGACGACAAAATCACGGTGGAAATTCGCCCCGAGGACATCAAGATGGAAGTGTTCCGCTCGTCCGGCGCGGGCGGCCAGCACATCAACAAAACGTCCTCGGCCGTGCGCCTCATCCACATTCCCACGGGCATTGTGGTAAGCTGCCAGAACGAGCGCAGCCAGTTCCAGAACCGCGACATGTGCATGAAGATGCTGGCCGCAAAGCTGTACCAAATTAAAGAGCGCGAGCATCTGGATAAAATAAGCGACATCAAGGGCGTGCAGAAGGAAATTGCCTGGGGCAGCCAGATTCGCAGCTATGTGTTCATGCCCTACACCCTGGTGAAAGACCACCGCACCGGCTTTGAAAACGGCAATGTGGACGCCGTGATGGACGGCGATTTGGATGGCTTCATCAACGCCTACCTGAAGGCGGCCAGCAAGGGCGAGCTGGCAAAGTAAAACGTGCTGCAACAGCAAACACGGGCGCATGCCCGTGTTTTTCCTTCCCGGGCCGCACATGGCCCGCAGGCAGAAGAAAGGAGGGGGCGGCATGCGCCCCTTGAGGAGAATCATCCAATTTCGCTTGCCGGAGAAGGCTGTCTTCTGGCTGGCGCTGGCGGCGGTTGTGCTGATGCTTGTGCCCATGCTGCTGGTGGCACGGTATAACGTGCCCTGCGCGGACGATTACCATTTCGGCGCGCCCACCCATGCGGCATGGCAGGCTACGCACTCGCTTGCAGCCGTTGTAAAGGCCGCAGGGGAAAAGGTGGCCGAGCGGTATGCCAACTGGCAGGGCACCTACAGCGCTATGTTCCTGATGGCGCTGCAGCCGGCCGTGTTTGGCAATGGCTTTTACGCACTGGTGCCATTTTTTACGCTGGGCATGCTGGCGGCGGGCACATGCTTTTTCTGCCTTTCGCTGTTTGCCAAATTGCTTGGCGCCAGCCGCTGGCAGGCGCTGGTGCTTGCCCTGGTGTGGCTGGGCATAGACACACAGCTTTTGCCCAGCGCCGTGCAGGGCTTTTACTGGTACAATGGCGCCATTTTTTACACCTTTTTCTTTGGGGTGCAGCTGTTTTATTTTGGCCTGGTGGCAAGGTGCCTTGCCGCGCAGCATGCACCGCGGGGCCGTAGCGCGGCATGCGTGGCCGGGCTTTGTGTGCTGGGGCTGTTTCTGGGCGGCGGAAATCTGGTGACGGCCTTTGGCACGCTGCTGATATTGGCCTGTGTGCTGTGCCTGTTGGCACTGTGTAAAAACAGGCGCTGGCGGGTGCTGGTGCTGCCGTTTTTGTGCCTGGCGGCGGGGTTTGCCATAAATGTATGCGCCCCGGGCAACCGGGTGCGCCAGGCTGCGGAGGGCGGCACACCGCTTTTCGCACCGCTTGCCGTGTGGCGGGCCATTCAGGAGGCGGCAGTGCAGTTTTGGAAGCCCCGTACCGTGCTGGTGGTGCTGGCGCTGGTGTTCCTGCTGCCAGTGCTTTGGAATGCCGCGGCGAATGCGCATCTTTCGTTCCGCTGGCCGCTTTTGTTTTTTGTGTTCACCTTTGGCCTGTATGCGGCGCAGTTTTGCCCAACCTGGTATGCGCTTAAGCAGGCCGGGCCGGCCAGGCTGCTGGACATTATCTTCTATTCCGCCTTCTTTTGGATGGCTGTCAACCTGTTCTATTTCCTTGGCTGGCTGCAAAGACGGCTGTGGGCAGAAAACGGCGCCGTGCCGCAGGCGCGCTATTCGCTTGGCTTTGTGGCGGCCGTGGCGACCGCGCTGGCGCTTGGCTGCTTTGCCTTGCGGGATACGCTGAACTTTTCCAGCGTGCAGGCGCTGAACGCCGTGCGCACGGGGCAGGCGCAGCTGTATCATTCGGAATTTTGCGCGCGTGTGGAGGTCCTGGAGGACGCCGCCGTGGCAGACGCCGTTTTGCAGCCGTATTCCGTGCACCCGCGTATTTTGTATTTTGACGATGCCACCCCGGATGCGGCCAATTGGCGCAACGAAGCCATGGCGGATTATTACGGAAAACATTCGGTGATCGTGCTGCCGCGGTAGGCAGTGTGAAATAAAAACAGGCGCCCTTTGCAAAAGGGCGCCTGTTTTGTGTAAACGGGCTTAATCGAACTGGACAGTTTCGATGTGTGCGATTTTGTGGTTGTAGATGTGGCGGTAGAACAAAAGCGCCAGCGCAAAGCCCACCACCTCGGCCAGCGGGATGCTGGCCCAAACGGCCGCAAGGCCGGAAAACTTTGCCAGCAGAAAGGCCAGCGGCAGCAGGAACACCAGCTGGCGCGTGGCGCTCATCACAAGGCTGATAAGCCCCTCGCCCAGCGCCTGGAACACGCTGGACATGACGATGCCCACCGCCGCCGGCAAAAACGAGAGCGCAATGATGCGGAACGCGGGCTCGCCCATGGCATGCATGGCGGGCGAGGCGTTGAACAGCCCCAGCAGGGGCCCGGCGCCCAGCTCGAACACAAGGGTGCCCGCGGCCATAATGGCAAGCGCCATCACGGTGGCAACGCGCACGGCGTCGGTGATGCGCTGCTTTTTGCGCGCGCCGTAGTTGTAGCCCACAATGGGCACCAGCGCGTTGGTGACGCCGAAGACGGGCATGAACACAAAGCTTTGCAGCTTGTAATAGACGCCGAACACGTTTACGGCCGTCTCGGTGAAGGTGATGAGAATTTTGTTCATGCCGAACACCATCACGCTGCTGAGGCTTTGCATGACAATGGACGGCAGCCCCACGCGGTAGATGACGCCAATGGTGTGCCGGCAGGGGCGAAAGCCCTTGACGCGCAGGCGGATTTCGTGGTTTTTGACATGGTTGATGGCCACGCCCAGCGCCGCGCCGCACCACTGGCCAATGACGGTGGCAAGCGCCGCGCCCGCCACGCCCATGGCGGGGAAGCCCAGCAGGCCGAAAATCATGATGGGGTCTAAAATAATATTGATGACAGCGCCTGCCATCTGGCTGGCCATCTGGTATACGGTTTTGCCGGTGGATTGCAAAATGCGCTCGAACGTAATTTGCAGAAAACAGCCCCCGCCCAGCACCGTCACAATGCGCATGTATACTTCGCCGCCCGCGGCAATTTCGGGCACGCTGGTGAACAGGCCCAGAAACCAGCCGCTGCCCACCGCGCCGGCTGCGGCGAACACAAGCCAGGTGGCCAGCGTGATGAACACGCCGTTTTCGGCCACCTTTTCGGCCCCGGCGCGGTCTTTCTGGCCGAGGCGGCGCGACAAAAGGGCGTTGATGCCCGTGGCGGTGCCCACGGCCACGGCCACCATCAGGTTTTGCACGGGAAACACCAGGTTCACACTGGCCAGCGCGTTCTCGCTGAGCATGGCCACAAAGATGCTGTCCACCACATTATAAAGGGCCTGCACCAGCATGCTGAGCATAATGGGGAAGGCCATGCCCGGCAAAAGCGAGCGGATGGGCTTTGTGCCCATGACGTTTTCTTTTCTCTGCTCCATATTTGCTCCTTCACAGGCACCGGCGCGCAGGGGAAATGCCGCCTGGGCGGCGCAGCTGGCCGGGGGAACCACACAGCCAAAGGCCCGCCGCGGCGAAAGGCCATGGCGGGCGCCCCAGAGCGCCGGTGCAAGCGTATTTCTTCTTCTTGAGACAACGGCCTATATTGTAACATAAAGCACAGGCAATGAAAAGGGGGGCTTTTGTGCGGCGGCAATGGGCTTTGCAAGCGATGGCAAAAAACAAAAAGCCCCCTGCGGCAGCGCGCCCGAACGGCGCGGGCTGTGCCCGCAGGGGGCTGGTTTGAAAAGGCATAAAACGCGCCCCAAAGCCCGCGCGCGGCGCTATTTGCCCTGCAGGCGGATATCTTCGCCGCAGAAGGCCAGCATCTCGC
This sequence comes from uncultured Oscillospiraceae bacterium, assembly GCA_900546885.1. Lineage (GTDB taxonomy): Bacteria > Bacillota > Clostridia > Oscillospirales > Ruminococcaceae > Ruthenibacterium > Ruthenibacterium merdipullorum. The sequence continues at coordinate 5,033 of UREN01000063.1, forward strand.
AGCTGCCCAGCAGGCGCGAGACAAGCTTTTCGGTGTAGCGGCGCTGCAAATCTTCGTCGCGCACAATGTTGGTGGTGTATATGGTGGGCAGGCGGCGGCACACGCGCGTGTTCACAAGGCTGTACAGGCAGCTTGCCGTGTAGGGCGACAGGCATTCGGTGCCAAGGTCGTCCAGAATAAGAAGCTGGGCGGCCTCCAGCGCGGCCAGCGTGTCCCCGCCGGCATAGCGCTCTTTTTCCATGGCGTCAAAAGCGCTTTGCGCGCTGACGTACACCACATGGTACCCCTTTTGCAGCACCTCGCGCGCAATGGCAAGCGCCAGGTGGGTTTTGCCCAGGCCCGCGCCGCCGTATAAGTAAAGGCTGGGGTTTGAAAGGGAAAAATTGCGCGCGTACTGCTTGCAGTAATTCAGCACGTTTTCCATCTGTTCGCGCATGGAAATGCCCAGCGAGGGCTCGATTTGCGTGGGGTATTTCTCCAGCCGGAAGGCCTCGAAGGTAGAGAGCGCCAGCGGGAAAGCGGCGTTCATCTCGGCCGCGCGCATCTCGCGCACCAGCTGCTGCACGCAGGTGCACAGCGCGTCGCCGCGCCGGCCTGTGTCGCTGCAAAGCGGGCAGGTGAACTTGGGCTTGGCGCAAAAGCCCGCGGCGCACAGCAGTTCATCGCGCTGTGCCTCCAGCGCGGCACAGCGGGCCAGGGCGGCCTGCTTTTCCTGCTGCGCGCCCGCAACGCCCGCGCGCGCGGCGGCCAGCCCGGCCTCCATCTGCTGCTGTTCCACTTCGGCCAGCTGGGGAATGGCGCTGCGCGCGGCGCGCAGCGCGTCGTCCGCCAGGGTAAGGGCCTTTTGGCGGCGCCCGGCCACCACGGCCAGCGCCCTGCGCGTAAGCTCTTCATTCGTCATGGCCCGCGCCTCCGTTCTTTTCAAATTTGGGCACGCGCCGCAGGCCGCGGCCCAAAACGGGCTTTGGGGCGGGCGAGGCCGGCTGGAAGTTGCGCATGGTGCCGGCGCTTTCGGCCATGACGTCGCGCACGGTACGGTGCCCCTTTGTATACCACGCGCGCAGAATGCCGTTTACATAGCGCACGGTGCGGTGCTCGCCCGCCTCGGCCAGCGCCTCGGCAATCATTTCGCGCCCATAGCCGTATTCCTCGAACCAGGCGGCAATCATGTTCTTTTCCAGCTTGGTGAACTTGGCATTTTCCAGGCCAAACACCCCGGCCACGGCGGCCTCGTTTTTCTCGCGCTGCGCCAGCAGGGCAAGGTGGCGCTCGGCGGCCTCGGCGGTGTCGATGCCCTCGGCCTGCCAGCCCAGCAGCGCGCGCTCAATGTACCGCGCGCTGCGCTTGCCCAGCGCGGTGAAATGGGCCACGCCCAGCAAAATAAGGTCGATGGGCAGGCCGTCCGCCAGGTACAGCGAGGCCAGAATGTTGGCGTCCCCCTGCGGGATGACGCCGCCCCAAAGGCGCTGGCACTCCTGCACCAGCTGGCTGACGTTGGGGTCGGCCTCGGCGGCGCGCGCAATTTCCGGCGCGGTAAGGCGCGTGCGCACGGGCGCGGCGGAAATATCTGCCGCCGGGGCGGCGGGGGCGTCTGCCGTCTCCAGCAGGCCCACGCCCTTCCAGTACACAAGGGCCTCGCGGGCCTTTTCGGGGCCCGCAAGGTGCAGCGCGCGGGCAATGGCGGCCTCGTCTGTCTGCCCGGTGGCCACCACATACAGCGCCACGCGCAGCCAGTCGTCCTCCAGCTGGGGCAGTTTTGTAAAAATAAGCTGGGGCACGCGCACGGCGTCCCCGTTTTGCTGTGCAAGGCGGTAGGCCATGCGGCGCGCCTCCTTTCCGCCTGGTTCGCGGCGCGGCGGGGCCGCCGCGCCGAAAACGCAAAATTTCGCATCATTCAGTATAGCATAGTTTCGCCCGATTTGCTATACTCAAACACAGAACGGGCCGCCCCCGGCCGGGGCGCCGGGGCAGAAAAGGGGGACGCATATGGAACAGCAGACGCTTTTCGGCGGCGAGGTGGCGCGGCCGCTGGCCAGCCGCATGCGCCCGCGCACGCTGGAGGAATTTTTCGGGCAGGAGAAGCTTTTGGGCGAAGGGAAGATTTTGCGCCAGCTCATCGATTCCGACAACGTGCCCAGCATGATATTCTGGGGCCCGCCGGGCGTGGGCAAAACCACGCTGGCGCGCATTATTGCCCGCCGCACCAAGGCGGAATTTGTGGATTTTTCGGCCGTGACCAGCGGCGTAAAAGAGATTAAAGCCGTGATGCAGCGCGCAGAGGACGTGCGCCGCTTTGGGCAGAAAACCATTTTGTTTGTGGATGAAATTCACCGCTTTAACAAGGCCCAGCAGGACGCCTTTCTGCCCTATGTAGAGCGCGGCAGCATTGTGCTGATTGGCGCCACCACCGAAAACCCCTCGTTTGAAATCAACTCGGCTTTGCTTTCGCGCTGTAAGGTGTTTGTGCTGGAGGCGCTTACCCCCGCGCAGGTGACGGCCGTGCTGCGCCGCGCGCTGACGGACGCGCGCGGCTTTGGCGGGCAGAACGTGCAGATAGCGGACGATTGCCTTGCCATGATAGCCAATTTTGCAAACGGCGACGCGCGCACGGCCCTGGGCACGCTGGAGATGGCCGTGCTGAACGGCCGGCGCGAGGACGGCAAAATTTATGTGGAAAAGCAGCTGCTGGAGCAGTGCGTCTCGAAAAAATCGCTTTTGTACGACAAGGCGGGCGAAGAGCACTACAACCTGATTTCGGCGCTGCACAAATCTATGCGCAATTCCGACCCGGACGCCGCCGTGTACTGGCTGGCGCGCATGCTGGAGGCCGGGGAGGACCCGCTGTATGTGGCCCGCCGCCTCATTCGCTTTGCCAGCGAGGACATTGGCCTGGCCGATTCGCGCGCGCTGGAAATTGCCGTGGCGGCCTACCAGGCGTGCCACTTTCTGGGCATGCCGGAGTGCAATGTGCACCTGACGCACGCTGTGATTTACCTTTCGCTGGCGCCGCGCTCGAACGCGGTGTACAAGGCCTATGAGGCCGCAAAGCAGGACGCCCTGCACATGCTGGACGAGCCCGTGCCGCTGGTGATACGCAACGCGCCCACGCGGCTGATGGGCGAGCTTGGCTATGGCGAGGGCTATGTGTATGCGCACGACACGGAAGAAAAAATAGCCGCCATGGAATGCCTGCCCGAAAGCCTGCGCGGCCGCCGCTATTACCTGCCCGGCGAGGCGGGCAGCGAGGCGCGCGCCAAGCAGAAGCTGGAGGCCGTGCTGCGCTGGCGCGCGGCACACGCGCCCGGCGCAAAGGCGCAGCCGCAAGGCGAAGAAGAAAGCGGGCATGGGGGCGGCGCGGACCCCGGCGCAAAGGCGCAGCCGCAAAGCGAAGAAGAAAGCGGGCGCGGGGGCGGCGCGCCCGGGGCGAAACAGGCGGCCAGGTGACGCCCGGCCCGCCGGGCGTGCCACCTGGGGCCGGTGCGGGCGGCGAAACTGGGGCGTTTTATTTAGGAAAGGCGACTATCTGTAAAAATGCGGCTTCTTTTCAAACCGCCTCGTTATGGGTATTGACCTCGATAAATTCTTGAATACGGCGGAGCTCGTCAGCAAAGCGGAATACAATGCTGATATAGCCGCCCTCGTGTATCTTGATATGGTCTACTAATTCAATCAAAATGTCCCGCGTCAGCTTGTCGATGTTCTGATACTGCCGGAACGCAGTCAAGAACGGGTTTTCGGTGTCAATGCCGTTTTCCAGTTCCGCCTGCTCCGCCCGGAGCTTTCCAATGACTTCATCCAGGGCCTCTGCCTGCCGCTCATAGTCCTCTTTCATGTGACGATAGTCAGAATGAGAAATCTCGCCGTCTTTCCAGTCCTGGTAAATAGCCTGCTTGTAACGGGTAATTTTAGCAAGTTCCCGTTCCTTTTGTTCAATGGCATCTATCAGCTTTTTGGACTGGCTTTTTACCAGCGGGGCCCGGTTGATCCGTTCAATGGTCTTTGTGTAATCGACAGCCAGATAGACCTGTTGTTGAATTGCGTAGAGGACAGCAGCTTCCAAACGGTCATGCTTGATGGTGTGTTTGGTACAAGCCGTTTTCGACTGGTCTTTATAAGTACGGCAGTAATAGTACACCACATTTCCGACTTTGCTCCGGGTCATAGCCTTGCCACAGTCAGCACATTTTAAAAAGCCGCTGAATAGATACAGCTTTTTCTGCTGGGGGCCCGTACGAGTGTCCCGGATCAGGAGCCGCTGTACCTTTTCAAAGGTTTCCCGGTCAATGATTGCCTCATGGGTATTTTCTACGATATACCACTCGTCCTCCGGGACAACTTCTTGAACGTGTACCTTGTAGCTTTTCATGCGATAGCGCCCCTGCACCATATCTCCGCAATACATACGGTTTTTCAATATGGTAGTGATGGACTGTGCACACCATAAAGACGGTTTAGCAGGATCAACGCTGGGATTTTGGTATTTCAGCCCCAGGCGCTCCCGCTTGTAAGCGGCGGGGCTTAATATCCCGTGATCGTTCAGAAAATGGACAATGGCGTTTTTGCTCATACCGTCCAGAAACATATTGAAAATATCCCGGACAACGGCGGCGGCCTCTTCGTCAACCACAAGCGCGTTTTTGTCGTTGGGGTCTTTGATATATCCATAAGCGGCAAAGGAGCCGATGTGCTCACCGTTCCGGCGCTTCATATCAAACACCTCGCGTACCTTGTCAGAGGTTTCCGCACAGTGGTTTTCGTTGAGAACACCCTGGATTGGAACGGCGATGCTCCGCATATTCTGCGGTTCTCTGTAGCTGTCCAGCGGCTGGTGATACAGAGAGATAAAGCGGACATTGTACCGGGGGAACCAGTCGTCCAGATAATAGCCCTGATCACTGTAGTTTCGGAAAGAACGTGCAAGGTCTTTCACGATCACACAGTTTACACGCCCCCGCTTAATGTCAGCCAGCATCCGCTGGAAATCATCCCGCTCGTCATCCGTTGTGCCGGAAATACCGTCGTCCACATACTCGTCAACAATAATATACTCGTCACCGTCATTAAATCCGGCAATATGATCTTCAATAATCTGCCGCTGGTTTGTTACGCTTTCGGACTCGTCAAGACAACGCGCATCCTCTTTAGAAAGTCGGATATAGATTGCAATTCTCCATACCCGGAATTTTGCTTTAACAGTTTCAACAACAGCCCGGCTTCTCCGTGCCATGATAGCCTCCTTCCCTATCACATTACACCTATATTGTAACTTTGTTCAGAGGCCCCATCAAGGATGCCTCCGCCTCTGGACAAAGTGTCCAGAAGATAGGGTGGGAAGTTATAGGCCGCTCTTTTTGCGCTGAAAGAAATCGGAAAGGGCATCCTGCAAAGATGGGGCGCTGTCCAAAAACTCCAACTTTACGCCCAAGTCGCCCACGCGGAAACAATAAGGATTTCCCATTTCCTTCAATACATAGACTGCCCGGAGATCCTGAGGAACACTTGGATCAAGCTTTATGCTTCTTATATCAGTCAACTCTTCTTTTTTTATCTTTTGAATATCCACGCTCGAAAGCGCCGCAACATTTAGACTGCTCACAGAACATACACCTCCATCCGTTTTTTCGCCCCGGAGAGGGCTTTCTGTTTTTCTGCCAGTTCGGCCTTGCGGCTTTCCTCG
>UREN01000064.1 GCA_900546885.1 uncultured Oscillospiraceae bacterium
CCCCGGCGCACGCCGGGGCCATGCCCCGCACGCGCGCCGCGTGCGGCCCTGTGCGGCCCGTCGCAGTTTTGATTGAATTTTATTATACCATATTGCAAAAAAATATGATAGTATCTGTGTACAAGGGCAGGCAGATGCCCGCTGTGCACGCGCGGCCGGGCCGCCTGCGGCGCAGCATAAAGGAAAGGAGGCGGCGCGCATGGCGCTGTGTGTGCCAAAAAACTGCCAGCTGTGCCCGCGCCTCTGCGGGGCAGACAGAACCCGGCAGGCCCCGGGCCTGTGCGGCGGCGGGCCGCAGGTGCGCGCCGCGCGCGCCGCCCTGCATTTCTGGGAAGAGCCGTGCATTTCCGGCACGCAGGGCTCGGGCACCGTGTTCTTTTCCGGTTGTTCACTGGGCTGCTGCTATTGCCAGAACTTTCGCATCAGTGCGGAAAATTTCGGCAAAGAGCTTTCGGTGCATCAGCTGGCCGCCATCTTTTTACGCCTGCAGGCGCAGGGCGCGCACAACATCAACCTTGTCACGGCCACGCAATATGCCCCGTGGGTGACGGCCGCGCTGGACGAGGCGCGCGCACAGGGCCTGCGCCTGCCGGTGGTGTACAACACCGGCGGGTACGAGACGGAACAGACGGTGCGCGCCCTGGCGCCGTATGTGGATATCTGGCTGACGGATATGAAGTATGTTTCCAGCGCGCTTTCGGGCGAATATTCCGCCGCGCCGGATTATTTCGCCGTGGCCGCGCCCGCCCTGCGCCAAATGCTGGCACAGGCCGGGCCGCCCGTGTTTGGCGCAGACGGGCTTTTGCAGCGCGGCGTCATTGTGCGCCACCTTGCCCTGCCCGGCGCCCTGCACGATTCGCTGGCCGTGCTGCGCTTTCTGGCCGGGCTGGGGCCGCAGAACTTTTTGTTCAGCGCCATGAGCCAGTACACCCCGTTTTACCGCGCGGCGCAGCACAAGGCGCTTTCGCGCCGCATCTCCACCTACGAATACCGCACCGTGGTGAACGAGGCCGTGCGCCTTGGCCTGACAAACGGCTATATGCAGGAAAAAAGCAGCGCCAAAGAGGAATATACCCCGCCGTTCGATTTGGAAGGGGTGTAAACGCCGCAGCATAAAAAGCACCTTCCCCCACGCATGGGGAAGGTGCTTTTGTTTGCGCACAGGGCATGCGCCCGGCTGTGTTTTCCCCTTTTGCAGGCGCTGAGTGTTCAGGCTTTTCTTTTCCGGGAAAGCGTGCCGCTTGCTTGTGCGGCAAGAAAAACGGGCGCTGAATATTCAGGTTTCTTTTTATGGAAAAAGCGCCCTGCTTTCTTATGCTAAGAAAGCGGCAAAGAACCCGGGGCCGCTCGCCTGAAAAATATGAATTCCAGCGCCAACAACTGGCGAATTTGTGTTTTTTTAACGCGTCACTCCAATGGCCCCGGAACCCAGCCTGCGGCCCAAAAGCCGGGCTTGCGCCCGGTTGGCCCCGGCACGCGCCTGCGGGCGCAGAACGGCGAAGCTGTGGCGTTTTTCGAACGCACACGAAACAGTAAGAATAACATTCGCGCGCTCACACGCTGCGCGTGTGCCGGAAAACGGAATTTGGAATAGGGGCGGCCAACCGCGCGCCTGCCGTTGCCGGGGAAATTATTTCTGCGCAGCGGCCTTTCCGCACGCACGCGGTGCGAAGCACAAACCTGTGTGCGGGCCTGAAACCCCATTGCGCCCGGCGGCCGCCTTTACGGCACCAGACCCTTTGCATATGCAAGCAGGGCCTGCCGTTCGTTTGGCAGCCGGCCCTCTAACACACATTGCAGCAGCTTGTGCAGCACCTCGCCCACCTGCCTGCCCTGCGGCACGCCCAGCGCCATGATGTCGCGGCCGTTTACCGCCAGCGCTTTGCGCGAAAAGCAGGCCTCTTCCTTCAGCACCTGGGCCAGCACGTCCTCCACCGCCTGCAGGGCGGCAAGCCGCTGCGGCCAAAGGGCAGGGGCCAGGCCCAGCGTGTCGCCGCGGTGCACGGCAAGCAGGCGGCAAAACTGCGCCTGCCCTATTTTGTTCAGCCAGCGGCGCACGGCCGGCTTTTGCGGCACCAGCACGGTGTCGTGGTATAAAACAAGCTGCGACACAAGGCGCACCGTCTCGCTGTCAAACTGCAGCCGCCGCATGGCCTGCCGGCACAGGGCGCTGCCAGCCTGCGCGTGGCCGTAAAAGTGCCCGGTGCCCGCTGCGTCCCGCGTGAAGCACTGGGGCTTTGCCATATCGTGAAAAAGCAGCGCAAGCCGGACGGCCTCGTCCGGGGCAGAGGCGCCGACGGCCGCGGCCGTGTGGCCCCAAACGGTGTAGATGTGGTGCGGGTTGTGCTGCCAGAAGCCGGCCATGGCGTTTGTCTCTGGCAGAAACTGGGCTACCACATCCTGATACTGCAGCAGCACACGGCCCGCGCCGGGGCCGGTGACCAGGCGGCGCAGCTCGGCGCAGATGCGCCCGGCGGAAACGTGCGCCAGCCCGCCCGCATGCCGGTGGATGGCCGCGGCGGTTTCCGGCGCAATGGAAAAGCCAAGGGTGGCGGAAAAGCGCAACGCGCGCAGCACGCGCAGCGCGTCCTCTTCCAGGCGGGCCGTGGCATTTCCCACACACCGTATGACGCCGTTTTGCAAATCCTCGCGGCCGTGAAACAAATCCACCAGCCCGCTTTGCGGCGAATAGGCCATGGCGTTGATGGTAAAATCCCGCCGGGCAAGGTCTGCGGCCAGGCTTTTGGTAAAGCGCACGCTGTCCGGGTGGCGGCCGTCGCTGTAGGCTGCCTCTATGCGGAACGTTGTCACCTCATAGGGCTGCCCGCCCTGCAGCACGGTTACCGTCCCGTGTTTCAGGCCGGTTGCCCGCACGCACTGGCGCGGAAACAGGGCCATCACCTGCTGCGGCAGGGCGCTGGTGCAGATGTCCCAATCGTGCGGCGCGGCCCGGCGCAGCGCGTCGCGCACGCAGCCGCCCACCACATAGGCCTCGTGCCCGCTGCTTTGCAGGCGGCCCAGAATGCGTAAAACCCCCGCGGGCAGCTTTTCTTCCATTTGGCGTCCCTTCTTTCTTGCCGGGCCTTTCATGTGCATGCGCGGCCCTTGCGCACGGCCGGGGCGGCGCGGTGTGCCCGGCGGCCTTTCCCGCCCGCGGGCCCGGCACAGCCCAAACAGCCCGGCGGCCCACATGGGCCCGCCGGGCTGTTTTCCTCTGTGTTCTGCGAAAAAGCGGCATGGGTTCAACGGGGGCCCCCGCTTTGCGAAACGCGCCCCGCCGCACCTGCGCGGCGCTCAGCGGGTTTTGTTCCAGAACCTGTCCTGCATGGAATCCAGATGCTCTTTCGTCCAGATGGCGGGGATGCCGCCGGTGTGCAGGTAGATGGCGCCGTCCCCGTGTGCAAAGACGTTCTGCACAAGGTCCAAATACCCGCGGAACGACTTGCCCGTATAGCACGGGTCTACAAAAATGGCCTCTGTGCTGGCCAGAATGCGCATGGCCTCCTGCGTGTCTGCGTCCGGAATGTTATAGCCCAGGCCCGCGTAGCTCAGGTTGATTTTCAGCTCTTCCGGCGTGCAGGTAAGCCCCAGGCCGTATTTTTTGCTGGTGCGGTTAATCAGGTCTGCCGCAGGCACCTCGCGGCAGGAGGCCAGCGGGTCTACGGCCACAGGCACCACTTCCAGGCCCACGTTGAAATACTTTGCCCCAAGCCACATGCCGGAGAACGTGCCAAGCGAGCCGGAGCTTGCCACCAGGTAGCGGGGGTGTATATCCTGTTCTTTCAGCTGGCGGCCCAGCTCCTGCATCATGAAGAAGTAGCCCAGCGCGCCAATTTCCGAGCTGCCGCCCGGCGCAATTTCGTAAACCTTTTCGCCCCGTTTTTCATATTCGGCCATCACCTCGCGGGCCTTCTGCTTCGGGTCTGCGGTGGTGAAGTACAGGTCTGCGCCCATCAGCTCGTCCAGAATGAGGTTGCCGCTGCAATAATCCGGCCGCTCTTCGTCCAAAATCAAAATGGCCTTCATGCCGCACTTCACCGCCGCGGCCACCGTCAGGCGGCCGTGGTTCGTCTGCGGCCCGCCATAGGTTAAAAGCGCGGTGCAGCCCTGGTCCATCGCGTCCTGCACCAGGTACTCCAGCTTGCGCACCTTGTTTCCGGCCAGGCCCAGACCGTTCAAATCGTCCCGCTTGATGAACAGGTTGGGCACGCCCAGGTATTTTTCCAGGTTGCTCATGCGCTCCAGCGGGGTGGGAAAATTCCCCAGCGGGTACTTTTTCACATCAAAAACGTTCATGCTTTGATTCTCCTCGTTGCTAAGATGGCAATGCAAGCGGCGGCCCTGGCACGCGCGCGTTCCGGCGCCGTTTTGACATGTGACAACATATTATAACATTATAAGTTATGTGGTGTAAATTCATGTTTTTGACAACCAGCGCGCCTGTTTTTTATCGGTTTTGCTCAACCGGGGCGCGGCCTTGTGCCCGGCGGGCGGGGCGCACCCGCCGCCGGCCGGCCTTTTGGGCAGGCCAGCGCGCAATTTCGGCCAAATGGCATTGACTTTGCCCCAAAAGGTATGCTATAATATGGCTCGCGGCGCAGCGCCGCACCATGTGCGAGGGTGGCGGAATCGGCAGACGCGCACGTTTGAGGGGCGTGTGGTTATACCATGCGAGTTCAAGTCTCGTCCCTCGCACCAACTCATTGCAGGCAGCATGCTGCCTGCAATGAGTTTTTTCTTTTTGTGCCAAAGCGCAGCGCACGCCCTGCGGCCGCCCCTTGCGGCCGGGCGGGTTTTGTGCTATCCTGTTCGGGGCCTTGTGCGGCCTTTTGTGCCGCTTCGCGGGCATGCGGCCCGCGGGGCGCTGTTTTTTTTGCCGCCGCGCGAAGAAAAGGGCGCTGCGGCGCACAGAGGGGGAACATTTGTGGCAAAACAGGAAAACGACCTTGGGCGCGACGCCATTGGCAAGCTGGTGCTGCGCATTGCCGTGCCCAGCATGCTGGCGCAGTTTGTCAGCGTGCTGTACAGCATTGTAGACCGCATGTACATCGGCAACATCCCCGTGGTGGGCGACGTTGCCCTTGCGGGCGTGGGCGTGTGCGGCCCGGTGGTTACCATGGTGGGCAGCGTGGCCTTTCTGATTGGCGTGGGCGGCGCGCCGCTGATGAGCATTAAACTGGGCGAAAAGGACGAGGCGGGCGCAAGGCGCATTATGGCCAACTGCTTTCTTATGCTGTGCGTCAGCTCGGTGGCCCTGATGGCGGCCATTTACCCGCTGGCGCGGCCCATGCTGCTTTTGTTCGGCGCTTCCGAGGCAACGCTGCCCTACGCCATGGCCTATTTCACCACCTACCTGCTGGGCACGCCCTTTGCGCTGATGGCAACGGGCCTGAACCAGCTGATTGTGTGCCAGGGCTTTGCCAGGGCGGGCATGAAGTCGATTTTGCTGGGGGCCGTGCTGAACATTGTGCTGGACCCCGTGTTCATCTTTGCTTTGGATATGGGCGTGCGCGGCGGCGCCCTTGCCACCGTGCTCAGCCAGATGGCAAGCTGCGCGTACGCGGTGTGGTTTCTGCTGTTTTCCAGGCGCGCGCCCGTCTCCATCACCTTTGGCGGCTACAGCCTGCGCGTGATGGGCCGCGTGCTGGCGCTGGGCTTTTCGCCGTTTCTGATTATTGCCATGGATAACGTGATGATTATTGCCATGAACGCGCTTTTGCAGCGCTATGGCGGCGCGGCCGAGGGCGACATGCTGGTGACGTGCGCCACCATTGCGCAAAGCTTTATGCTGGTGGTAACCATGCCGCTCAGCGGCATCACCGGCGGCACGCAAAGCATTCTGGGCTATAACTACGGCGCGTGCAACATGGCGCGCGTAAAGCAGGCCGTGCGCACGGTGGCCAGGCTGTGCATGGGCTATGCGCTGGTGATGACGCTGGCCGGCTTTGCCGCCGGCGGGCTGTTTGCGCGGCTGTTCACGCGCGACGCGGCCGTGCTGGCCGAGGCCGCGCGCGCCATTCGCATTTGCGTGCTGGCCATTGTGCCGCTGGGCGTGCAGTATGAAATTGTGGACGGCTTCACCGCGCTGGGCCAGGCGCAAATTGCCCTGCCGCTTTCGTTCTGGCGCAAGGCCGTATACTTTGCGGCGCTGTTTGCCCTGCCGGCCCTGTTCGGCGCGCGGGCCATCTTTTATGCCGAGCCCGTCTCTGACGTGCTGGGCCCGGCGGTGTCTGCCGCGGCGTACCTTCTGTTTATGGATAAGCTGCTGCAGCGCCGCCAGGCCGCCGCGGGCACGCGCCACTGGCAGCAGGGGCAGGATGCCGGGGCGCCCGTGGCCTGACGCGGCGCAGGGCTGGAAAAAATTTTCTCAAAAGTGTTGCAAAACAGCCCGCCGGGGGTATAATAGTAACAGATGAGCGCCGGCCCCCATTTCTTCCGGCGCCCCATGAGGGAGTAGTGAGCGCGCGGCACGCCGCGCGGTTTCAGTCAACACGCATGGCCGCACGGCGGCCTGGCTGGGATCAAAGAACGAGACTCATGTGCAGTTCATAGCTGTGCGTGGGTCTTTTTTCATGTATGGCCCCGGCACACCGGGGGAACGCCCAGGCATGGCGCACATTTTGGCGGGCCCGGCCCGCCGCATCACGGAAAGGACGTGGCATTTTTTGAAGTATTACACGCAGACAGAGCAGGAAGCCCTGCAGGCGCTTTCCAGCGCGGCCGGGGGCCTGAGCGAGGCCGAGGCGGCCGGCCGCCTTGCGCAGCACGGGCCCAACAAGCTGGCCGAGGGCAAAAAGACGCCCGTGTGGCGCAGGCTGCTGGAACAGCTGGCAGACCCCATGATTATCATTTTGCTGTGCGCGGCCGCCGTAAGCGCCGTGACGGCCGTCATTTCGGGCGAAAGCTTTGCAGACGTCATCATCATTCTGGCGGTGGTGTGCATCAACGCCGTGCTGGGCGTGTATCAGGAAAGCAAGGCCGAAAAGGCCATAGAGGCCCTGCAGCAGATGACGGCCGCCACCAGCAAGGTGCTGCGCGGCGGCAAACAGCTGACGCTGAAAAGCGAGCAGCTTGTGCCCGGCGACGTGGTGGTGCTGGAGGCGGGCGACGCCGTGCCCGCCGACGCCCGCGTGCTGGAAAGCGCCAGCCTGAAGGTGGAAGAGGCCGCCCTGACGGGCGAGAGCGTGCCGGTGGAAAAGCACACCGGCGCGCTGGCCCTGCAGCCCGGCGCCAAAGACGTGCCTTTGGGCGACCGGCGCAACATGGTGTATATGGGCTCTACCGTGGTGTACGGCCGCGGGCAGGCCGTGGTGACGCAGACGGGCATGCACACCGAGATGGGCAAAATTGCCACCGCCCTGGAAAACGCCCAGGACGGCCAGACGCCTTTGCAGAAAAAGCTTGCGCAGCTTAGCCGCGTGCTTACCTGGCTGGTGCTGGGCATCTGCGTGTTTGTGTTTGCGTTCAGCCTGATTCGCGCGGGCGATTTCCACTTTGACGTGGTGCTGTCCACCTTCATGGTGGCCGTCAGCCTGGCTGTGGCCGCCATTCCGGAGGGGCTGGCCGCGGTGGTGACGGTGGTGCTTTCCATTGGCGTCACCAACATGTCCAAGCGCAACGCCGTCATCCGCCGCCTTACGGCTGTGGAGACGCTGGGCTGCGCACAGGTGATATGCTCGGATAAAACGGGCACGCTGACGCAGAACAAAATGACGGTGGTAGAGCACTGGGGCGACGAGGCGCTGGCCGCGCGCGCCGCCAGCCTGTGCAGCGACGCCAGGCCCGATGACACGGGCGCCGCCGTGGGCGAGCCCACCGAGGCCGCGCTGGTGAACTGGGCCACGGGCCTGGGCCTGGAAAAGCCCGCGCTGGAGCGCGAAGCCCCCCGCGTGGGCGAGGCCCCGTTTGACAGCATGCGCAAAATGATGAGCACTGTGCACAAAACGGCCGATGGCTGCGTGCAGTACACCAAGGGCGCGCCGGACGAAGTGCTGCGCCGCTGCACGCACATTTGGCAGGGCGGCCAGGCCGTGCCCCTGACGCCGGCGCTGCGCGGCGAGGTGCTGGCCGCGAACAAGGCCATGGCCGATAAGGCCCTGCGCGTGCTGGCCTGCGCCATGCGCGCGTGGCCCCAGCCCCCGCAGGACACCTCGCCCGAAAACCTGGAACAGGGCCTTACCTTCCTGGGCCTTGCGGGCATGATAGACCCCATCCGCCCCGAGGTGAAGGCCGCCATTGCCGAGTGCCGCGAGGCGGGCATCCGCCCGGTGATGATTACGGGCGACCACCGCGACACCGCCGTTGCCATTGCCCGGCAGCTTGGCATTCTGGACGATGAAAAGGCTGCCATCACCGGCGCGCAGCTGGACGAGCTGAGCGACGAAGAGTTTGAAAAGCGCGTGGGCGAGTTCAGCGTGTATGCGCGCGTGCAGCCCGAGCACAAGGTGCGCATTGTAAACGCCTGGCGCAAGCGCGGCTGCGTGACGGCCATGACGGGCGACGGCGTGAACGACGCGCCCAGCATCAAGGCCGCAGACATTGGCGTGGGCATGGGCATCACCGGCACAGACGTGACGAAGAACGTGGCCGACATGGTGCTGGCAGACGATAACTTTGCCACCATTGTGGGCGCCGTGGGCGAGGGCCGCCGCATTTACGACAACATCCGCAAATCCATCCAGTTCCTGCTGGGCGCCAACATGAGCGAGGTGGTGGCCGTGTTCTGCGCCACGCTGTTCGGCTTCACCATTCTGGAGCCGGTGCACCTTTTGTGGGTGAACCTCATCACCGACACCCTGCCCGCGCTGGCGCTGGGCCTGGAAAAGGCCGAGCCGGACGTGATGCGCCGCCCGCCGCGCAAGGCAAGCGACGGCATTTTTGCCGGCGGCATGGGCGTGGACATTGCCTACCAGGGCCTGATGGTGGCGGCGCTGACGCTGGCGGCCTACTTCATTGGGCACTATATGGAAAGCGGCATGTGGGAGGCTGTGAACAGCCCGGACGGCATGACCATGGCCTTCCTGACGCTGAGCATGGCCGAAATTTTCCACGCCTTCAACATGCGCGCCCAGCGCAAAAGCGTGTTCCGCCTGAACGGGCAGAACGTGGTGCTTTGGGTGTCCATGCTGGCCAGCCTGGTGCTGACGGCGGCCGTTATTTACCTGCCCGGCATTTCGGACGCCTTCGGCTTCACGCACATCAGCCTGGCCGAATACGCCGTGGCGCTTGGGCTTGCGGTGTGCGTCATTCCCATTGTAGAGCTTGTAAAGGCCTGCCAGCGCGCGTGGGCCAAAGCCAGGGCCAGGTAAAAAGCCCCGGCCGCGCAGCCGGGCGAAACATGGCGGCATGTCACAGCGCGCAAAATGCCTGCCCCTTCTGCGTGCAGAAAAGGCGGCCTGCGGGAACCCCCGCAGGCCGCCTTTGTGTTGTGTTTGGGCCGCACCGGCAGCGCCGCGCGCCCGTCATTCCCCCGGCGCAAACAGGCCGGTGGAAAGGTAGCGCTCGCCGGTATCCGGCAAAAGGGCCACCACAATTTTATCGCAGAACTGCGGCCTGCGGGCAAGCTGCATGGCCGCCCACAGCGCCGCGCCGGACGAGATGCCCGCCAGCAGCCCCTCGTGCCGCGCAAGGCTGCGCGCGGCGGCAAAGGCCTGCTGTGTTTCCACGCACAGCACCTCGTCGTAAATGCCGGTGTCCAGCACGGCGGGCACAAAGCCCGCGCCAATGCCCTGAATGGCGTGCGGCCCGGCCTTGCCGCCGCTTAACACGGGGGAATCGGCCGGTTCCACGGCGGCAATGTATACGGCGCTGTTTTTCTCTTTCAAAAAGCGGCCCGCGCCGGTGATGGTGCCGCCTGTGCCCACGCCCGCCACAAAGGCGGCCACCTCGCCGCAGGTGTCGCGCCAAATTTCGGGCCCGGTGCCCGCGTAATGCGCGGCGGGGTTTGCCGGGTTGGAAAACTGGCCCGCCAAAAACGCGCCCTCTTTTTTGGCAATTTCCCCGGCCGCCTCAATGGCGCCCGCCATGCCCTTTGCGCCGGGGGTAAGCACCAGCTCGGCCCCATAGGCCAGCATCAGGGCGCGGCGCTCGGCGCTCATGGAATCGGGCATCACAATCTTCGCCCGGTAGCCGCGCATGGCGCACGCCATGCACAGGCCCACGCCGGTGTTGCCGCTGGTGGGCTCCACCACGGTGTCGCCCGGGTGCAGGCGGCCGGCGCGCTCGGCCTCGTCCAGCATTGAAATGGCCACGCGGTCTTTGGCGCTGCCGCCGGGGTTGCAGCCCTCCAGCTTTACCAAAAGGCGCGCGGCCAGGCCCTCGCGCTGTTCCAAATTATGCAGGCGCACAAGCGGGGTGTTGCCCACAAGCTGCGCCGCGCTATCGTAAATGTTTTTCATGCGCCAGCCCTCCGGTGTGTTTTTCGCCCGTTTTCCGGGTTTGAAATCTATTTTTCATCATACCGCCTGTGCGCGCCGCGCGCAAGCTTTTTTTGCCCCAACGGCCGCGCCGCGCGCAAAAAAAAGCCGCCCCTTAGGCGCGTTGGCGTAAGAAAACATTGCCTCTGAAACAGAAATTCGGGCGCATAGCATCGTCAAAGCGCCTTGACAACCACAAAGGGTG
>UREN01000065.1 GCA_900546885.1 uncultured Oscillospiraceae bacterium
TGGCGGCCCTTTTTGCTTGTGTGCGGGGCTGTTTCCCGGCATTTTTTCCCGTTTCCCGGCAAAACGGAAACATTTTCTCGGATATTTTGCAAATGGCGCCGCGCGGCGTTTTATGGTATAATATTTTTGTTTCATCAAGTGCAAACCGAAGGCGCGGCAAAAGCCCGGCGGAACGGACGCTTTCCGTGCCGGATGCCGCCAGCAGGAAAACATGTGTTTGGCAAGTGCAACGGGCTGTTCCCGCCTGACGGATGCAAGTTTGCAGATGGCATTGGTGTGCAGGAGAGGCGGGTGCTTTGCCTGCGCACCCATGGTATCTGCCATTCTTTTTGATAGGGGAGAATACTGTCATGAAGCAGATATGCAGAAAACTGGCGGCCGCCGTGCTGTGCGCGGCTTTGTGCCTGGCGCTGGCCGGGTGCGCGAAGGCGGGCCAGGCCTACCCGGTGAGCCTTGGCGGGGTGAACATCACTGTGGGCGAGACCACCGTGGGCACCCTGCTGGATGCGGGCTACACCCTCCGTGCGGTGGGCGAGAACGGCGCCATGGGCGATGTGGACTCTGCCGCCCAGCTGAGCGCCAACAGCTACTACAGCGGGCTGTACCTTGCCAAGGACGGCGTGAACTGCGCGGGCCTTGAGGTAACGACAGAAGAGGCCGTGCCGCTGGCCGGCGGCACGGTTGCCAAGGTGTATGTGGCCACCGCAGAGGGCCACACGCTGGACGGCGTCACGTTTGACGGCGTGGCCCTGAGCGAGCTGACGCCGGACGTGCTGGCGCAGCATGTGGAGGGGTGCGAGCAGAAGGAAAATGGCGTGTATGAGCTTGCCGGGCGGGATTACACCGTGCGCGCAAACTATGAAAACGGCCAGCTGGTGCTGCTTGAGATGAGCCGCAACTATGCCGTAAGCGGCTGACGCACCGCACACGAAAAAAGGGCCCCGCCGGGCGCGCATGGGTTGCGCGCCCGGCGGGGCTTTTCGGTTGGGGCCTTTGGGCCCGCGCCGCTCACTCGTTTGGCAAAAGCCAGGGCTGAAAGCGGTGCACGTCTGCCGCTTTCACAATGCCCTCCAGGTACACGCCGTCCGGGCGGTACTCCTCGGCCAGCACCGTGCCGCGCTGGCGCATGGGCGAGGCTTCGCCCAATTTGTCGTAGGGCAAAAGCACGCGGATGCGCCGCACACGGCTTGCCAGCAGGGCATCCAGCCTTGCCAGCAGGGCGTCCACGCCCTCGCCGGTGGCGGCGCTGGTGCGCAGGCTGTCTGTCATCAGGGGCACGGCGCCGGGCGCCTTGTCGCATTTGTTGTATACGGTGACAGTGGGGATGCCGCCGCAGCCAAGGCTTTCCAGCACTTCGTCCGTCACCGCAAGCTGGCGGGCGCTTTCCGGGTCTGACGCGTCGCACACGCGCACCAGCACATCGGCATAGGCGGCCTCTTCCAGCGTGCTTTGAAACGCCTCTACCAAATGGTGGGGCAGGCGGCTGACAAAGCCCACTGTGTCCACCGCCACGCAGGCAAGCCCGCTTGGCAGGGTAAGCTGGCGGGCGGTGGGGTCCAGCGTGGCAAACAGCATGTCGGCCTCCAGCACGCCCGCGCCGCACATGCGGTTCAGCAGGCTGGATTTGCCCACGTTCGTATACCCCACAAGCGCAATCACCGGCACGCCGCTTTTCTGGCGGCTGCGGCGCGCTTGCTCGCGCCGGCGGCTTACCTCGGCCAGCTTTTCGCTCAGGGCCTCAATGCGCCTGCGCACATGGCGGCGGTCGTATTCCAGCTTCGATTCACCTGCGCCGCGCCGCGCGCCCGCCCCGCCGCCACCGCCGCCGCCCTGGCGCGAAAGGCTTTGGCCAAGCCCTGCAAGCCTTGGCAGGCGGTAGCGCAGCAGGGCCAGCTCGGTTTGCAGCTTGCCCTCGCTGGTCACCGCGCGGCGCGCAAAAATTTCCAGAATAAGCATGGTGCGGTCCAGCACTTCCACCTGCAGAAATTCCTCCAGGTTGCGAATTTGGCTGCCAGAGAGCTCTGCGTCAAAAATGGCGCACTGTGCCTCCAGGTTTTGGCACAAAAGCTTTCCCTCGGCAAGGCGGCCTTCGCCCAGGTAAGTGGCGGCCTCCGGCACGGCGCGCTTTTGCACCACCTCGGCCACGGCCTGCATGCCCGCGGCTTCGGCCAGCGCGGCCAGCTCTTCCATGCTTTTTTCCATGTCATATTCGCCCAGGTCCAGCCCGAACAGCACGGCCTTCACGGGGGCGGCGTTGTTTTGTGTTTCGGTCATAGCTGTGTTTGAAACTCCTCTTTTGTCAGCAGGTAATGGCGGCAGGGCACGGCCGTGCCGTCGTATTTGTGGTAAATGCCGTCGTGCGTATAGCGAAAGCCGCACTTGCGCATGACGCAGCCGCTGGCGGGGTTTTCGTGCGCATGGCAGCAGGCCAGCGCGGCCTGCCCCTCGCTTTCGAACAAATAGCGCACCACAGCGGCCAGCGCCTCGGTGGCATAGCCGTGCCCCCAATAGCTGCGGCCCAGGGCATAGCCCGGCTCCAGCAGGCCGGCGCCGTCCTCGGCGGGCCCGGCGCCAATGGCGCCCATCAGTGCGCCGTCTGCCTGGCGCACAACGGCCCAGTTGTAAAAGCTGCCGTGCGCATACTGCGCGGCCCACTCTTCCAGCAGGCCGCGCGTTTCGGCCACGCTGTTGTGCGGCTGCCAGCGCATAAAGCGGGCAACGGCGGCATCGCTGGCCCAGCCTGCGTACATGGCCGGCGCATCGCCGGGCACAAAGCGGCGCAAACAAAGGCGCGGCGTGTGCAAAGGTTGTGTCCCGTGCATAAAATGCCCTCCTTGGCCCCCGGCAGCGCGCGGGTGCGCGCGTGGCCGGGCCGTGTTTTTTCCATGATAACAGGCGCGGGGCCGCCGTGTCAAACCGGCAGGGCCTGTGCGGCGCCCGCCCGCGGGGAAAGGGGGCGCCAAACCCGGCTTTGCACTCTGATGCGGTTTGTGGTATACTAACTTTGTATATTCCCATTGAATAAGGAGGCTTTGCATTGCGCATTGTCGTGAAGGTGGGCACGTCCACGCTGGCGCACGCCACGGGCGCGCTGAACATCCGCCGCACGGCCGCGCTGTGCCGCGTGCTGGCAGATATCAAAAATGCCGGGCACGAGCTGGTGCTGGTTTCCTCCGGCGCCATTGGCATGGGTGTGGGCAAGCTGCATTTGCCCGGCCGCCCGGCAGATATGCCCAGCAAACAGGCGGCCGCTGCCGTGGGCCAGTGCGAGCTGATGTACCGCTATGATAAACTGTTTTCTGAATACGGCCACACGGTGGCGCAGGTTTTGGTGACGGGGGAGGACGCGCGCGACGAGGTGCGCAGCGCCAACATCGAGGCCACGCTGAACAGGCTGCTGGCCCTGGGCGCGCTGCCCATTGTGAACGAGAACGACACCGTCTCCACCGCCGAAATTGCCGTGGGCGACAACGACACGCTGGGGGCCATTGTGGCCGTGCACCTGAAGGCGGACCTGCTGGTGCTGCTGACGGACATTGACGGCCTGTATACGGCCGACCCGCACACGGACGCCGCGGCCCGGCGCATCGAGCGCGTGGACGAGGTGACGGACGCCGTGCTGGCCCTGGGCGGCGGCGCGGGCAGCGCACAGGGCACGGGCGGCATGGCCACCAAGCTTTCGGCCGCGCGCCTGGCCACCCGGCACGGTGTGGAAATGGTGATTGCAAACGGCAAAAAGCCGGAAATTTTATACGATATCCTGGAGGGAAAGCCCGTGGGCACGCGCTTTTCCGCCCAAAAGGGGGCCCGGGCATGACCACACAGCAGCTTTTAGAGCAGGCGGCCGCGCACCGGCGCTGCGCCGCGGCCCTTAGCACGGCCCAGCGCGCCGCCGCGCTGGAACAGATGGCCCGCGCGCTGGAAAGCGCGCAGGCCGGCATTCTGGCCGCCAACGAGCAGGACCTTGCGGCGGCCCGGGGCAGCGTAAGCGACGTGATGCTGGACCGCCTGCGCCTTACGCCCCAGCGGGTGGCGGCCATGGCGGCGGGCCTGCGCAGCGTGGCGGCGCTGAAGTGCCCGGTGGGGGAAACGCTGGCCGAAACCACGCTGCCCAACGGCCTTGTGCTGCAAAAGCGGCGCGTGCCGATGGGTGTGGTGGCCATTATTTACGAAAGCCGCCCCAACGTCACGGCAGACGCCGCGGCCCTGTGCCTGCAAAGCGGCAACGTGTGCGTGCTGCGCGGCGGCAAAGAGGCCATACGCTCCAACATGGCCATTGTGGACGCCCTGCACGCGGGGCTTGCCGCGGCCGGGCTGCCTGCGGCGCTGGTGGGCCTTGTGCAGGACACCACCCGCCAAAGCGCGGGCGAGCTGATGGCCGCGCGCGGCCTGGTGGACCTTTTGATTCCCCGCGGGGGCAAGGGGCTGATTCGCGCCTGTGTGGAACAGGCCAAGGTGCCCTGCATTGAGACGGGCACAGGCATCTGCCATATCTATGTGGACCGGGCGGCCGACCTTGCAATGGCGCTCTCCATTGTCGATAACGCCAAAACCAGCCGCCCGTCCGTGTGCAACGCGGCCGAGGTGTGCCTGGTGCACGAGGCTGTGGCGGGGCAGTTTTTGCCCATGCTGGCCCAGCGCATGGCCGAAAAGCACACCCAGCTGCGCCTTTGCCCGCGCGCGGCGGCCATCATCCCGGGCACGCCCGCCGGGCCGGACGATTTTGACACCGAGTTTCTGGATTATATTCTGGCCGTGCGCGTGGTGGGCAGCCTGGAAGAGGCGGTGGCCCACATTGCGGCCCATTCCACGGGCCATTCCGAGGCCATCATCACAGGCGACGAGGCGGCGGCGCAGGCCTTCTGCACCGCGGTGGACAGCGCCGCCGTGTATGTGAACGC
The DNA here is from genome assembly GCA_900546885.1 of uncultured Oscillospiraceae bacterium. Taxonomy (GTDB): domain Bacteria; phylum Bacillota; class Clostridia; order Oscillospirales; family Ruminococcaceae; genus Ruthenibacterium; species Ruthenibacterium merdipullorum. Next base: position 4,902 of record UREN01000065.1, read on the forward strand.
CTCCACCCGCTTTACAGACGGCGGCGAGTTCGGCTTTGGCTGCGAAATGGGCATTTCCACCCAAAAGCTGGGTGCCCGCGGGCCCATGGGCCTGCCCGAGCTCACAAGCTACAAATACATCATCCGCGGCGCAGGGCAGACGCGCTAGCGCCCCGCGGGAAGGAGAGACGAACCCATGGCAGTAAACGATGCACAGAAAGAGAGAAACGCCCTGCGCCGGCGCCGCCGCTGGCGGCAGCTGCTGGGCGCGGTGGTGTGCCTTCTGGTGGTGATTGGGCTGGTAAGCGTGGTGTCCGGCGGGGTGCGCCTGACGGCCACGCTGTTCGACGACAGCGAGCTGAAAGCCGAATATGTGCTGCGCCTGCGCAACCTTGTGGCGCTGGACCCTGTGCCCTTCGACAGCATTGAAGAGGCAAACCAGAACACGCTGCTGAACGCGCTGATTTGGAGCAGCATTTCGGAAGACAAAGACTACGAGCGCGACGAGGTGGGCGCCATGTATCTGCCCACGGCGGATATTGACGCCGCCGCGGCCGAGCTGTACGGGCCGGACGTGCACTTCACCTACCAGACGTTTGAAGACCGCGGCCTCACCTACCAGTATGTGGAGGAAAAGCAGGCCTACCTTCTGCCCATCACCAGCGTCATCACCGACTATTACCCCCAGGTGGAAGAAATTCGCCGCGAGGGCGACACCGTGCGCGTGACGGTGGGCTACCTTTCGCAATTCTCTTCCGGCACAGATTTTTCGCCCGATATGCAGTATGCGCCTGTGAAATATCAGGATTACCTGTTCCGCCGCGACGGGGACAACACCTATTTGTATGCCGTGACAGAGAGCGAGATGAAGCCGGCGGCCTCCTCGTCCTCTACGGCCAGCACGCCGGCCGTGCAGGCCCCGCAGGAGGTGCTGGACAACATTGCCAGCAGCCTGCCCACGGCGCCCTCTTCCTTTTCGGAAAGCGCGCCTGCGGAATAACGGCCCGCTGTGCCGCCAGCAAAACGAAATGCGCCCCGCCCGGCAGCAACGCCGGGGCGGGGCGCCTGTTTTCTGCGCGCAGGCCCTGGGCCGCGCGCCTCATTCCAAATAGCCAAAGGGCACAATGTCTGTCACTTCCACAATGCCGTCGCGCATCAGCAGCTCGGGCGACGCCTGCACCAGGTAGCCGCAGCCGGCATCTGCCATCCAGTGCTCGGGCGGGTATTTGGGAATGCCGCGCTGGGCCAGCATGCTCATGATGACGCCGCCGTGCGTCACACAGGCGGCCTCTTCCACACCGGCCTTCATCATATATTCCAGAATCTGGCGCAACACCCCGGCGCAGCGCGCATGGAACTGGGCGGGCGCCTCGCCGCCCTCGGGCACATAGTGGGCGGCAGGGTCCAGCCAAAGCTTGAAGTGCGCGTCCTCCCGCAGCTCGTCAAAGCTGCGGTTTTCAAATTCCCCAAAATGGCTTTCGCGCAAATCTTCCAGAATAATTTTGTTTTCAGCGCCGGGGAAAAGCACCTCTGCCGTGCCCAAAGCGCGCTTCATGGGGCTTGCAAACACGGTGTTTGCCCAGGGGTAGCGGTATTGTGCGGCCAGCGCCCGCAGCTGGGCAAGACCCTGCTCGCACAAAGGCTCATCGGTGCCGCCGCCCACATAGCGGCGCTGCAGGTTGCCGGCCGTGATGCCGTGGCGTACAAGGTACAGGCGGTAATTTTTCATGCGTTCTCGGTTCCTTTCGGTGCGGCTTTTCGGGCTTTGCAGCGTGTTTTGCGGCATTTTGGCACAAAAAGCAAAAAATTTTTCTTCCCTTATGCTACAACATTTAGATGCCGCGCGCAAGGGGGAACACAGCACCTAGCCGCCCGTGTCGAAATGCACATTTCTGCGGCGTTTTTTCGGTGTTTTTCATATTTACAAACGGTTTTCGCTGATTTATAATTTACCATACGTAAACATTACAGGGGGCAGTATGCCCTTGAAGGGGTAGCGGGTTCATGTCGTCCGATTTCAGCAGAATCATCACCTTGCTTCGCAAGGAAAAGGGTGTGACGCAGCGCAAGGCCGCGGAGGACCTTGGCGTCTCGCAGGCGCTTTTGTCGCACTATGAAAAGGGAATACGCGAATGCGGGCTTGATTTTGTGGTGCGCGTGGCAGATTATTACAATGTCTCCTGCGATTACCTGCTGGGCCGCTCGGCAGACCGCAGCGGCCTCACCCTGCGTGTGGACGAAATCCCGAGCCCCGAGACGGCGAAGGACAGCATTTACCATGGCAGCGTGCTGCCCACGCTGAATAAAAAGCTTATCTCCAACAGCCTGAACATTCTGTTCGACAAGCTCAACGCCTGCCCGGACAAGGGCCTGGTGAGCGAGATATCGGCTTTTCTGATGCTGGCCGTGTACAAAATGTTCCGCCTTCTGTACAATGCGGGGCCCAAAAACGCCGCCAGCCTGTTCAGCGTAAAAAAGAACGTCTATTCCGGCTATTCCGACGCCGCCATGCATGTGGCCGAGGCCAATGTAAAGGCCATTCTGGCGGGCGAGGACGTGGGCCTGGGCGCGCCGTTGAAAGACACCAGCGCCTTTGCCATGACGACCGAAAGCCTCTCGGCCGATTACCCGCTGTACGCCACCAGCCTGTTCAACCTCATCCGCACCAGCGAGGCGCGCATTGACGGGCGCGAAAAAGACGAAAAGAAAAAATAAATTGCTGCGCAGCCCCGGGCCCGTTGGCCGGGGCCGGCCGCCGGGGCGCCTGCCCTGTGTGCGGCCCCCGCAGGCAACAACCAAGCCCCCATGGCGGCCGTTCGGCCCGCCATGGGGGCTTTTGTCTGCTGTGCGGCGGCTTATTTCAGCGCGCTGATGGCCTCGCGGCAGGCCTTGCAGATGTTGCGGCCGGCGTAAGAGGCCACGTCGTCTGCGCTGCCGCAGAAGACGCATGCGGGCTGATATTTCTTCAGAATGATCCGGTCTTCGTCTACGTATACCTCCAAAGAGGTGTCCTTGTCGATGTCCAGGATGCGGCGCAGCTCAATGGGCAGCACCACGCGGCCCAGGCTGTCCACAGGGCGTACGATACCAGTAGATTTCATAGTGCTCTCCTTTTCTGTGTGTCAGGTGGATACAAAATCTAGCGAGAAGCGAGTGGTTTTTTCACAGATTTTGTGTTCTCGCGCTTATTATAGTGGGTTTTACATTTTTTGTCAATCCTTGGTAAATAAAGGAAACAAAAAATTCACAGAACTGACACTTTTCCCGCTTTTGCGCGGCGGGCACGAATGCAGGAAGAGCCGCCCGGCCGCTTACAGCTGCAGAAAGCCAATTTTTTTATACACCTTGGCCAGGGTGCGCCGTGCAATGGCGTCTGCGCGCGCGGCGCCCTCGGCCAGCACGCCGTCCAGGTAGCCCTTGTCTGCCAGCAGGCGGGCATATTCCTCCTGGATGGGCCGCAAAGTGGCAATCACCGCCTCGGCCACGGCCTGTTTGAACTCGCCATAGCCGCGCCCGTCAAACTCGCGCTCAATTTCGGCAAAGTTCTTGCCCGTCATCACGCCGTAAATGCTCATCAGGTTGGTGACGCCGGGCTTGTCTGCCCCGGCGCGCACACAGCCGCCGGAATCGGTGACGGCGCGCTTGAACTTGCGCAGAATGGCATCGGGCGCATCCAGCATGCGCACCACGGCGTTTTCGTTTGTGTCCGATTTGCTCATCTTCTTCTCTGGCTCCTGCAGGCTCATCACCTTGGCGCCCACCTGCGGAATATAGCCGTCCGGCATGGTAAAGGTGGGCGAATATACGCCGTTGAAGCGCTGGGCAATGTTGCGCGCCAGCTCCAGATGCTGTTTCTGGTCAATGCCAATGGGCACAAGGTCCGTCTGATACAAAAGGATATCCGCCGCCATCAGAATGGGATAGGTAAGCAGGCCGCCGTTGATATCCTCGGGGTGCTTGGCGCTTTTCTCTTTGAACTGATGCATGCGCGTCAGGTCTCCAAAGGGGCAAAAACAGCTCAGCACCCAAGAGAGCTGTGCGTGTGCAGGCACATGGCTTTGCACAAACACTACGCTTTTTTCGGGGTTGATGCCGCTGGCCAGCAGAAGGGCCGCCGTCTCGCGCGTCTGGCGGCGCAGTGCCGCGGGGTTTTGCCGCACGGTGATGGCGTGTTCGTCCACCACGGAATAGATGCATTCATATTCGTCCTGCAGCTTGGGCCAGTTGCGCACCGCCCCCACATAATTGCCCAGGGTGAACACGCCCGTGGGCTGAATGCCGCTGAACACGCGCTTTTTGCGCGGCGCAGCGGTGCTTTGCGCGCCTGCTTCGCTCATTTTATTTCCTCCGTTCTGCCTTCTTCCGCCTGCGGCGCATGGCGCGCGGCCCTGTGCCGCGCGCCCGCCGTGGCGGATGGTTTTCATAATAACGTACCCATGATAGCACAAACGCCCCTCGCACGCAATGCCGCGCACCGCCCCGCCCGCCTGCGCGCGGGCGTAAAATCTTTTGCCCGGCGCCGCAAACAGACAAAATATGCCGGCCTGCGGGCCCTATCATAAAAGGGCAGATATCCTATGCGCCGCGCGCGCCGGATATACCGAAAACAGGGAAAGCAGGGGGACGATTCATGAGCGTGAAACTTCGCGAGGCGGCCGCGGCAAAGCTGCCGCAGGGCGCGCTGAGCCCCGCGCGCCTGTGGCCGCTGGCGGGCGGCGCGGCGGCGCTGGCGGCCGGGTTCTTTGGGGCGGGCGGCCGTATGTTTGGCGGCATGCACCCGCTGGGCCTGTGCGCCGTGGTGGCCGCCCCGGGCCTGCACTGCCTGCCCGCGGCCGCAGGGGCGGCGCTGGGCTATGCGCTGGGCCTGCCCATTGATGCGGCCGCCCCGTACCTTGTGGCGGCCGCCGTGCTGTGCCTGTGGCGCGTGTTTGCCCGCGCAGAGGACAACGCGGGCCAAATTGTCGCCTCGGCCGTGGGGGCCGTGGCCTTTTGCACCGTGCGCATGGCGGCGGCGCTGGCGGGCGGCGAAGGGCTTGCGGCCATTGCCCTGGCCGCGGCCCAGGGCATGCTGATTGTGGGGCTTGGCGCGGCCCTGGGGGCCTGTGCGCGCCGGGTGCGCACAGCGCAGGGCTATGCACAGGCGCAGCGTGCGGCCCTGTGCATTCTGTATATGGCGGCGCTTGTGTGCGGGGCGCCCTATTCGGTGCTGGGCCTTTCACCGGCGCATGTGGCGGCCGGCTTTGTGTGCCTGGCCCAGGCCAAACGCCACGGGGCGCAGGGGGCGGCGCTGTATGCCGCAGCCAGTGCGGTGGCCCTGTGCGCGGCCAACGGGGCCAATGCGCCGGCCGCGGTGGGCCTTGCCGCCGGCGCACTGGCCGCAGGGCTGCTGCGGCGCGAGGCGCGCGGCG
>UREN01000066.1 GCA_900546885.1 uncultured Oscillospiraceae bacterium
GCGTTGCTGTGCAACGCCGCCCCCCCTGAGGTTTCCGGGCGAAGAAGGGGCCCGGTTTTATGGACAAAAAGCTCACCGCTGTGTAGAGGCGCGCTTGACCAGAAAGACGGGCAGCTGATAATAGTTTTTTGGCAAAGGCTTTTTACAAATCATCTCTAAAAGCAGCGTGGTGGCAAGCTCTGCCATTTTTGAAACGTCCTGATGCACGCTGGTGATGCCGGGCCCGCAGGCGGCCGCAAGCTGGCTGTCGTCAAAGCCGGTGAGCAGCACATCCTTCGGGACATGCAGGTTGTGCTCCCGCAGGGCGATAATTGCACCTGCCGCAATGGTGTCGGTGGTGCACATAATGCCGTCAAAGGGCACCTTCCGGGCAAGAAGCTGCGCAATGGCGGCGCGCGCGTTTTCTATGGATACCTCCGGCAGGTTGACAGAGACGTCCTCCTGCTCGTGCAGGCCGTATTCCGCCAAAGCGCGCTGAAAGCCCGTGTAACGGGCCAGCTGGTTTGCATCGTTGCCCAGGCATTTTAAAATGACAATGCGCCTGCACCCGGCGTCCAGCAGCTCTTTTGTGGCAAGGTAGCCGCCCTGTTCGTTGTCCGATTCAATAATCACGCCGCTGTTTTTCTGGCTGCGGGAAGGGCGGTCTACATAAATGACGGGCAGCGTATCCAGCTCGGAATAATTGCGCGTGCCGGAAATCAGCACAATGGCGCTGACGTTCTGGGCGGAAAGCGATTGGATGTGCTTGCGCTCCAGCTTTTCCGATTCGTTGGTGTTGCAGATAAGGCACGAATACCCCCGCTGGAACAGGTTGATTTCCAGCTTCAGCACAAGGCTGGAAAAGTGGGGGTTGGTGATGTCCGGCACAATAATGCCCACCACGCAGGTGCGGCTGGTGCGCAGGCCCTTGGCACTCATGTTGGGCACATATTCGTTTTCGCGGATGATGCGCCGCACGCGCGCCTCTGTCTCTTTGGAAAAGCGGCCGTTCTGGTTGATCACGCGTGAGACAGTGGCCGTGGAAACGCCGGCCAGGCGGGCAATGTCCTTGATGCTTTTTCCCTTCTCCAAACAAAACCCTCCTTGCGCAAGCGCCCCCCGCGCGGCTTACACGGCGGGCTGCGCCTCCGGGATGCTTTCGCCGCCGTGCTGCAGAATAATACGCTTGCGGAATGTGGCGGGCGTCATGTTTTTCAGCTTCACAAAATTGCGGCTGAACGTTTTCACCGTGTTATAGCCCACCTCTATGGCAATGTCTGTGATGCTCATTTTGGTGGAAAGCATCAGCTCGCACGCCTTGTTCACGCGAAGATAGTTTAAAAAGTCTTCAAAATTGCGCTCGGCCTGGAACAGCAGAATGCGGTTCAGCTCCACCACTGTCACGCCGAACTTGTCGGCCACGGCCTGAATTTTCAGGTCCTCCTGGAAATTGTGGTAGATATAGTTGAACACCTCAAAGCTCACGCTTTTTTCGCGCTCTTTAAACAGGTTGTTGGTGCCCGCGTAAATTTTGCGGTACTCCTTGGGCGTGACGCCCGTGCGGGCCGAAAACACCTTCAGCACATGCGAGGCATCCACAAAGCCCGTCATCTCGGCCAGCTCGTTCAGCGTCATGTCGGTGTACATCAAAAGGTCCATCATCTTCACAATGCGCATCTCGTTCACAAGGTCGCTGAAGGTGAGGCCCGTCACGTCCATCACATATTTGCTGATGGACGATTCGCTCATGTAAAACAGGCTGGAAAGCTCGCTTAACGTCTGCTTCTGGTTCAAATGCGAATAGATGTATTTGAAAATGGCGCCGCGCTCGTCCAGCTCGATGGAATCGCCCTTTTCGTTGCGGCAATCCCGTTTGCGCGCAAAGCGGGTGAAGTGGATAAGCAGCTCCATCAGTTTATTCGTCACATACACGTTGGAAAGCTCGCGCTCTTCGGGCACGTCCAGAATGGATTCAATGCCCGTCTCGTTTTTGATCTCGTTCAGCACGCGCAGAATGACGGCGGCCTCCTCTTCCGTGCACTGCACAATGGGCGTGCTTTGCACGCTGGAGAGGATGTTGAAAAAGTTGTTGCCCGTGTTGTAGCCAAACTTGATGGTGTTGTTGATAAAATCGGAATTGTAGATGATTTTGAAAAACTCCAGCGGTGCATCCACCGCCGTAACCTCGGTGATTTCCCACGGCAGAATGGCCACGAAGGTGTGGGGGCGTATTTCATAGCTTTTGCTGTCCACCGTCATGCTGCCGTGCCCTTTTGTGAAGAACAGGTAGCGCGCCGCCTGGTGGATCAGGGGCTTCGTGGGCGTGTCGATGTATTCAATGTCAAAACTGCACAGCTTTCGCTTGTCATAGCTGGAGCAGAACTGGTCCTGTATCTCGGTGATTTGATTGCCCATGTCAAAGGGCCTCCTTTGCGCATCAATGTGCCTTGTGTGCACAGAAAGAAAGGGGGGCGCGGCGCGCACGCCCCCGTCTTTCTGCATGCCCGGCGGGGCAGTGCCCCACGGGGATGGCTGTGCCCCGCCCGCACCGGCGGCCGGGGCACAACTGGCGCGGGCGGGGCCGCGCTGTGTTACATTTTTTCGGGCGCGCTTACGCCAATCAGGTCAAGCGCATTGGCCAGCGTAATCTTGGTGGCCTGCAGCAGGGCAAGGCGCTGGTTGGTCAGCTCGGCATTTTCGTTGCCCAAAATTTTGTGCGCGCCGTAGAAGCTGTGGAAATACTGCGCCAGCTTCTGCACATAGTTGCAAATTTTGTTGGGCGCATAGGTGGCGGCAGCGTCGGCCACCGTGTCGGTGAAAGCGGCAATATGCTTCAGCAGGGCAGTTTCCTTTTCGCTGCCCAGCAGGTCGTACGTCTCGCGCGGCTGCACCTCGGGCGCCTGGCGCAGCACCGAGCAGATGCGCGCGTGGGCGTACTGGGCATAGAACACGGGGTTGTCGCTGGTTTGCGAGCGGGCCAGGCCCAAATCGAAATCCATGTGCGTGTCCACCGCGCGCTCTACAAAGAAATAGCGCGTGGCGTCGTTGCCAATGTCCTCACGCAGCTCGCGAATGGTGACGGCGTTGCCCGTGCGCTTGGACATCTTCACTTCCTGGCCGTTCTCCACCAGGCGCACCATCTGAATCAGCACAATGTCCAGGCTTTTCGGGTCGTGCCCCAAAGCGGCAATGGCGGCCTTCATGCGGGGGATATAGCCGTGGTGGTCTGCGCCCCACAGGTTGATCAGCTTGGTGTAGCCGCGCTCGTATTTGAACATGTGGTTGGCAATGTCCGGCGTCAGGTAGGTGTAGGCGCCGTCCTTCTTTTTCAGCACGCGGTCTTTGTCGTCGCCAAACTGCGAGGTGCGCAGCCAAACCGCGCCGTCCTCTTCATACATCAGGCCCTTTTTCTCAAACACGGGCAGCACTTCGTCCACACGGCCCTCGTCCACAATCCACTGTTCGCTCACCCAGCTGTCGAAATCGCAGCCGAATTCGTGCAGGTCCTGCTCAATTTTGGCAAGCTGAATGTGGTAGCCCTCCATTTTGAAGAACGGAATGGCCTGCTCTTCGGGGGCGTTCAGCCATTTGTCGCCCACCTTGGCCTTAATCTCCTGCGCAATGTCGATGATGTCCGGCGAGTGATAGCCGTCCTCGGGCACGGGGTAATCCGTCTTGCCGAACAGCTCGCAATAGCGGGCATATACGCTTTGGCCGAACACCCACATCTGGTGGCCGGCGTCGTTGATGTAGTATTCGCGCAGCACGTCATAGCCGCTGGCCTTCATCAGGCGGCACATGCAGTCGCCCCACACGGCGCCGCGCGCATGGCCCAGGTGCAAGTTGCCCGTGGGGTTGGCGGAAACATACTCCACCAGCACGCTTTCGCGCTTGCCGGAATAGTTCTGCCCGTATTTGGCGCCCTTTTCCAGCACGGTGTTGATAATGCTGGAAATGGCCGTTTTCTTCATGCGGAAGTTGATGAAGCCCGGGCCCGCGATTTCAATTGTTTCCACGTTATCAAGGCTTTGCTCTAACTTTTCCACAATGGCCTTCGCAATCTCCTGCGGGGCCTTGTGCACAAGTTTCGGAAGCCTCATGGCGATGTTGGTGGAATAGTCACCGTTCGCGGTGTCTTTGGGGATTTCCACCATCACCAGGCCGGCCTCCGGCTCCATGCCGTAGACGTCGTTCACAGCCTTGGCGATCGCGCTTGTCAGGCTCTGTTCAATGTTGTTCATGTGGCTTCTCCTCACTTTTGTGTTTTTCGCCTGCCCCTCAAAGCAGGCGGCGCCGCGTTTTCTGCCATTGCGACACGTTTTATATATTATACCCATTATAATAAGAAAACACAAGTGCCAGTGTGCACAGATATGCCGGTGTGCGCCCGGGGCATAGAAAGGGGAAAAAGGGGAACCATACATTTTGGCACACCTGGCAAACATCTGACGCACGCTTTGTACACTTTGAACAAAACGCCCTAAAATCTGTGTACTTGGTATAGGGAAAATAGGGAATTTTTACAATAAAAATGGCGTCAAAAATCCCTTTTATCAAAACAGATGCGTTATAATGAAACCAGAAACTCAGAAATTGTGGAAGGGCGCGGCGCCATGAGTGCACGCGTGGCACGTTGGCCAGGCCACATTGCGAGTCGTTCAGCCTGCGGCTTTTGACAGGGGCTGCAGGCGGTTGGTGAACAGGGGGCGGGCCCGCCCCCGCAAACTTTCTCCGCAGAGGATGTGCGGAGAAAACATTTTGACAGGAGGACAAGACAATGGTTGGTATCCATGTAACGAGCGAGATTAAGCCGCTCAAAAAAGTACTTCTTCACAGGCCGGGCAAAGAGCTGTTGAACCTCACGCCCGATACGCTGGGGCGTCTTCTGTTCGACGATATCCCCTTCCTGAAAGTGGCCCAGGCCGAGCATGACCGCTTTGCCGAGATTCTGCGTGAGAACGGCGTGGAAGTGGTGTACCTGGAAGACCTGATGGCGGAAGTGCTGGACGCAGACCCCGCCGTGCGCAAGGAATTCCTGGAGCAGTTCATCCGCGAGGCCGGCATCCGCACCAAACACTGGCAGAAAATTGTGTACGATCATCTGGATAAAATCAAAGACAACAAGGAACTTGTGCTGAAGACGATGGAAGGCGTGAACCTGAATGAGTTCGATGTGGATGCCGAGAACTCTCTGGTAGACCTTGTCAGCGAGCCCAGCAAGCTGATCATCGACCCGATGCCCAACCTCTACTTCACGCGCGACCCGTTCGCCTCCATCGGCAATGGCGTCAGCCTGAACCGCATGTATTCCGTCACCCGCAACCGCGAGACCATCTATGCGGAATACATCTTCAACCACCACCCCGATTTCAAGGGCCATGTGACGAAGTTCTTCGACCGTTACAACCCCTTCCACATTGAGGGCGGCGACATTCTGAACCTGAACGACAAGGTGCTGGCCATTGGCATTTCCCAGCGCACCGAGCCGGACGCCATCGACATGATTGCCCGCAACATCTTCGCCAGCGAAGATTCCACCATCGAGACCATTCTGGCCTTCAACATCCCCAACAGCCGCGCGTTCATGCATCTGGACACCGTGTTCACCCAGATCGATGTGGATAAGTTCACGGTGCACCCGGGCATCCTTGGGCCCCTTCAGGTGTTCGAAATCACCCCGGGCAAGGACGGCGAGCTGAAGGTGCATGAGATTGACGACACGCTGGAGAACATCCTGGCCAAATACCTGGGCCTGCCCAAAGTGACGCTGATTCAGTGCGCGGGCGGCGACACCATTGCCGCCGAGCGCGAGCAGTGGAACGACGGCTCGAACACGCTGTGCATCGCCCCGGGCGTGATTGTGGTGTACGAGCGCAACGACGTCACCAACGAAGTGCTGCGCAAGGCCGGCCTGAAGGTGTTGGAGATGCCCTCTGCCGAGCTGAGCCGTGGCCGCGGCGGCCCCCGCTGCATGAGCATGCCGCTCATCCGCGAAGACTAAGCACGGCTTCGCAAAACACACCGTTCTGTCCTGTCTGGCGGGGGCGCCGAGCCCCCGCCGCATCTGGGCATTGATAACAAAGAAAAAGAAAGGAAAATGTGATTATGGCTGTTAGTTTGAGTGGGAGAAGCTTTCTGAAACTGCTGGATTTCACCCCGGCGGAAATTCGTTATATGCTGGAGCTGTCGAAGGAGTTCAAGCGCCTGAAGCTCACCAACACCCCGCACCGTTACCTGCAGGGCAAGAACATCGTTCTGCTGTTTGAAAAAACCTCTACCCGCACGCGCTGCGCGTTCGAGGTGGCCGGCATGGACCTGGGCATGGGCGTTACCTTCCTGGATCCGGGTTCCAGCCAGATGGGCAAAAAAGAGAGCATTGAAGACACCGCCAAGGTGCTGGGCCGCATGTATGACGGCATCGAGTACCGCGGCTTCGACCAGGAGCTTGTCGAGCAGCTGAGCCGCGATTCCGGCGTGCCCGTGTGGAACGGCCTGACGGACGCTTTCCACCCCACGCAGATGCTGGCTGACATGCTGACGGTGGAAGAGAACTTCGGCAACTGCAAGGGCCTGAAGTTTGTGTTTATGGGCGATGCCCGCAACAACGTGGCCAACAGCCTGATGGTGGTTTGCGCCAAGCTGGGCGTGAACTTTGTGGCCTGCGGCCCGAAGGAGCAGATGCCCGCGGCCGACCTGGTGGAAACCTGCAAGGCCATTGCCGCCGAGAACGGCAGCACCATCACCCTCACCGACGACGTGAAGGAAGGCACCAAGGGCGCCCACGTCATCTACACCGACATCTGGGTTTCCATGGGTGAGCCCGACAGCGTGTGGGCCGAGCGCATCAAGCTGCTGAAACCCTACCAGGTGAACAAGGAAGTGATGGCCAACGCCGACCCGAACGCCATCTTCATGCACTGCCTGCCCTCCTTCCACGACCTCAACACCTCCATCGGCCGTGACATCAACGAGAAGTTCGGCATTCCCGAGATGGAAGTTACCAACGAGGTGTTCACGTCCAAGCAGTCCAAGGTGTTCGATGAGGCCGAGAACCGTATGCACACCATCAAGGCTGTGATGTACGCCACGCTGAAATAAGGTTTTTTAAGGAGCTGTTCGCTAGGCTATGAGCAAAAAGAAGTTAGTCATCGCCCTCGGGGGTAACGCCTTAGGCAATACCCCCGAGGAACAGCTGGAGCTTGTGAAAGAGACTGCCAGCACTATTGTAGACCTTGTGGAAGAGGGCTACGATGTCGTGGTGGGCCACGGCAACGGCCCGCAGGTGGGCATGATCAACCTGGCAATGGAGTTTTCCGCCAACAACGGCGGCAAAACGCCGGCCATGCCGTTCCCCGAGTGCGGCGCCATGAGCCAGGGCTACATCGGCTATCACCTGCAGCAGGCCATCCAGCGCGAGCTTGCGCGGCGCGGCATTGACAAAGAGTGCGCCAGCGTTGTGACGCAGATGGTGGTGTCGAAGGACGACCCCGCCTTCCAGAAGCCCACAAAGCCCGTTGGTTCGTTCTATTCGAAAGAGGACGCCGATAAAATTGTGGCCGAAAAGGGCTACACCTTTGTGGAAGACGCCGGCCGCGGCTGGCGCCGTGTGGTGCCCAGCCCCCTGCCCACGCGCATTGTGGAGCTGAAAGTGGTAGAACAGCTGGTGGCAGCCGGCGATGTGGTTATCACGGTGGGCGGCGGCGGCATTCCCGTTGTGGAGACGGCCGACGGCCTGTGCGGCGTGGCGGCTGTCATTGATAAGGACCGCTCTTCTTCGAAGCTGGCCCTGGACATTGATGCCGACATGCTGGTGATTCTCACCGCGGTGGACCGCGTGTGCATCAACTTCAACAAGCCCAATCAGAAAGAGCTTGCCGAGATGAACGTGGAAGAGGCCAAGCAGTACATTGCAGAAGGCCACTTTGCGCCCGGCAGCATGCTGCCGAAGGTAGAGGCCTGCCTCGACTTCGTGCAGAACAATAAATCCGGCGGCACTGCGCTGATTACATCCCTGAAGCGTGCCAAAGAGGCGCTGAGCGGCGCCACGGGCACCATCATTCGCAAATAAGGCGCAGAAATATTTTTATGATCTTCTTTATGAGGAGGAGAGAAACATGGCTGATACCAAGAAAAAAGCGAAAAAGATGCTATCGTCCTTTACCATCCTGTTTATTATTCTGTTGGTAGTGGCGCTGGCATCTGTTATCGTCTCGATCGTTGCCCCGGAAAGCGGCGTTAAGCCCGCCACCCTGAGCAGCTTTACCATGGCACCGGTGGGCGGCTTTGCCAACGCGCTGGATGTGTGCGTGTTCGTTATGGTGCTGGGCGGCTTTTTGGCCATCATGACCAAGACGGGCGCGCTGGACACCGGCATTCAGGTGCTGGTGCGCAGCCTGCACGGCAAAGAGCTGTGGCTTATTCCCGTGCTGATGACCATTTTCTCCATCGGCGGCACTACATACGGCATGTGTGAAGAGACGGTGCCGTTCTATATGCTGCTGGCGGCCACCATGTTCGCGGCCGGGTTCGACCCGCTGGTGGGCGCGGCCATTGTGCTGCTGGGCGCCGGCGTGGGCTGCCTGGGCTCTACGGTAAACCCGTTTGCTGTGGGCGCGTGCATCGACTCGCTCACCGGCATCGGCATTGAAGTGAACCAGGCCATCATCATTCCCCTTGGCATTGCGCTGTGGCTGGCTTCCCTGGTGGTTGCCATCCTGTTCGTTATGAGCTATGCCCGCAAGGTAAAGGCCAACAAGGGCTCCACCATCCTGTCTCTGCAGGAAATGGAAGAGGCCAAGGCCGCTTACGGCGAGAAGGAAATTGCAGCCGATGCGAAGCTCTCCGGCACGCAGAAGGCCTGCCTGATCATCTTCGCTGCTGCGTTCGTGGTCATGGTTATCGGCTTCATCCCCTGGGGCAGCTTTGGCGTTACTGCGTTTGAGGGCTGGTCTGCTTTCTTCACGGGCCTGCCGCTCGGCGAGTGGTACTTCCAGGAGGCCACCACATGGTTCCTGTTCCTTGCCATCCTCATCGGCATCGTGGGCAAGCTGAGCGAGAGTGAAATCGTGAATACGTTCCTCTCTGGCGCCGGCGATATGATGAGCGTTGTCATGGTGATTGCTGTGGCCCGTGGCGTGTCTGTGCTGATGGGCGACACCGGCCTGCGCGACTACATTCTGGCTTCCGCTGCAAACGCGCTGCAGGGCATGCCTGCCATCGTGTTTGCCCCGCTGAGCTACCTGCTTTACATCGTGCTTAGCTTCCTCATTCCGTCTTCCTCCGGCATGGCTTCCGCCTCTATGCCCATCATGGGCCCGCTTGCCCAGCAGCTGGGCTTCAGCCCTGAAGTGATGGTGCAAATCTGCTGCGGCGGCAACGGCCTTGTGAACCTGTTCACGCCGACCAGCGGCGCCATCATGGGCGGCCTTGCGCTGGCCCGTGTGCAGTACAGCACCTGGCTGAAATTTGCCTGGAAGGCAATCCTCGTCATTGGCGTCATCAGCATCGTGATTCTCACGGGCGCCATGATGATTCTCTAATAGCTCCCTCTCAGACAGGCCCGGTTTCCGGGCCGGCAGCTGACAGGGCCCGGGAAACCGGGCCCTGTTTTTTTGTTTGAATCTTTTGACAATCGCAAAATTGCCGCTCTTTTCTCCCTTCGCTTGGCACTTGGAGCGAAAGCTTTTTACTCTTTCCAACAGGGCAGGGAAGCTTATATCGCTCACGCGCATCAAAAACAGAGGCGCCTGCCTGAACAGGCTGGCGCCTCTGCACAGTTTGGCGCAGAAACAGGGGGCGGCGCACCCGGCTGTGCCGCCCCTGCGGCAGGGCCCGGCAAAGGCGCGCCACAGCGCACAGGCGGGTAGCGGGGCGGGCGGCCACGCGCTGCGCCCGCCCTGCCTGCCACAGAAAAAGCCCCGGGGCCGTGCGGCACCGGGGCTTGGAAAGATTTTTGGCTGTGATAACTGCCGGTTAGCGCTTGCTGAACTGAGGCGCACGGCGGGCAGCTTTGAGGCCGTATTAAACATCTCTATGGTGCGTTTTTCCTTGATATTACGGGCTTTTTCGCATTTTCTGTTGTCGGTTGTCCTATTCTTT
>UREN01000067.1 GCA_900546885.1 uncultured Oscillospiraceae bacterium
CACCCTTTGTGGTTGTCAAGGCGCTTTGACGATGCTATGCGCCCGAATTTCTGTTTCAGAGGCAATGTTTTCTTACGTCAACGCGCCTTTGGCAGGCGCTTTTGCATGCATGCGTGCCTGCGGCGAGGCAGTGCAAAAGGTAAGCGCCTGGCTCTGTTTTCACTTCAAAGTGTGAACAAAAGTGTGAACAGAAGGGATAGAAAAAGCCCGCGGAACGTTGGTTCCACGGGCTTTTT
Source organism: uncultured Oscillospiraceae bacterium (assembly GCA_900546885.1). Taxonomy (GTDB): domain Bacteria; phylum Bacillota; class Clostridia; order Oscillospirales; family Ruminococcaceae; genus Ruthenibacterium; species Ruthenibacterium merdipullorum. The sequence goes on from UREN01000067.1 coordinate 237, forward strand.
GATGGAGCAGATGATGGGAATCGAACCCACACAGCCAGCTTGGGAAGCTGGAGTTCTACCACTAAACTACATCTGCACAAACTGAGAACGCTACTTAGTATACAGCATGGGGCCAAAAAAGTCAAATGTTTCTGTGCACAAACCGGCGTGTATTGCAGCTGTTTTTCGTTTTGCAGCGGGCGGCTGTGAAAAAGACAATAATTTCCAAAATTTTACAATTATGTTTGCTATACTGTAGGTGTATGGGGAAACCCGGCGCAAAAAGAGGAGGCGGCACGATGAAGTGCGAGGTAGTGTGCCACCAGCTGCAGGGCCCGCAGGGGCTATACGAAACATATGGCCTGCGCCTGGTGGAAACGGGGGAGTTTTACGGCGATATCACGCTGGACAAAGCGCAGGCACAGGCGCTTGCGGCTGCGCTGGAAGAAAACGATTGTGAGGCGTGCCATGTGCCCGGCATCCTGGACGACTTCCTGGCCGGGGCACAGTTCTAAGGCCCCTGGCACTTGAAAAAGGGCTGCGTGCAGTGGTACAATCCACATAAAAGAAAGCCTGCCTGCCCCGGCGCGGCGCGTGTGCCCGGGCGGGCAGGGCCAAGCACAGAGGAGGCCTTTTTATGCCGGGCGACCTGCATACGCACACCAATTTTTCAGATGGCTCCAGCGACATTGAGCTGCTGCCAAAGCTGGCGGCGCGGGCCGGGCTGACGCACCTGGCCGTGTCGGACCATGACACCACGCTCAGCGCCGAATATGCATATGGGCACCCTGTGGTGCAGGGGGTGCGCATGATTCCGGCAGTGGAACTGACGGGCTTTGATGTTGCGCGCGGGCGCCGGGTGCACCTTCTGTGTTACTGGCCCAAGCTGACGCCGGCGCTGAAAGAGTTCTGTGCCCTGATGGCGGCGCGGCGCAACGCGGCCACAGAAAAAAGCATGGAAGAGCTGGAGGCCTTATACCCGCAGTTCTGCCGGGAAGAGGCAAAGGCGTTTTCCCGGCGCAGCGGCGTCACCTACAAAACACACCTCATCCGCCTGCTGTTTGAATATGGATACACAGACGGGATTTATAAAGAGCTGTACCGCGAGCTGTTCGGCGCGGGCCGCGGGCGCGTGCTGCACGACCCGGCCTACGAGCCCGTGCAGGCCGTGCTGGAACTGGCGCACGGCACAGGCGGCGTAGTGGTGCTGGCGCACCCCAGCGTGTACAGCAGCATGGAGCTTGCGGCCCAGCTTGCCGCACAGGGGGCCATTGACGGGGTGGAGATTGACCACCCGCGCAACACCCCGCAGGACAAGGCCGCTTTGCACGAGCTGGCGCGGCAGTATGGGCTGATTGTGACAGGCGGCACAGATTTTCACGGCATGCACATGTCAAAGCCCACGCCGCTGGGCGCCATGACAACCCGGGACGAGATGCTGGCGCGCATCGAGGCGCTGGCACAAAGCCGCGGCGGCGCGCCGCAGGGCGAAGGGGCCTGAGGCACGCGGGGGCAGCCGGTGTGGGCTGATGCACAATTTTTTTAGTGCCTGCCGGCATGATTCTGGCTTGTTCGCCAAATCCTGCAAAAGGGCGGTGTTTTTCCACGCGCATTGTGCTAAAATGAAAACCAGCATTTTGAGTTGCGCGGAGGGAAAACCATGACATATCAGAGAAAGAACAGGGGAGTGTGCTCCCTTTCCACCACGGTGACGCTTGCAGAGGACGGCACCATTGAAAATGTGGAGGTGCTGGGCGGCTGCAACGGCAACCTGAAGGGCATCTGCTCGCTGTTAAAGGGCATGAAGGCGCAGGACGCCATTGGCCGTATGCGCGGCACCACCTGCGGCAACAGGCCCACTTCCTGCCCGGACCAGATTGCCCAGGCGCTGGAAGAAGCCCTGGCCCAGTAAAACAGAATCTACCAAAGCCACGCATTTCAAAAAGGCCCGGCAATCCATCCATGGATTGCCGGGCCTTTTTGATGCGGCGCGGCTGGAAGAAAACGCCTTTGTGCATGCCCCTTGCCCACCCAGGCCATACTTGCACAGGGAAAGGGGAGAAGACGTTGTTATACCGATTCAAAGGGTTCGATAAAGCCGCGCGCCGGGTGCTGAACGAGGCTGTGAGCACGGCGGCCTCCTTTGGCCACGCCGCGGCCGGCACAGAGCACTGCCTGCTTGCCATCCTGCGCGAAGATGAAGGCGAGGCGGCGGCCTTTCTGCTGTCCAGAAAAATATACGGGTTTCGCCTGGCGCGTCTGATTTGCGAAGAGAAAGGGCAGAATACGCCCTGTTACCTGTGGCCCGGCACGGTGAATGCCGAGCTGCGCGCCGCCATGGATGAGGCTGTGCGCACGGCCCAGGCGGCCGGGGAGGAAAAGGCCGGCCCGCTGCATCTGCTGGCGGCCTTTCTGCAGCAGGAATGCACCGCCCGCCAGATGATGGAACAGCTGGGCCTGGACGCCAAGGCCGAGGCCGCCGAATGCGGCCGCCGCGCCAAAGCGCCGCTGTGGAAACCGGCGGCGCCCCACATGGCCCCGCCCGCGCCGAAAAATGCCCTGCGCTATGGGCAAGACCTCACCCAGCTTGCCCGCGAGGGCAGGCTGGACCCCGTGTTCTGCCGGGAGGAAGAGATAGCGGCCGTTGAGCGCATTCTTCTGCGGCGGCGCAAAAATGCCCCCTGCCTTGTGGGCGAGGCGGGCGTGGGCAAAACGGCTGTGGTGGAAGGGCTTGCGCTGCGCATTGCAGAGGGGCGGGCGCCTGCGCGCCTGTGCGGGAAAAGCGTGCTTTCACTGGATATTGGCAGCCTTGTGGCGGGCACCAAATACCGGGGCGATTTTGAACAGCGCCTGCATGATGTCCTGGCCGAGGTGCGGCAGGCGGGCAGCGCCATCCTGTTTCTGGATGAGGTGCATTCCATCATGGGTGCGGGCGCTTCAGAGGGCGGTGTGGATGCGGCCAGCATCCTCAAGCCCATCCTGGCGCGCGGCGAGGTGCAGGTCATTGGCGCCACCACGCGCGAGGAATATGCAAAGCATATCGAGAAGGATGCCGCTATGGCACGCCGCTTTGAGGCCGTGCCGGTGGAAGAGCCCAGCCGCACGGCGGCGCTGGCCATTTTGCAGGGCCTTGCGCCGCGCTATGAAAGCTACCATGGCGTGTGCATTGAGCCGCAGGCGCTGGAGGCTGCGGTGGAGCTTACGGCCACCTACATGCCCGGCCGGTTTCTGCCAGATAAGGCCATTGATGCGCTGGATGAGGCATGTGCGTCGGTAAAAATGGAAGAGCGGTGCCCGCCCGCCGTGGGCCGGGCCGATGTGGCCGCCGCTGTGTCACGGCACAGCGGCGTGCCCGCAGCCCTGCTGTGCCGCAGCCGGGACGAGCGGCTGGATGGCCTGGAACAGGCGCTTTGCCGGCATATTATAGGGCAGGAGGAAGCAGTGCACACTGTGGCGGGCGCTATGCGGCGTGCACGGCTGTTTCCGGAAAGCGCACGGCGGCCCATGGCCTCGTTTTTGTTTTTGGGGCCCACGGGCGTGGGAAAAACGGCGCTGGCCAAGGCCGTTGCCCGGGAATGCTTCGGCGGGCCGCAGGCGCTTTTGCGCTTTGACATGAGCGAGTATATGGAAAAGCAGGCGGCGGCCCGCCTTGTGGGCGCGCCGCCGGGCTATGTGGGCCACGAGGAGGGCGGCCAGCTTACCCGCGCCGTGCGCGAGCGCCCGCACTGCGTGGTGCTGCTGGACGAAGTGGAAAAGGCACACCCGGACGTGATGCACCTGCTTTTGCAGGTTTTGGAAGAGGGCGAGCTGACGGACGGCCTTGGCCGCCGCGTCAGTTTCCGCACGGCGCTGGTGGTGCTCACCTCAAACCTGGGCGCCAGAGCGCTGGGCGGCGCGGCGCGCCCCACCGGCTTTGGCGCGGGCCAGGCGCTGTTTGCCCGGCACGATGCGCTGCAAAGCGCGCGCGGGCATTTTTCGCCCGAACTTTTGGCGCGTTTGGATGAGTGCGTGGTGTTCGGCCCGCTTTCTGCCGGCGCCCTGGAGCGCATTGCACAGCGCGAACTGGACGAAACCTGTGCCCAGCTGCACGAGGCGGGCATAAGCCTTTCCTACGAGCCGCCGGTGCCCGGCGCCCTGGCCGCCCTGGCAAAGCCGGAACTGGGTGCCCGTGCGCTGCGCCGCCTGGTGCGCACCCGCGTGCTGGAACCCCTGGCCCTGCTGGAGCCGCCCGGCACCCCGGCCCGGGTGGCGGTGCACGGCGGGGATATTTGTGTGGAGGCCTGCGGCCCGCAGCCTGTGCCCGCGCCCACGGCCGGGCCCGCGGCCGCAGGTGCGGCCGTGCCGTCGTGAAAAGCCGCGGGCAGAAAAACGCCCCTGCGCCTTGCAGCGCAGGGGCGTTTTGGTCATGCCGCCGGAGAGGGGGCCGGCGGCTAGGGAGGTGACAGAGAAAAGCCAGACGCTATTTTACAAGCTTTGCCGCATCTGCCAGAAGCTGGGCCGCTATGGGGATGGGCAATTTGCCGGTGTTCAGGGCAATGTCATACCGGTCCGCACGGCCCCAATCGCCATCGGCATAATAGTTGTAATAGTTGGCGCGCGTTTTGTCTGTTTTGCGAATGCGGGCGCGCGCTTTGTCCTCGTCAATGTTGTACAGCCGCGCCACGCGAAGCACGCGCTGTTCCAGCGGGGCATGGATGAACACGCTGAGCATGCCCGGCTGCTGGCGCAGCACATAATCGGCACAGCGGCCAATGAACACACAGGGGCCCTGCTTTGCCAGCTCGCGGATGGTGTTCGACTGGAACACAAACAGCTTGTCGTCTGTGAGGTAATCGTCATAGCTGGCAAAGGCGGGCGCCGCCCCGATGCTGAGCGTATACAGAAAGCTGGAGGAGGGGCGCTCGTCTGCACGCTCGAACAGCTCTTGCGAGATGCCGCTGTCCTGCGCGGCCTTTTTCAAAATTTCCTTGTCATAAAAGGGAATGCCCATTTTCTGTGACACGGCAAGGCCAATTTCCCGCCCGCCAGAGCCGAACTGGCGGCCAATGCAAATGACAGGGTGCGCCATACAAAAACCTCCTTTGCAGCAACGGCACGGAAGGCGTGCGCCAGCCGCGCACTTTCTTTACCTTTATCATAGCACAAACCGCACGGCGGCGCACAAAAAACACGGCGCGAAGCCATAGAACTTTGCGCCGTGTTTCTTGGCAATTTTGCCCAAATGTCTTAACTCATTACAATTTTGCCCGCGCGTCAAACAGCTTGGGGGCTGCCAGCATCAGCACCACGGCGGCTGCCACGGTGAAGAGGGCCTCCGGAATCATATATGTGGCGTTGTATACAATGCTGTACAGCCAGCACAGCGCGTTTTCCGCCATGCCCTCAATGGCCTGGCCCCAGCCGAAATTGGTCATCCAATCAAAGGCATAATCGTAGTCTTTCCACACCACATAGCCCGAGAGCACGCTGCACACATAGCGCAGCACGCACACCACAAACGTGCTTACGCCGGCGCCAACGGCACGGCCAACCTTTGAAGAGGGAAACGGCCGGGCAATGTACCATGCCAGGCCCAGCACGGTGAAGGCCAGCACATAATCCAGCAGCACGCAGCCAATTTGCGCGCCCAGCGTCTGGCAGTAGGTGAGGTTTTTCAGGCCGAGAAACAGTTGGATGAGGCTGTGCACAAAGGCCGTGAACAGGCCCCACTTCGGGCCGTGGCGCAGGCTCATCAGAATAATGGGCAGCATGCTCACAAAGGTGACAGAGCCGCCGTGCGGCAGCTCGTAAATGGGAAAGTAGCTGAGCACGGTGCTAAGCGCAATCATCAGTGCGCCTTCCACAAGGGTGCGTGTTCTTGCGTGTGTTTTTGTCGTCATGGGAAATACCCCTTTCAAAATGATGTGACACAAAAACCAAAAACGTGCGCCGTGTGGCACAAAAACCACACGGCGCACGCTGAGCTTTGCTGTTTTATGCAAAAACTCCCTACGCCGGCATTACCCGGATCAGGTAAGAAGGGTCTATGGCCCCGCGTACGGCAGCCAAATCTAAGCCTTTCGGCCCCCCTGTTTTTATGTCCATTCCCCATTATACGCGCCGCGCGTTTCTTGTCAAGGGCAAAGTGCTGCCCCCCAACAATATGGGCAGGCCTGCGCAGCAGGGCAGCTTACCGCCAAATGCCCAGCAGCCATTCGGCGCAGAACACCGCCCCGCAGGCCGCCAGCGCCACGGGCAGAAGCCCGGCGCCCAGGTAAGACAAAAGCACCGCCACCAGAAGGCCCGCCATAGCCGAAACGGCGCTGGCCGTGCTTTCCAAAATGGCGGGCACCGTCATAGCCGCCAGCACGGCATAGGGCACATAGTAAAGAAAGCTTTGCACAAAGCGGTTTTTTATTTTTTTGCGCACCAAAAGCATGGGCAGCGCGCGAATGAGATAAGTGGTGCCCGCCATCACGGCAATATAGCACAGCATCTGCACCGTCATGCCAGCACCTCCTTTTCCTTCACAGGCGCCAGCCATGCGAACACCAGCGCCGCGCACACGGTGCACAGAATGATGGAAAAGCCCGAAGAGATGTGCGCGTGCAGAAACGGCACATACCGCACAAGGCAGCTAAGCGCAGCCGCCAGCACCGCCACGCCCAGCACGGGGCGGTGCGCCTTGGCCGCAGGCACCACAATGGCCACAAACATGCCATACAGCGCCACACCCATGGCGCTTTGCACACTTTGGGGCAGCAGCCCGCCGGCCACAGCCCCCGCCAGGGTGCCCAGCGCCCAGCCAAGGTAGGGTGCAATGGCAACGCCCATAAAATAGCGCCTGCCCACTTCACCCGGCTTGGAGGCAGACACGGCAAAAATTTCGTCTGTGATAAAAAAGCTTACCCACAGCCTGTCGGCAAAACGCACGCTTTTGTGCAGCTTTTGAGAAAGCGAAATGCTCATCAGCGCATAGCGCAGGTTGATGACAAGCTGCGTCAGGGCCATTTCCAGCAGCGTGCCGCCGCCGAAAATGACGCCCGCGCCCGCAAGCTGCCCGGCGCTGGTGAGGTTCGTCATGCTGATCAGCACGGTGGCGCGAATGTCCATGCCGTTTACCGCGCACAGAATGCCGAACGCAATGGAGACGGAAAAATAACCAAGCCCGATGGGCACGCCGTCCAGAAAGCCGCGGCGAAAACTGTTTTCGGCCGCCGGCCTTCGGCCCTCGGGCGCCTGTTCCTGCTGTGTCATACTGCGCGCCCCCTCAGCACCCGGCGCCCGCAAGGGCTTTTTTGCCCGTGGGGCAAAGCTGCGCAAGGCAGCAGCGCTCGCAATATGGCTTGCGCGCCGTGCACACAGCGCGCCCGTGCAGCACGCACCGGTGGCAGAAATCGTTCGACTCCTCCGGCGGCAGCACCTTCACCAGGGCCTTTTCCACCTTTACGGGGTCTTTGGTGTCTTTCACAAAGCCCAGGCGGTTCGAAAGGCGGATGCAGTGCGTGTCTGCCACCACGGCAGGCAGGCCAAACACATCGCCGCGCACCAGGTTGGCGCTTTTGCGCCCCACGCCGGGCAGCCGCAAAAGGTCTTCCATGGCCTGGGGCACTTTGCCGCCAAATTCATTCAGCAGCATGCTGCTCATGGCGGCAAGGTCCCGCGCTTTCGAGCGCCCCAGCCCGCACGGGCGCACAATGGCCTCAATGTTATCCGCCCCGGCGGCGGCCAGCGCCTCCAGCGTGGGATATTTGGCAAACAGCTCTTCCGTCACAATATTCACGCGCGCGTCGGTGCACTGGGCAGCCAGCCGCACGCTCACCAGCAGCTGCCAGGCGCTGGCATAATCCAGCGTGCACTCTGCCAGGGGATATTCCTCTTTCAGCCTTTGCACAATCTGCAAAGTGTCCTGTTTTGTTCTCATGTGGCAAAACCTCCTCAAAACCGCCCCAAAACGGCCGTTTTCATCATAGCACAAACAGCGCTTGTGCACAACCGCATTTCGTTGTATACTGATGGAAGAACCGAAAAAACCACAAGATATGGAGGATGCACATGTACGCGGATATGTTGGACACCATCGGCTTTGTGGCCGAAAGCGACCCGCAGGTTGCGCGGGCCATGCAGGGCGAGCTTTGCCGCCAGCGCCAGAACATTGAACTGATTGCCTCGGAAAACGTGGTATCGCCCGCCGTGCTGGCCGCCATGGGCAGCGTGCTGACGAACAAATATGCCGAGGGCTACCCCGGCCACCGCTATTATGGCGGCTGCGCCTGGGTGGATGAAGTGGAAAACATCGCGCGCGAGCGCGCCTGCCGCCTGTTCGGCGCGCAGCACGCCAACGTGCAGCCCCACTCGGGCGCACAGGCCAACCTGGCTGTGTACTTTGCGCTTTTGAATGTGGGCGATACCGTGCTGGGCATGGACCTTTCAAACGGCGGCCACCTCACGCACGGCAGCCCCGTGAACATGAGCGGCAAAAACTACCGCTTTGTGCCCTATGGCGTGGATGAAAACGGGTATCTGGATTATGAGGACCTGGCCCGCAAAGCGCGCGAGCATCACCCCAAACTGATTGTGGCAGGCGCCTCGGCCTATGCCCGCACCATTGATTTCGAGCGCATTGGCCGCATTGCGAAAGAGAACGGCGCGCTGTATATGGTGGATATGGCCCACATTGCGGGGCTTGTGGCCGCGGGCCTTCACCCCAGCCCCGTGCCGTATGCAGACGTTGTCACCACCACCACGCACAAAACGCTGCGCGGCCCGCGCGGCGGCATGATTTTGTGCAAAGAGGAATATGCCAAAGCCATTGACAAAGCCATTTTCCCCGGCACGCAGGGCGGCCCGCTGGAACACATCATCGCCGCCAAAGCGGTGGCGCTGGGCGAGGCGCTGCGGCCAGAGTTTAAAGAATACCAGCAGCGCATTGTGGCAAATGCAAAGGCGCTGGCCGCCGCCCTTGTGCGCGAGGGCCTTGCCCTTGTCAGCGGCGGCACAGACAACCACCTGATGACGGTGGACCTGCGGGGCACCGGCGTGACAGGCAAAGAGCTGGAGGCCCGCCTGGACGAAGTGCGCATCACGGCCAACAAAAACACAGTGCCGAACGACCCGGCCTCGCCCTTTGTCACCTCTGGCCTGCGCATTGGCACGCCCGCTGTCACCACGCGCGGCATGGGCGAGGCAGAGATGGAGGCAATTGCCCGCTGCATTGCAGACACTGTGTTCCGCTTTGAAGAGACAAAGCAGCGCACGCTGGAGGCTGTGCAGGCCCTGACGGCGCGGTTCCCGCTGTACGAATAAAGGGCGCGGCAGGCAGAGAGAGGAGGGCACGGCAGATGCTTTTGACAACGACATCCACAATAGAGGGGCGCGCCATTCAAGAATATAAGGGCATTGTGTTCGGCGAAGTGGTGGCCGGGGTAGATGCCCTGAAAGATATGGCCGCGGGCTTCACCAATTTTTTCGGCGGCCGCTCTGGCAGCTATGAGGAAGAGTTGATTGGCGCACGCGAAGAGGCCCTGGCAGAGTTGGAACGGCGCGCTGCCGCCCTTGGCGCCAACGCCGTGGTGGGCGTGGACGTGGACTATGAGGTGCTGGGCTCGAACAACGGCATGCTGATGGTGTCGGCAAGCGGCACCGCAGTGGTAATATAGCCGGGCCCGTGTAAATATACAGCGTGAAAGATATGATGGATGGAATGGAACCGCCTTGGACCGCACGGTCAGCGCAGAGAAGGTTCCTGGTGTAATAATATTCAGTTTTAGCAGGAGTGGCGCAGCGTCAGCAGCGTCACTAGATCGGAAGAGCACACGTCTGAACTCCAGTCACACAGTGATCTCGTATGCCGTCTTCTGCTTGAAAAAAAA
>UREN01000068.1 GCA_900546885.1 uncultured Oscillospiraceae bacterium
GGCGCGGGCGCCGCAGGGGCTGCCGCAGGCGCAGCCGGGGCAACAGGCGCTGCGGGCGCCATGGGGGCGGCGCCGTTTGTCTCTTCCACCGTGACACTGTACGGGGTGCCATTGACCGTGATGTTGAAAGTTTTCATGGGAAGTTCCTCCTATATCATCTCAGCTTATGTCAGCAAACTATCGGCTTTGTGTCACAGCGCCATGTTGCCGTGCTTTTTCGGCAGGCGCTGGGTGCGCTTGGTGCTCAGCATATCCAGCGCGCCCACCAGCGCGGCGCGCGCATCGGCCGCGGGCACTGCAAAATCGGCCAGGCCCGCCTGCAAAGCGGCGGCGGCGCTGCAGGTTTCAGCGGCCCACTGGGCGGCCTTTTTCTGCGTGGCGGCCACAATGTTGCCGCTAGCGTCAAGCTCTTCTTTATACAGCACGCTCACCGCGGCCTGCGGGGCCAGCGGGGCGATGGTGCAGCCCTCTACGGCAATGGTGAGGTCTGCGTTGCACAGGGCCACCCAGGCGGGGCCCACAGCCTTGCCGGTGACGACAGCCACCTTGGCGGTGGTGGCGTCGGCATAGCTTGCCGCAAGGCGCGCAGCCTCGCGCAGGCCGCCGGCCTCGTCCTCTGCAGTGCTGGGCACAAAGCCGGCCGTGGCGCACAGCGTCACCAGCGGGATGCTGAACGCATCGCACAGGCGCACAAAGCGCGCCGCCTTGGAAACACAGGCGCGGCAAAGCCCTTCGTCATTGCCTGCCGTGGCCACAACGCCCACTACGTTGCCGCCCACGGTGCCCAGGGCCGTATACACGTTTTTGCCATAGCCGCCCCACATCTCAAGCAGGCTGCCCTCGTCGCACAGGGCGGCGGCAGCACCTGCGCCGGTGTATTGGGCCAGGTCCAGCGCTTTTGCGGGCGCTGCGGCGTCAAACAGGGCCGGGCCGCACAGGTTGTTTGCGGGCAGCAGCCCCACAAGGCGCGCGGCCTCGGCGGCGGCCTGTTGCTCATTGTTCACCACAAGGGCGGCAACGCCCGCCTTTGCGGCAAACGCGGCCTTGCCCGCCTCCGGGCTGGCATCGCCCGCGGCGGCCGAGGTGAAGGGCGGGGTGAAGAACAATTCGCCCTCTTCGCTCATGATGCACACATCCGCGCCCGCGGCGGCCAGCGCGCTGGACGCGCCGCACACGCCTGTGACAACGGCAATTTGCGGCACCACGCCGGACACCTTGGCCACGGCGGCGCACAGCTTTGCGCCCGCGGCCAGGGCGCCCAGGCCCTCGGCCAGCTTGGCACCGGCGCTGGCATAGAACGTCACAACGGGGTTGCCCGTGGTGGCGGCCATCTCCAGCACTTTCACCATTTTATCAATATCTTTTTCGCCTGTGGCCTCGCCGTTCTGGCACACCGCATACACGGGTGTGCCGTTCGCGCTGCCAAACGCAGCCGTCACAGCGCCCTGCTCGCCGCAGAGCACCTGATAGGCGCCATCATCGAAAAACTTGGCAAGAATGTCCCTGCCGGATGTTGTTTTTGCCATGAACAGCCCTCCTGCTACCAGTAGTGGTTGAAAACCGAAATTACAAATATTATACTACCTTGACAAAAAAATGACAAGGCCAGATATGCCAAAATTTGCGTTTTTCCTTGCGGGCGCACGCACGCCTGCAAACGTGCCCGTGCGGCGCGGCCCGCGGCCGCCGCCTTTTTAATGCACGCAGCCGGAAAACAGCGCCTTGATGGCCACAGGCTGCATGCTGTGCGGGAAAAACACCTCGTACCAGCGCGCCAGGGCGGCGTCCTGCATGTTCACGGTGAACTCGCTGCAGCCCGCGTTTTCCCCGGCGGCCACACAGGCGCGCACGCCGCCGTCCACAAGGGCGCTTTCCTGCAGGCCACAATCCAGCACGTCCACAAAATCGCCGTCAATGCGGTACAGCATATGGCCCAGGTAATTGGGCCCGTCCATCACCACATAGCCCTCTATATCCCCGTCAAAACGGCCGTCGTTCAACAGCTCCAACACGTCCGGCTCCAAAATGGGGCGCATTGCAATCATGGCCTGTTCCCCCTTTTTTCTGCGCCTTTCGGCGCGCGCGGCCCGCGGGCCGTGCCTGTGGCGCGGCGGCGCGTGTTCTTTTCAATTTGCGCCGTGGCCTTGCCCTTTTGGGCCATGGTGCGCAGGGCGCGCACCTCCTGCTTGTCCAGCTGGCGGAACTGGCCGGGCGCCAGCATGCCCAGCTTCACCGGGCCCACCGCCGTGCGCCGCAGGCGCGCCACCTCCAGCCCCACGGCCTCGCACATGCGCCGGATTTGCCTGTTTTTCCCCTCGGAAAGCGTCATTTCCATCACCGTGCGCTCGGGCTCGTCCACCACCACGCGGATGACAACGGGCTGCGTTTTGGTGCCGTCGTCCAGCACAACGCCGTCCGTCAGGGCAATCAGCTGCTCTTCTGTGGCGCGCGGGTGCACCGTCACGCGGTACAGCTTTGTCACGCCGTGGCTGGGGTGGGTAAGCAGGTTGGCAAACTCGCCGTCATTCGTCAGCAGCAAAAGCCCCTCGCTGTCTTTATCCAGCCGGCCCACCGGGTACACGCGCGCGGGCACGCCCTCCATCAGGTCCATCACCGTTTTGCGCCCGCGCTCGTCGCTGGTGGTGGTGATGAAGCCGCGGGGCTTGTGCAGCATATAGTAATATTTTTCCGTTTTTCTGGGCACATAGATGCGCTGGCCGTCCACGCTGAGCACGTCGGCGGCTGTGTCCATTTTATCGCCAAGGCCCACGGGCCTGCCGTTCAGCTTCACGCGGCCCTGTGCAATCAGCTGCTCGGCCGCGCGGCGCGAGCAGACGCCCTGTGCGGCAAGCACCTTTTGAATGCGCTCGTCTCTCATTGTTCTGTTTCCCCTTTTCTCACAAAAAGGGCCGAAGGCGCAGCCACGCGGCTGGGCCCGGCCCATATGCGCCCGCCTACCTGGCGGTGCCGTTGTCGTCCTTTTTGTTTTTGCCGAACAGGTCGGCCACTTTATCCACCATTTCCGGCATCATGCCAATGGCGCGGTCTACACTGTTGGAGGTGTCGGCCAGCTGCAGCATGCGCACAGAGTTGCCCCGCACCACCAGAAACGCAATGGGCGAAATGGAGACGCCCGCCCCGCCGCCGCCGCCGAACAGCTGCTTGGAGGTTTTGCTGGGAAAATCGGACCCGCCGCTGGCAAAGCCGAACGACACCTTGGACACCGGCAAAATCAGCGTGCCATCCGGCATATTGATGGGGTTGCCGATGATGGTGTTGGAATCTACCATGCTTTTTATTTTTTCAAGGGTGACGTCCATCAGGCCCTCGATGGGGTGTTCACTCACGGCGCAAGACCTCCCTGCCTCAAACGGCGTGCATGGCCTTCAGCTTTACAAGGGCCCACACGCCTGTTGTCACTATTATAAACGGTATTGCCTGTATTTTACAATAGAAATATCTGCGATATTTGTGCTCGCCGGTGAAATCGGGGATGATGTCCACCTGCTTGAGCTGCAAATCGACAAAGTTCTGCAAGACGCCCAGCGCAGAGCCCACATACGCCTGCATGTGCCCAAAGCGGATGGCCGTTTCGGCGGCGTCCTCGCAGTGCACAGGCCACACGGCCTTTACCCCGCGCACATGCACGGTGCGCAGCACCGCGCGCATCAGCGCCCCGGCGGCAGAACAAATTTGTGCCAGGCTGCCAAGGCTTGGCAGGCGGCGCTTTTGCTTTGGCGTTTTGCCCGTTTTTCCGCCAGGGCCTGTTTGCCCCGCCTGCGGCGGCCCGGCCTGTGCGCTGCCGCCGGCATCGGCCTGCGCGCCCGCTTTGGGCGGCGCGGCGGGCGCTGCCTCCTTTCCATCGGGCGCATCGCCCTGCTGCTTTTGCCCGCGCGGGTACAGCGTAACAGTGAAGCACAGCACCTTCAGCCTGGCGGAAAACTCGTCATAGCGAAGCTCCAGCACAAGGCGCGCAGGGGTGAACAGCGCCACAAGCAGCAGGCACAGCAGCGCCAGCAGCACCCAGCCCAGCACGCTGAGCACTGTGAGCAAAATGTGCATTCGCCCGCCCCCTTTGCCGCGCTGCGGCGGCCTGCGTCATTCCTGTGCGCCGTCTGCCTGCGGCGCGGCGGCCTGCATCTCCGGCTCCAGCATATAGTCGTCGCTGTGCAGCGGCGGCAGCTGGGCCAGGCTTTCCAGCCCGAACGAGCGCAGAAAAGCGTCCGTTGTGCGGAACGAGATGGGCCGGCCGGGCAGGTCCAGCCTGCCGGCCTCTTCAATCAGCCCCTTTTGCAGCAGCGTCTGCACGGTGGAGGTGGAATCTACCCCGCGCACCTGCTCGACAAACGAGCGGGACACCGGCTGGTTATAGGCGATAACCGCCAGCACCTCCATGGCCGCGGGGCTGAGCGGCGTGTTGCGGCGGTTATCCAGCGCGCGCTTGACATACGAGGAAAAGGCGGGCTTTGTGGCAAGCTGCCAGCTGTCTTCCAGGCGCAGAAGGCAGATGCCCCTGCCCGCGGCCTGGTATTCGTCGCGCATCACGGCCAGCACGCGCGAAAGCTCTGCCTCGTCCATTTCAAATACATCCGCCAGGCGCGCGGTGCTCACGGGCTCGCCGTGGGCAAACAACACGGCCTCCAGGGCCCCTTTCAGTTGGTTCAGCTCCATGGCCGGTCAGGCCCCCTTCCTGCGCTGCTTCACGCTGAGGTTTTCGTGCGCGTCAATGTTCACGCGGCCGGCGCGCACCAGCTCCAGCACGGCCAGGAAGGTGGCCACTGTCTGGCTGCGCGTGGCATCTTTGGAAAAAAGCTGCCGCAGCGTTTTCACCCTGCCGGTGACAAGCCCGCGCAGCACATGGATGATGCGCGAGGCCACCGACACAATGGGCGCGGCCGTCAGCGGCTCGAATTGCTCTGCCTTGGGCGTGCGCTTCAACAGGCTTTTGCCCTGCAGGGCGTGGTAGGCTCTTTCCAGCTCGCACGGCTGGTGGCGCAGGCGGTAGGTGGTGTCCAGCGGAACCGTCATGGGCGCGCGCACGGCAAGGTAGACGCCCTCGCCCATGGCGCGCAGCCTGGCGGCCACCTCTTTGCACAGGCTGTATTCCACCAGCATGCCGGTGAGCTCTTCCTTCATGCGCTCGGCCTCTTCGCTTTTGGGCAAAAGGAAAAACGATTTCATCTGCACCAGCCTGGCGGCCATTTCAATGAACTCGCTGGCGCTCTCCATCTCTTCGGCGCGCACACCGTGCACGATGGAGACATATTGATCGATGAGCTTTACAATTTCAATATCGGCAAGGCTCATCTTGTTTTTGCTGACAAGGTATAAAAGCAGGTCCAGCGGGCCCTCAAAATCGGCCAGCTTGAAGGTGAACTGCTCCATATGCAGCTGCACGGGCTGCTGTTCCATGTTCTGCGCCGCCCCCTCTCAGTGCAAAAGCGCGCGCAGCGCAAGCTCTACATAGCCGGTGGAAAAATCCAGCAGGCGCCCGGCCGCCGTGTACAGCCAGTTCAGCGGCACATCCAGAAGGCCCAGAAACAGCACGGCAAACAGCGCCAGAAGAATGATGCGCTCGTAGCGCATCACGGCAAAATACCACTTTTTCGGCAGCAGCAGGTTGAAAATGCGCGAGCCGTCCAGCGGCGGCACGGGCAGCAGGTTGAACACGGCCAGCGTGATGTTCACGTTCACCATGGTGGATAAAACCACAAACACAAACACCCAAAACGTGTTGGCGGGCGCAAGGTAGCCCACCAATTTATACAGCACCGTGTAGACATAGGCCAAAAGCAGGTTGGCCGCAGGGCCCGCGGCGGCGCTGAGGGCCATGTCGCGCCGCGGGTGGCGAAACCGCGTGGTGGCCGCCACCGGCACAGGCCTTGCCCAGCCAAAGCCGGCAAATATCATGCACAGCGCGCCCAATGGGTCCAGATGACGCATGGGGTTCAGCGAAAGCCTGCCATACAGTTTGGCCGTGGGGTCGCCCAGTTTATCAGAGGCCCACGCGTGCGCCGCCTCGTGAAAGGGGATGGCCGTAAGCAGCGCCAGCGCGCGCGCAAAATAGATGGCCACGCGGTCCCACGCAACAATGCCGCCCATATGAAAACGCCCCTTTCCTTTTCTTTGGCCGGGCCTGCGCGGCGCGCGGGCCCGTAGAGATTTTATTATAACAAAAAACCGGCCCGTGCACAAGGGCAAAGGCCCCGCGTCCCTTTTCAAGGAAAGTAGTGATGGATTAAACTCCGTCTGTTTCACCAAATAGCAGGAATGGACAGTTACCGCTGTCTTTTGAAAAGGCATTTTGATATTTGAAAAGTGAAAGATAATATGGATTTGTTCACAGGTTTGTGCTATATTTTAGCCAAGCAGCAGATCAATAAATCAGTATTGACAAAGGAATGCGACGATATGAAAAAGACGGTAGGTTTGATATCCTTGCTAATTTTAATGATGGGGCTGGTTAGCTGTAACGGAGAAACGTTCAATATCGACTTTCCCTTTGGGGTTGAAGATGTTGAAAATATTGAAATGTACCACTATTCGGGAGTACCTGTATCAGCAGAAAAGAAAGTAATCGTTGAAGAAAGTGATATAACGGCCTTGTATGATATGTTTGAGGACTTATCATTGGAAGACAAACAAGTTGAGGAAACCACTGGAGCAAGTGTGACCAGTTTTCGATTTAACCTTTCAGATGGGACAAACTACGAACTGGTGTATGTCTGTGATGGCGTCAAGAACGGAAAGTTGAAATCGTCCACGGGCAATTTTGAATACTTTACAAGTTCAGATATTGGCTCTTATTGGTCTAATATTGACCTTGAAGCAGTTCCAGTTGAAGAAAGCGAATTGCCGAAGTAGCCCGACCAATTCCCATTTATCAGGGAGTTTGCCGTCAACTTAAATGACTGAATACATCAACCTAGAGCAGCTATTTTCAATCTGAAAACGGCTGCTCTTTTCTTTTACCTATGAGCAGAAAGGAGCGACCACCCATGACGAAACCGAGGGAGAAAACCTGCGAGGAATTGACCGCCGGCGATATAAGAAATTTTAATAAGTTGTCGGGATTTCCGTCAGTTTGACGGGAGTTTTCAATTTTCCGTGAAATCACTACTTTCCTTGAAAAGGGAGGGCCCCGCCGCGGCTTTGGCATGGCCAGCGGCGCAAAAAGCGCCCGTTTGCCGTAAGCCAAAAGCAGCCCCGGCCTTTTCCGCAGAGGGCGCTGCACATTTTGGGCCGGGCAGCGGCGCCAGGCGGCGCGCCGCACAGCAAAACGGCCCCGGAAAGCACGGCTTTCCGGGGCCTGCGGGTTCTTTGGGCGGTGCCGCGGCCCTGGGCCGGGCGGCGCATCTGTGCACCTAGGTGGCCTGCGCGCCATAGCCCTCCAGCAGCCTTCTGGCACAGGAACAGGTAATTTCATACAGCGAAAGCGGCACATAGGGCACGCCCGCCGCCTCCATGGCCTGCTGCTGCCGGGGCGTCACAAAGGTGTACGGCCAGGCCCCGAACAAAAACGGAAAAAAGGCGTAGATAAACCCCTGGATATCCTGCGCGGACATAGCCGGGAAGAACTTTTCCAAACAGAGCGCCACGGCACGGATGGAGCCGCCGTAGGCCACCTTGAATTCCACCAGCTTCTCTGTGCGGGCGCGGGCCTCCAGGTCGTAATGGTTCATAGACAGAAGCTTCAGCATGCGCTCGCGCTTTTCCAGCGTGTGCGCCAGCGCTTCGGCAAAGCCCTGCGCCGTCATGCGCTCGTTTTCGTCATGCAGGCGCACAAGGTCGCTGCGCCACAGCTCGTACTCGCGCTGCAAAAGCGCGAGGAAAATCTCTTCTTTTGTGTGAAAATAATTGTAGATAGACGTGCGGGTAAACGATGTCTGCTTGCCGATCTCTTTCAGCGTGATGTCTTTGAAACTCATGGTTTCGTAAAGCGCGGCGCAGGCGTTGAGAATCTCGTTCTTCCTGGCATTCGTCAATTCCTGTGAACCCTTCGGCACCCTTTCGCCCCCATCCGAACGATATGGTAAGGTTATTATATCTGCGTTTGCACCCCGTGTCAAACACGGCGCGGCAAACAGCGGGCGGGGCACCCGCAAAAGGCGCCCCGCCCCGTGAGGCGCTTTGGCAATGCCGTGCGCCCGAATTTCCGTTTCAGCGGCAGTGTTTTCTTGCGTCAACACGCCCTGGCCGGGCGGCCGCTCACCGGCTTACACTTCCACAAGCTCGTATTCCCGGGTGCCATAGCCAAGGCTGGCCGCGGCCTCGATGGTGTGAATGCCGTTGCGGCTGTTCACGCGCTCCATAAAATGTTCTTTGCCCGGGTCGTCCGAACGGGCGACAAGGTCGATGCAGGCCTGGTCGATGGCCACCGGGTCCAGCGAGGCGAGCATGCCAATGTCCTTCATGCAGGGGTCTTCGGCCACCGCGCAGCAGTCGCAGTCTACCGAGAGGTTCTTCATCACATTGATAAAGGCAATTTTGCCCTGGAAATGCTGCACCACGCTCATGGCGGCGTCGGCCATCGCCTCTGGGAAAACGACGTTGCTGGCGTGCTGTTTCCAGGTTTCAAAGCGGTCGTCCGTCTTGCCGGCGGAATGAATCAGCGCCTTGCCCGCGCGGGATGCGCAGCCGATGGAAAGCTGTTTCAGCGCGCCGCCATAGCCGCCCATGGGGTGCCCCTTGAAGTGGGCCAGCACCAGCATGGAATCGTAGCGCAGGATGTTTTTGCCCACATGGTTCTCTTTCAGCACCTTCCCGTTGGGAATGGGCCACACCACATCCGGTCCTTCGGCATCCATCAGGTCCACATCAAAATATTTCGTCCAGCCATGTTCTTCCAAAAGCTTCCAATGCGCCTCGCTGTTGTCGCGCACGCCGCCGGCGGCGTCGCCGTAAGCGGTGTTGCACTCCACAATGGTGCCGTGCACGGCCTCTACCATGGGCTGCCAGAACTGCGGGCGAAGGAAGTTCTGGTTGCCCTTTTCGCCAGAGTGCACCTTTACAGCCACTTTGCCGGGCAGCTGCACGCCCAGCTTCTGATAGAGCGTCACCACCGCCTGCGGCGTGAGCTCGCGGGTAAAGTATACGGTTGCTTTCATCACAGGTTCCTCACTTTCTGCCTTTCTCGGTTTCTGTCCTTTTTATCCGGCCTGTTTGCAGACGCGCGGCGCCGCGCACCCGCTTTGGGGCAAACGGGCGGCGCCTTTTTCAGCGCAGCGCCTCCCTGGCCCAGGCCGCCGCCCCGCCGCCGTTCAGCAGCTTGCCGGGCTTCCACACCGCCTGCGGGCACAGGGCCTTCAGGCTTTTTTCCGCGCCCCCAATGCCGCTTCCGCCAGAGGTGGCAAAGGGGATGAGCGTTTTGCCCGCCAGGGCATAGCTTTCCACAAAGGTGTCGATGATGCGCGGCTGCACATACCACCAAATGGGAAAGCCCAGAAAAATGGTGCCGTATTTCTCCATATCCCGCACGGGCTGCGCAATGGCCGGGCGGCTGGCGGCGTCGTTCATCTCGCGCGTGCTGCGGCTGTTGCGGTCTGTCCAGTCCAGGTCTGCCCTGGTATAGGGCACAGCAGGGCGAATTTCGTACAGGTCTGCGCCGGTTGCCCGGGCAATCTCCTGCGCCACACGGGCCGTGACCCCGCTGGCTGAAAAATAGGCAACCAGGGTGTGTGTTTCCATTTCAGTTCCCCCTTCTATCGTCTGTGCCGGGCCCCTTGCACAGCGGAAGCGCCGCCCGAAGGCATGCTCGCCGCAGGGCCGGTGCGGCCCCGTCAGTGGCCCGGGTTTGCTTTGGTGCCTGCCGGGGCGGCGCGCGGGCGGCCATGCGCCCAGATCGGAAGAGCGTCGTGTAGGGAAAGAGTGTAGATCTCGGTGGTCGCCGTATCATTAAAAAAA